>JAIRPY010000108.1 GCA_031256905.1 Spirochaetaceae bacterium
CAGATTACCTCGTAATTACGGTTTGAGAAAAACGGCGGGTCAAGGTAAATGAGATCGATGCATTCATCGGGAAAGGTTTTGAGGATTTCCAAATTATCCCCGAGGATAAGTTTATTTACCGAAAAGTCTAATTCCTGCGGCATAGTTATTTATCGGAATTGATTACTTTTTTCTTTATTATTTTTAACAATATTCTTTTTAATTATTGTTCGTACTTTATGATTTTTATATTGCCCCGGCTAAAGACAGTATTACTATTCTTTCTTTGAAAGCGTATAAAATTAACAAAAATAAATTCCAAAGACCATACTTTGCAAGGTTCGAGTTTGATTAAATAATATTAAAAATCAGAAAAGAAAAAACCTAAAATTTCGAGGTGCGGGGTTTGGGGATAAAAATCGAAGATGTGCAGGTCTTCTAAGGAATAACCGCCTTTGACGAGTCCCGCGGCGTCTCTGGCGAAGGAGGCGGGATCGCAGGAAAGGTAGGCCAACAAAGGCGGTCCCGATTGGGCAAGCCGAGTCCGCACAAACGGCGAAAGCCCCTGCCGGGGCGGGTCGACAATAACAAAGCCGTAGGGCATCGGATCGGGCTGGGCTTTCGCCCACGAATCCGCGGAAACCGCCCAGGGCTGAACTTCCCCTCCCGGCACATTTTCCCGGGCGAGGATAAGGGCGGTTTTATTTTCCTCGACCGCATCCAGCCGGGGAAATCGGTCTTTCAGGAACGCCCCGAACGTTCCGACTCCGCAGTAGACATCGGCCGCTTTTTTTTCAGCATCCGCGGCCTCGGCTTTTTCTTTGACGATTGAAATTACTTGTTCGAGGAGAGGTCCGTTACTCTGGAAAAACACGCCGGCATCGAGGAGCAGTTCCCGGTCTAAGAGCCGAACCTTTCCCCGGGCGGGTCCTGCTTCGCTTAAAAACGTATCTCGCCAGGCGTACACGGTGAAGCGGTTCTTTTCGGGCGGCGGGATGATGCGTTTTTCCCTCAGAGCCTGCCGGATGCCTGGGTCCGCGACGGGACAGTCCAGGAGGGGGATGATGTTCCCGCTGGCTTTTGCCTTAAAGCCGATACCGCCCTTTGGGGATCGGTGGAATTGGACCCGATTGCGGTACTCGTAGGGCGGGGATGGATGAATCGCCGGCTCTTGGGGCGGGGAGAATCCTCCGATGCGGACAAGGGCGTCCCGCAGGATGTTCCGTTTTTCCGCCAATTGAGTGGGGTACGTCAGATGCTGCCATGAACAGCCTCCGCAGGGACCGTACTTCGGGCATCGGGGTCCGGTTCTGCCCGGAGACGGTTCGAGGATTTCAAGGATCTCCGCCAACGCCCAGTCCCGGCGGAGGTCCCGAATCCGCCCGGCGATCACATCTCCCGGGGCGGCCGAGGGCGCGAATACGGTTCTTCCCCGCAGACGGCACATTCCCATTCCGCCGGCCACTAAGGTTTCTACCCGGGCGGTAAAAATTTCGCCGATTAGCATTGTTTTTTACTATATCAGGATTGCGCAGATAAGCCTAGAAAGGTACAATACTCCAATATGGGTGGACGAAAAAACACCGGCAGAGCGAAAAAAACGGATTCCCGCAAACGCCCCGGCAAAACCGGCGCGGCGGAATCCCCAGGTTCCGGTGAATGGCTATCCTCCGAAGATGGACTGAAACTTTTTGTAAGACATTGGTCCCCTGAGAATTCGCCTCGGCGGGGAAGCGTACACATCGTACACGGTATGGCGGAACATTCTCTGCGGTATGAACGCCTGGCCCGGCGGCTCTGCGGGGCGGGCTTTGAGGTCTGGGCGGCGGATATGCGGGGGCATGGCAAAACCGCGGATCTCTCGATAAACGATCCGGGCTTGGGGGGCCTTTTGGGGCATTGCGCGGATTCCGAGGGCATCGCCAAAGTCACCGGAGACATCGACTTGGTAACTCAGATGATTCACCGGGCGGATCCGGCCCAGCCGGTATTTTTATTGGGCCATTCGTGGGGATCCTTTTTGGCGCAGAATTACATTGAGTCCTATTGCGGGCATCCCCTGGCGGGATGTATACTTTCCGGCACGAGAGGACCCGATGGTCTGCGGATCCGCGCGGCCCCGCCGTTGATGGGCTTTCTTGCTTGGGCGAAGGGATGCCGAAAAGGGTCCCAGATCGCCCAGGCCCTCGCGAATGGACCTTTCAGCAGACCCTTCAAGCCGAATCGTACTCCCTTTGACTGGCTTTCCCGGGATGAAGCCGAAGTTGACGCTTATATGGCGGATCCGTACAGCGGGAAGCTCTGTTCCGCTGGTTTTTATCGGGATTTGAGTCTGCTTTTGAACAAAATTCACAAACCCGAAGCCCTGGACCTGATTCGGAAGAGTCTGCCGGTGTACATCTTCGGAGGGAGCGCGGACCCGGTGGGAGACATGGGGGAAAGCCCGACCGCGCTGGTCCACGCGTATCGGACCGCGGGCATTACGGATTTAGAATTTGTGCTGTATCCTGAAGCCCGGCACGAAATTTTGAATGAAACAAATCGGGAAGAGGTGACTGATAATCTTCTGGATTGGCTTTATCGGCATTGCGGCGGAGGAATGCCGCGGTTTTTGGTATAGAGAGGTTTCTTTGCGCGTCCGTTATACTGCTGAAAAAAACGGAAAACCCGTTAAAAAAGCGATTGTGTATACTCGGGATGAACATGGCATTGATTTTTCCGATGTGGACCCTGAGGCGGTAGCTATCGTGTCTCGTCTGCGGTCCCAGGGTTTTGAGACGTATATCGTCGGCGGCGCGGTGCGAGACCTCATTTTGGGAAAAAAACCCAAAGATTTCGACATCGTAAGCGAAGCGAATCCGTCAAAAATCAAAAAACTTTTTTACAACGCCCGGATTATCGGACAACGGTTTCGGCTGGTTCATGTGTATTTCGGGGAGAAACGTTTCGAGGTTTCGACCTTTCGCTCCCTAAAGGACGGACTCAGCGGCAACACCTTCGGGGACATCGAAGAAGATGTGCTTCGCCGGGATTTTTCGATAAACGCGCTTTTTTACGATCCCTTAACCCAGCTTGTAATCGATTACGTCGAAGGAATGCGGGATATGTGGAACAAAAAACTGCGCCCCCTTATTCCGCTGGCCCGAATCTTCACGGACGATCCGGTACGGATGATTCGGGCCGTCAAGTACAGCACGAGTACGGGCTTTAAACTGTCCTTAAGAATCCGCTGGATGATAAAAAAGCAAGCGGCCCTACTGAGGGACGTATCCCCATCCCGGCTGACCGAGGAGATGCTCAAAATCATACAGTCTCCTTGGGCCGACGCCATCGTGGATCATCTGGAAGAGCTGGGAGTGTATGCCTATTTACAGCCCGGGGCGGCTCAACTTATGAAGAATAAGGAGTTCCGAAAACGATACATCCAGAGTTTTTCTTCTCCGGAACGCCGGGATTTTCCAGGGGAAGCCGTGGCGGCGTTGATTCGGGATTACCTTGAAGATGAAGCTCAGGACGGAACATTTCGATGGGACCCGGAACCGGAAAACTACAAGCTGATGTTCCTAGCGGTCCGTCAATTTGTCCTGCCCATGAGTCCCCCGAAAATCGAGCTGGATCGGGCATTACGCCTGATTTTCAAAGAACACGGAATTACCGTCAAAAAAATTCGGTTTCTCGATAGAGAAAATAGAGAACGAAGGGAAAAACGGGAAAAAGAAGGGGCTTCGATTCCTGAAGAAATGGAAAAAAGAGAAGTTTCTTCCGCCCCAGAGGATTCTTCAAAAGAAGAAAAGCCCGGAGAAGTCGGAATTCTGGAGAAAAAAAAGATAAAACCCCGGCGCCGGCGATCCCATAAGCCCAAAGACGAGTCCTTTTAGGAAAAATTCTTTTTAAATTAAAGAAAAAAGAGGGAAGGCTTGATCTCTTTTTTAAGATTGTATATGATTTCAGATAACAACTATAAAACCTTTTTGGGGGTATGTATGAAGATTGCCATAAATGGCTTTGGCCGCATCGGACGGCTCGTGTTCCAAGCTCTGGTAGGACAGGGACTGCTCGGAAAAGACA
>JAIRPY010000109.1 GCA_031256905.1 Spirochaetaceae bacterium
CCCCGGAAGGATCGGGATTCGGATAAGGCTATGGCGGTCACCCTCGGGCGGATTCGCCCCTGCCCGGTCTTCGACCTCCGCTTCGTAGGCTTATCCCACAACACCATCCGCGGCGCGGCCGGCGGCGGCATCCTCAACGCGGAACTCCTCAAAGCAAAAGGCTACATCCAGTAAAAATGCAAGGTTTTGGGAAGGATATTTACCGTCCTGACGCGAAAGCCGGGCGGTTTTTAGGGGTTTTGGCTTTATGCGGGATAAGTTACGGGCTGTACCGGGGGATTCAGGATAATTACCTCGCGGAAATTGTCGGTATTACCGCTTTTGAGCGGGGGATTGTCGAATTTTTCCGGGAAATGCCGGGGCTTTTGGTGGTTTTCATTCTGGCCGGGATGTACCGGTTTACCGAAAGCCGGATTTTCAAAATCGGCGTCGCGGTTATGGCGGCCGGGCTGATCGGTTTACTGGCCGCTGGGACCGGGAAGATTACGGTCGTCTTGGGGATGGTGCTTTTCAGTTTCGGAGAGCATATTATCATGCCGGTTCGGACCACTTTATCTTTGGCCTTGGCTTTTCGGGAACGGTCCGGGGCGGCTTTGGGTGTTACCAGCGCGTTGGGGCATCTGGGGAATATCGCCGGATATGCGGCGGTTACGGCTTTATTTTTTTTGTTTTCCCGAATCGGTTTCAGCAGAAAGGATGTTCTTCCTTTTCGGATTATTTTCGGGATCGGGGCGGCTCTTATGATCGGCGGGGTTCTAACGGTTCTGGCTTTGCAAGAAACTTCTCTTAAAGGTCCTAGACGGCGGTTTTACTTCGCCCGGAAATTTCACAAGTATTATATGTTAGAAGTTTTTTACGGGGCTAGGAAGCAGATTTTTCTCACTTTTGCGCCCTATGTATTGATTCTTCAGTATCGGGCGGATACTTCGGTGATTGCTTTCTTGCTGGCCCTTTGCGCGGGTTTTGGGCTTATCTTCAGTCCGATAATGGGGCGGCTTATTGATCGGCTTGGGTTTAAGCGTATTATGGTGGCGGACACTCTGCTTTTGGTTATTGTGTGTCTGCTTTATGGGTTTGCTCATCGGCTTTTTCCTTTTTCGGTAGCTTTTATTGTGGTTTGCGTGAATTATGTGTTGGATTCGATTATTTCCCTTGCAAGTATGGCGAGTAATGTGTATGTGCAGGCTTTGGCGGCGGACCCGGAGGAGATTACCGCTACTTTATCGACTGGGGTTTCGGTGAATCATGGGATTAGTATTTTTATTGCCCTGATGGGCGGCTGGATTTGGAAGGTTACGGGCCTTGAGACGCTTTTTACGCTATCTGCGGTTTTGGGGCTTTTGAATAGTTTGTATGCGGCGTCGATTAAGTTGGAAAAAAGCTGAAAAAAGCCGGGGGAGCTTGACAAAAAACCGGGATCTTTGTATATTTTAGAAAATTGCGTTCGTAGCTCAGATGGATAGAGCGACGGACTTCGAATCCGTAGGGCGCAGGTTCGAGTCCTGTCGGACGCAAAAAACCGGGCCGCTAGCTCAGCTGGTAGAGCAGCAGACTCTTAATCTGCGGGTCGAAGGTTCGATCCCTTCGCGGCTCAAAACTAGTTCCTTGTAATACAAGAAATTAGTTGCAACTCGCTCAAAACGAAAGTTCGTATGCGCCGATAAAGGATATAACCATAGGCGCATGGCTGGAAAAGTTTACCGATATAACCGAAAGTCCACAATCAGGCCATACTCTTCTCTAAAAATCGCCCTTATTCTATTGATACTATTACATTCTATAAATCGGTTTTGGGACCGCCGAAGGGGAAACGGGAACGGGATGCACCCTTTGATCCGATTTTGCAAGAAGCGATTAAAAATTTATGGGAAGAAAACGGTCGACTTTGTATTCAGTTTTAAAGACGGCACTACGTCGGGTCCGTCTTGGATACGTTGCCGATTAGTATCAAAAAACCTTATATTTAAGAAAAAAACTTGAATAGAGAAGCGGAAAGGGCGTAAGATGAAGGGTAATACAATCCCCAAAAAACCCTCTGCCATTCCCGGCATACTTCCGTGGATAATTAGGCCATGGCTTTACCTTGGTAAAAAAATACTTGTACGATAAATGTACGGTCGCCACGCAATTCAATTTTTAGAAAAGATATTTTTGAGCTAATTCTTTATACTAGAAAAAATGCGACGAAGAAGACTTGAACTTCCATGCCTTGCGGCACCAGCACCTCAAGCTGGCGTGTCTACCAGTTCCACCATCGTCGCGTATCTATAAGATACTTATTTTTTATTGGTATGTCAACAAAAAAAATAAAAAACTAAAAAAAACTAGATGTATGGCAGAAACCCTTCGCTTCGGATGCGCCAATCCGGGGGGAAGCCCAGGGCGTCCGAGTCATCCCATCCGCCGGCAAGCATACCTACGGCAAGCAACAGTCCGGCATTGCCCGGAAGGTAGAGGGGCAGGTCTTCCCGGCCGCCTTGGGGGTTGTGTCCGTTGGCGAGATAGGTATTTTTCGGAGTGTCCATCAAGAGCAGATTTATCGCTTCTTCCGGCATATTGAGCCGGGCGGCGGTCATTGCCATAAGCGGAAAATCCCATCCCCACAGGGACTGCCTATCCCAAACCTCCAACACCCGCATTAAGGTACGGCGCATGGTATTTCGGTCTATCCCTTTGCCTGGAAGCATTCCCAGCATGGCCAGCATTGACGGATGATCGGTGTGAAAGACCGGTTCGGTAAAGGTTTGGGGGCAGTTAGCATGAGCTATGTACACTCCGTCCTGGGTTGGGGGAGGGCGCAATCTCTGGGCTCCAGCTTCGAAGCCGGGGCGCGGAGCCTCGCCAAGCCGGGTAAGCCATGTATTCGCTAACCTCAAGGCATAACGGAAATATTCGGTTTCAAAGCCTGGATTCAGGACCTTTTTGGGATCAAAGCGTTCCTGCGCGGGGATGAGGGGGGGTCCCAATACCGCGGTTCCGTCATCTAAGGAATGGATGAAACTCGCCATAAATTCCGCGGTTTCAACGACTACATTTCGATATAAGGCTAAAAACTTCTGACGGGGATTACATCGGTAACAGAGTTCGGCCAGCAAAATCGGATGAGGCTGTTGCCAAACCAAGAGAACTCCAATCGATGACGGCGAATTATACCCTGTGGGATCGCACATTTTGGGCCACCTTGCTCCGGCGTAGCCTTGTTCGGCGGCGATGTTTCGAGCTAGAGGCAGGATGTCCCGGTAATACCCGAGGCTTTTCTCCAGCTCTTTGCCTCGATTCCAGATGGCGAAATAACTGCAATGCCAATAGTGCATTTCGAGGTGAAATTTGCCGTACCAGCTATTGCAGGTTAGACCGGTTTCGGCCGGGGGCCGGGGGCTTCGGCACTGAATCGCCGAAAGATACTGAGATAAAACAACCCGGCGTTCAAGCTCTGGGGCCCGGGGGTCGGCGGCCTCTCCCAAGTCCAGGGCGGCGCCTTCGTTCCAATAGGTTTCCCAAAACCCGGCGGCGGCGCGGCGGCTATGCTCGAAGTCTTCGGGCAAAATGAGATGCTCTTTAATAGAAGAAAACCGAAAGGAAAGTTCCATCCGGTCCCGGCCGCACGAAAAAGTGAGTTTATGCATCCCATCGAATTGAACATCAACTCCCGGGCTGATTCTGACGGCGACGGTATATCGGGTATCGTCCATGCGGCGTTGGACGATAATACTTTGGGACTGCACTTCGATTTCGGTGCTGTGCCGTTCCGGGCAGGTGAAATCTCCGCCGGATTTTTTGTGACTGCCGTAGGGGAAATCGAGGCAGACCCGGAGCTTGGAGCTTTCCCGGGAGAGCAGACCGGATTCGATGCGGACGCAGAGGGTGTCTTGGTCCGGGCAGACTAAGGTCCATACCGATACGGGTTCGCCATGGATCGAAAATACGGAAGCAAGGACTCCTTCCCAGAGGGAAAGTTCCTGCCGGATTCCCGTGTACTTATCGTAATCCGCGGCGGAAGCCGGGAAGCGGACTCTTCCCAAGGTAAATCGATGGGCATTTTGCCGCAGAGCTTTGAAAAGTTCTTCCTGGCCGGCGGGGTCGGTCGCGTAGGCTACCGGGCGTCCGTAGGTATCGTACGGGGTTTTCCGCAGAGCCGCGTCGTTTTGCGGGGCCTTTGGGTACCGGTGCCATCCCCAATCGGACATAATACAGAGGGGAAGCTCCGGAGGCGGGAAGGTTTGCAAGCCCGTGAAGTCCATGGTGGCGCAGAATCCGCCATTTCCTACGGATAAGGGAGGTTCGGTTTTTGAGTGAAGGTATACTGGGTTATGGCGGCTTATCAGAGCTTTTCTGTTTATCATAATTAAAAACACAGGCCGGATAGGGGCTATCCGGCCTATATTGAGCTACCCGATGGGGCTCGAGGATTTTTACTTTTGGGCTGAATCCGCGATCGCGGGTTCAACGGGGCGCAACTCCAGGGCGGTGATTTTTACTTTGTAGTTGGCGATTCCGTCGTTTTCAAAGGTATTGGCTTTGAGGGTGAAGCCTTTTGCGGCTTCGCCGGATTCCCATTCGCCGAATTTTCTGTCCCTATCGATGATGGACACTTCGCCGGCTCCGTCTTCGAGGATGGGATAGGTATAATCGGTTCCTTCCGCGAGTTCGTTGCCTTCGATGCCGTCCCAGCCTCGGAAGCTCAACTGCATCCGATGGGGAACGCCGGTTTTGGCTTCCACTGCGCCCTCCGGGTCGTCCCATTCGGAGGTCTCATAGACGAGATAGAGACCGGTATACTTGCTGAGATCCACATCCGTAGGGAGAAGGTACTTGAGACCGCCGCCGGCGAAAACGATGGTATCGTCTACCAGTTCCGCGGTGCCGTCTTCGAGTTCCCAAGGAGTGAAGCCGGTAAGGGGCAACGCATAGGGTTTGGGGGGTTCCGGCGCAGGTTCTGCTTTTGGCTTTGAGGCGCAGGACGCCGACACGATAATGAGAGCGGCAATCGCTCCATACACACATTTCTTCATTTCAGTTCCTCCTGAATATTTTTTGAAGAATTTTAGATAGTATACCCGGAGCTTGAGGAAATGTATAGAGGGTAATCGCGTTTTTTCGCTTTTTTTTTTATTTTTTCAAATATTTTTCTTGCCTATCTTTACCGCCAAGTTCCAGGGTTGTAATATTCGAGATCTTTGTAGTATAGTTCCGGCATGGTACAAGATGAAACGCTCCTAGGGTTTATCCGAAAAGTGGATCTAGAGGCTTGCTATACGATTGACCCCAAAGAATTCGAACACTTCAACATTAAGCGGGGATTGCGGAATTCCGATGGGACCGGGGTATTTGCCGGAGTAACCGGCATCGGCAGTGTCCAGGGGTATCGGGTGATTGACGGAGAACCGAATCCTATAGAAGGAAAGCTGTATTATCGGGGTATTGATGTCCTGGATATTATCCGGTCCCATGCCGAAGAGGGAACCTTCGGGTATGAAGAAGTGGCCTATCTGCTGATTTTCGGCAACCTTCCCACCATGGAACAGCTTGAACAATATAATCGTATGCTTGCCGGGGCCCGCAAACTGCCTGAAAGTTTTACCGAAGATACGATTCTCAAAAGTCCAGGGGTGGATATTATGAATAAGCTCTCCCGATGTATCCTGACTCTGTATAACTATGATCCCGCGCCGGATGATACGTCCCCGGAAAATATGATCCGCCAGTCTATTGAGCTTATCGGGCGGGTGCCGGTGATTATAGCGAACTGCTACGCCGCGAAGCGGCATTACTTTGACGGAGATTCTCTTTTCATCCATATTCCTCAAGAGGGCATCTCCATGGCGGAAAACTTTCTGCACATCCTGCGAAAAGATAATCAGTACACCCAAGAAGAAGCCCGGCTTTTGGATTTGCTCTTTATTCTCCACGCCGAACACGGAGGAGGCAACAACTCGGCTTTTGCGTGCCGGGTGCTTTCCTCGACCGGGACCGATACATACGCCGCCTTAGCCGCGGCGGTGGGATCCCTTAAAGGTCCTCTCCATGGCGGCGCAAACGTAAAGGTGATGGAAATGTTTTCGGACCTCAAGAAAAACATCCGGGACCCCCAGGACCCGGAAGAAATATACGCGTATCTCGGTAAAATTCTGGACAAACAAGCCAACGATGGTTCGGGAAAGATTTACGGCTTGGGACACGCGGTATACACCCAGTCGGATCCCCGGGCGGTCCTGCTGAAACAGTATGTGCAGAATATGCCGGGGCTGGATTCGGCCTTCAAGCAGGATTTTGCCCTGATGGAAACCCTGGAAGCTCAGGGAATCCGAGCCCTCCGGGAACGTTCCAACAAGGTAATCTGCGCCAATGTCGATTTGTATTCCGGCTTGATTTACCGGATGCTCCATATCCCGGAAGAACTCTACACCCCGATTTTCGCCGCGGCCCGCATGGCCGGCTGGTGCGCCCACCGCATCGAGGAAATTTTGTCCGGAGGACGCATCATCAGACCGGCGTACCGCGCAGTATCTCAGAAAAGGTCCTACCTTCCCCTGGGAACTCGATAACCCCCGGCCGCCAGGGAGAGCCGGAAACCTCCCAAGCCCCCGGCAAAAACCGCAAAATCCCGCAAGCCCTCTGAGGCGGGCGGAACTCGCTGGCTTAAACTTCCGGGCGGAGGTATACTGGGCCGGATGAAGCGATTTTTGCGCCGGTTTCCCCGGTCCTTTCGGTTTCAGATGCTCTCAAGTATCTTCGGAGTATTTTTTATCCTCGTTTTTTCTACGGGGTACATTCTTTTTTCCGCGAAGAAGTTGCAAACTGTTTCGGACACCAGCTTTGACCAGCAGAGGTTTCTTAAATCTCTTCAGGAAGATTTGGCGGCTTATCAAAATCCTTTGTTGGAATATCTTTCAACCAGCTCGTCCAATGCTTTGGGTCGGGTATTTATTGCCGCGCGGAAACTGCGGGACAAACTGCCGGCGGACCCGCTTATTATCGGAGACAAAACGGCCCTCAAGGAACGGGAATTGTATGCGCTGATTCGGTCTTATCTTGATCTTGCGGAAGAGGCTATGGAGGAAAAACGAGGCCGGAACATCGCGGGATATACCAAGATTTATGATGAAATGTCGGGTCTGCTTGAATACATCAGCCGGGAAATTGAAGCTATCAGCGCGGGGCGGTTTCGGGGACAGCTTGATGTGTATGGGCTGTTTATTGCTGATTCCGGGACAATTCAATTTTGGAATTTTTTGTTTATTATAGGCACGTCGATGTTTGCGGTTTTGCTATTACTGCAATCGGTTCGGCGGATTACGAATCCCTTAGTCCGGCTGTCGGTGATGGCGGCCGAGCTTTCCGCGGGGCACTTCGATGTGGAGGATATTGAAATCGGGTCGGTGCAGGAAATGAATCAGGTTGTGGAAGCCTTCAACCGGATGAAAACTGAAATCCGAAATTACATCGCGGAAATCCGATTGCAAGAAACTATAAAGCAAGAGTATATGCAGGAAAAAATGCGGAACTTAAAGATGGAAGGCCTGCTTAGGCACATGGAAATTTACACCTTGCAGGCCCAGATGAATCCTCATTTTCTGTTTAACACTCTGAATACGGGGATGCAGCTTGCTATTATCGAAGGCGCAGACCGCACCGGGGAATACATGGAATATCTTGCCCGGCTGTTTCGGCATAATATTCACAACAAGGATATAATTGTACCCTTGGAGCATGAAATCGAAGGTTTGCGGTATTATTTTGCTATTTTGCAGGTGCGGTTTCCGAAGAATCTGGATCTTATTTTGGATTATGACGCGCCTTTGCTGGATCATTATCCTGTTCCGTCATCGATTCTCCAGCCTTTGGTGGAGAACTGTATTATTCATGCCTTTAAGGGCAAGCTTGGAAAACCGCTTATTTTAGTTCGGGCGGAGTTGCGGGACTTTCGGTTGTGGTTATCGGTTCGGGATAACGGTTCCGGGATTCCTCCGGAGACCGCGGCGGAACTGCTCAAGCCCCATGGCACAACCGGTTCCGCGGCCAAGCTCTTGGGGCTTGAGAATGTTATCCAGCGGCTCTACTTCTTTTACCCGGACGACCCGGACGTAATAGCCATCGAATCAGAACCCGAAACCGGTACGTTAGTTTCCATCCGCATAGACATCCGCAAAGAACCCTGCATCCCCCAATAACCTTTCCCGGAAGGGTTTGATCTTTTCGGCCCCGCCTTTAAACCTAACTCGGCCGGCTTTTTTCGCAATTTAATTACCTTTAAACCTAACTCGGCCTGCTTTTTTCGGCAATTTAATTGCCTTTAAACCTAACTCGGCCATGCTTTTTGGGCAATTACATTACCTTTAAACCTAATTCGGCCTGCTTTTGAGGCAATTACATTACCTTTAAACCTAATTCGGCCTGCTTTTGAGGCAATTACATTGCCTTTAAACCTGCCCTGGGACCCGACCCCCCCGCCGAGGTTTCCCGGAAGGGCTTGATCTTTTCGGCCCCTCCGGGGAAAATTACATGGTATGAGCATAAAAGAAAAGCTGTTCGGGAATTTGGATTTTACCGCAATCCCGAAAAACAAGGACTTTAAGGAAGCCGAGGTCCGGGCGGAAATTATCGATCCGATTTTGAAGGAGCTGGGCTTTACTCACGAAAATATCCTGCGGGAAAAAGCCCTGCACAGCCCTTTTTTGAAAACCGGCAGTACGAAACGCCCGGTTCTGCTCATTCCCGATTACCTCCTCAAAATAGGAAACGCTTACGCTTGGGTTTTAGACGCGAAAGCTCCGAACCAAAACGTATTAGCCGAGGA
>JAIRPY010000034.1 GCA_031256905.1 Spirochaetaceae bacterium
CAGAAGCTGGGACAGATTCAAATGGAACGTCAATTTGATCTGGATCGTCAGGCTAAACAGCCTATCCCGGGTGATGAACAAGCGCAACCTACCTTCCAGCGCACTCCCGGAGCCAATGAGTAAACCAGCAGTACTTCCTTAACCAACCCAAAGGGGGGCTGTCTGATACTTCAGATAGCCCCTTCTCTTTTACCCAACCTTGCACAAAACAAAAATCCCTAGTATTAAAAGGTATTTGTGAACCACCTTGGAAATTGCTGGACACATTGGGTATAGAATTGACAAAAAAATTTTACAGCTGTAAAGTATACAAAAATACTTGCCGCAACTCATTTTAAGGAAGGAAATATGGCGGATAAATACAATAAACGCATTGCGATTCTTTCGGGGATTTTGGGGGTTTTGGCCTTGACGTACACTGCAACTTTGGTGTTGGATCCGGAAACCGTAAACGCCCGAAATGCTTTGTTTACCTGGCTCGATAAAAAATATGCGGATCAAGCGGACCGTATAGAATTATCCGGAGCTGACGGAATGACAACTCTGGTACGGCACAATGACGTCTGGTTTGTGTCCCGAAATGACACGGAATATCCGGCAAAACAAGACCGCATCAAGGATTTCCTGAAGATTCTCACCGGGAAGGGGCGGTATCCGGTAAGGGGAACCGCGGCGGCGTCTTTGGAGCGGTTCGGGCTTGCGGAAAAGACCGCTTCCCGAGCGGTTATTCGCGGCGGCGGTTCGGCGGCTCTGTTGGATTTACTCGTCGGAGACTCCGACAGCGCAGGCCGAGAAGTATACCTCCGCAAAAACGGCGAAAACGAGGTTCGCTCCGGGGAAGATAAACTGTCCTCCTACATCGACAGTCCAACCCCGGCGTGGCTGGATCTCCGGCTTTTCCCGGAATCCCTTTCGGCGGAATCCGTGCAACGGGTGACCGTTTACTCCTTAGAAGGACCGGGGGGCCCGCCCCAAGTCCTAACCCGAGAAGGCGCAACCTGGACCATTACCGGCATCCAAAACCCGGACCCTCAACGGGTGGAATCGTATATCCGATCTATTCTTGAAGCGGTGGGAGAAGATTTTCTTGACGAAAACGTCCCGGACCTTCCGCCTGAACCCGCCGGCATCGCCCTGGAGTTGGGGAATGGACAGACCCGCAGAATTTCCGTGGGACCCCTTCTTGAGTCGAATCGGCGGATGGCCGAAGTCGCCGGTTCTTCTTTTAAATACCTTCTTGCAGAATGGACGGTGAATCGGCTTTTCAGGAACGATTCTTATTTTGAGCGTCAATAAAGGCTTTATATTTTTCCGGATCGCTTCGGAAAGCCACAATAGGAGAGGCCGGGTCTTCGGCGGCTTTTTTCAGCGCGCCGGCGGCTTCGAGAATAAGCCTTTCCGCATCAATCGTCCGGTCCGCTCTGGAACTTAAACCGATAGAGCCTTCAAAATTTTGCTCGAAGACTTCGGAAAACTTGGCTTGCATTCGGTTTTGGAATTTTTCAGATTTGTCGAAACCCTGATCCAGATCAATACTTGGAAGAATCACCGCGATGCCCCGTTCTCCCCGCTCGAAAATAAGGTCCCGGCGGAGGAAAAATTTCACTCCTTCTTCCATAAGCGTTTGATAAGCCGGTACGTCCGATTCCGCTAATTCAATGAGCATAAATACCAAGTCCTGCTCGAAAGAAGCGCATCGCTTGAGTTCCGACGCGAGACGTTCTTCGGTTTGCTCCTCCGGGCTGATGCGGCTTCGGGGAGAAACCCCAACAATAGGCGGAGGGACCAATTCCGAAGATACATCCGGCCGGATTTTGGCAATCAGGTCGGCCGAGGCCGGAGTAATATCCTCCCCGGCCGGCACATCCCTTTCCGGAGCCGGCCGGCCCGGCGGAGGCTCATCCTTCCGCCCCCGCTCAGTACTGAGGAAAAATTGAAAGAGCAGAGTAAACAAGGCAAGGCAAAGAGTCGCCAGCACCACTAACAAAGTTCGTTTCAATATAGCAATCAGCATATCATCGCTGATATAACTGTATACCGCGCTGAAAATCAGGGGTTGAACCTCGTCCTGAGCTTTGATTTGCTTCACCAAGGGCTTTTTCGACAGCCCGAAACGGCTTTTAAACCGGGGATTATCGCCGTTCCAGGCGATAATCCCCCCTTGAATACGTTCAAACACATATTTTCGGTTTACTCCGGCAATAATTACGCCCTGCAAGGTTGCGGATTTGAGGATTGCGTCGGTAACCGCCGATTCCATGTCCAAGATCGGTCCTATATTTTCCGCGAGACGGGAAAACTCTTTTTCCGCTAAAGCTCGGCGTTCTTTGATGCCGTTAAAAATCCGAATCCCCGCCAGCGCCATCGAACCAAGGTAGATAAGGATGCAAAAACAAGCGACCATACTTGATATAAACGAAATTTTGGCGGATTTTGCGGGAGAAAAATCTTCTTGAGAATGCGATTGATTTCGGCGCATAAAAATAGTATATACGTTTTTTCAGTATCAGACTAGAATGTCCCAGGAGTTTCTCAAAATGAAAAAAATACGAAAAAGACAGCTCCCCGAAGGCTGGTATCCGTCATCGCCAGAGAAAATCCGGGACTTTTTGCGCCCCCTCCCCCAGGAACTAAAGGCCGATGCGGTCATTGCGCCCCATGCCGGGTGGTTTTACGCAGGGAAAATTGCGGGAAGGGCTATCGCCGCCCTAAACCCGGACGCCGAAACCGTGGCGGTCCTCGGGGGACACCTTTCCGCAGAAAGGCCCTTCCGGTTTTTTGAAGAAGACGGCCTTGAAACTCCCCTGGGCATCCTTCCCATCGATACGGAGTTTCGGGATCTGCTGATGGAAACCTTGGGGAAAAAATATCCACTCCTCTGGGACCCTGAACCGGATAATACCATCGAAGTCCTTCTCCCGATGATTGCCTACTTTTTCCCTAAAGCCCAGATTCTTCCCTTTCGACTTCCCGGAACCTTGGCGTCTTTCCAGGCCGGAGAAATCGTAGCCGGCATCGCATCAGCTCTTCAGCGCAAAGTCGGAGTTGTCGGTTCTACGGATTTGACCCATTACGGAAAAAACTACCGCTTCGCGCCCCGGGGTTATGGCAAACCGGCCCTTGAATGGATGAAAACCGTCAACGACCGGGCTTTCATCGACGCGCTTCTCGAAGGCGTCCCGGAGACCATCCTCGCCCGGGCAGAACAGGACTATTCGGCTTGTTCGGTAGGGGCGGTTCTTGGGGCTTTGGGTTTTGCCCAAGCCCGAGGCGCGGTTACCGGAACGCTCCTCTGCTACGGCACCAGCGCGGAAGCTCCTTTTCCGCAGGAAACCCTGCCGGATTCCTTTGTCGGCTACGGAGCGGCGGCTTGGACCTGCCAATCTTAGGAGCCCAGGGAAATCCCAAATTTTGTCAGCCAAGCCGCGCCCTCCGGGTTGAGCAAAGACCGGACAGCCTTCCAAGGAAGCCTGATCTCGACATAGCCGACGTAATAAGGAGCGATTTCATAGGGATTCCAATGGAGGCCTATTCCCTCGGGGCTTACAAAAAAGTTGCCGCTTATTTCCGGTTCGTCTTCAAAAAAAATACCTTCTGACAGAGGCTGATCCTTGGTAAGTCCGCTGTAACGGCGAAGTTCATCTTGTATAACCTTCCGAACCTCCGCCCCGCCGGGATCCCGGAAAAAATCTTCCAAATGCAACTTTTTCTGTTGTTCCAGATCAATAACATAATACATTTTAGCCGGCATCCCGTGGGCGCCGCCGGTAAAGGTATACATTTCCCTTTCGATGACCATTCCCGGATTATGCAGATAAAGAATCCCGATTTGTTCCAAATGTTCCCAGACAAATGACTGAGAAGGGAGCAAATCCTCCGGCGGCGGATTCTGCTGGTACATTTCCGTATACCCTTGGGACAGGGCGTCCCGGTATTGTTCAGGACTCTTGCCTGCATACAGAACATCTTTGAGGAATTCCGATTCCGGCGTTTCAAGCAAAGTAAGCGTAAGGGTAATCCGGGGATTTCCTTTTGCGGGTTTTGCCGAGAGGGAAGTCGAAACGTTAAACTTCCGCAGATGGTATTCAAAAGGCTGATCCGCTTTTTCCTCGGGCAAGATTTGTTCCCTTGCGTTTTCCGGCTTGGGATCGCTTCCGCAGGCGGAGGACAAAAAAACTAGCATCGCTAAAAGGTATATATGCTTTTTCATATTTTCAGTATAATCCGTTATAAGAGCGTTGAAATAGGCAGTTAAAAACTTATTTTTAAGGAAGAAAGATGAATTCGGATATTATTTTAATTGACCTATTGGGGCGGGAAAATCGACTATAGGAAAAGTGCTTTCTGAATTTTTGCATATTCCCCAATGTTCAGCGGATGCGCTTCGCTGGAAATACTATAGTGAAATTGGTTATGATGAAAAGTTTGCTGAAATTTTAGAAGAGAAAGGGAGATTCATCGCAAAATATATATATTGGAAAGAATTTGAGTGTTATGCGGTTGAAAGAATTCTTGGGGATCATACTCATTGCGTTTTTGATTTTGGCCCGGGGCCTCGGTCTACGAGATTGCCCCGCAATTTAACCGGATAAAAAAGGCTCTGGAACCTTATAAAAATATTATATTACTTTTGCCTTCCGAAAATATCGATGAATCTATTCAGATAGTAAAAAACAGAAAAAATCCCCATGGGGATTTTTTCAATGAACATTTTGTAAAACATCCGTATAAATTGGCGAAATATATTGTATACACAAAAGATAAAACCTCAGAGCAAACTCGGGATGAAATATTAGAAAAAATACAAAATGATTCAAACCCGACATAGCCTGAATAAGTTGTGCTGACATTGCTTGAATTCCAATACCGCTGTTTTTTGATTGTTAGCTGAATGGCGTACTTTGGCGGAAGTCGCCGGTATAGTCGCCGTTGATGGTCAGCGCGTCGGTTATGTGTATTTCAACGCGCTTTGGACGGGGAATGTAAAACCAGTCAAGACAGTTTTTGTACCGCTGACTGCAAAAATACATCTTCTGATTTTTTGAACCGATAAGGTTTCGCTCCGTATCAATATTGTCTTTTTCAAAACCGCCGTCAATGATCATATCAACCGATTCAATCAGCGCGGCGGGTAATGCTTCGTATAATCTGCCGGTAAAAAGAATAAGTCCTAAATCTAAAGCGCGTAACGCCTGCGATAATTCGGCAAGCCCCGCCTGCAATACCGGCTCGCCTCCAAGATACGTAACGCCTTCTATGGCAAAACGTCTTTTCGCGTCCGCCGCGATCTCAAGCAAAGCGTCCAAAGATAAAATATGCGCGGGTTTCAGCGGAAAGTAACCGGGATTACAACATTCGGGACAGTGTTTGTCACAGCCCTGAAACCAAACCGCCATCCGCTTAAACGGGCCTTCCGCCTCGGTACATTGATGTATCGCCGCCACATTAAATTTAAGCGTTTTCAAAGTCAAACTCAAGTTTGCCGTTCTTGATTTTCGCCGCGATTTTCGCGCCCCGGTAACTTGCCAAATCTTCTTTGTTCTCGAAGAGAAACATCGCCAGATCGTCCAGCAGTACATCGTTAATCTGGTTTAAAATATCCCGCCCGCCCTTGGCGACATCGGAAGCGTTGAGAATATAATCGATAAACTCAGCTTCATTTTCAAATTCAAGATCGATGCGGTATTTTTCATACACCGCCTTGATAACCGGAACTAATTTTGACTTGGCGATTTTCCGTTTAAATTCGTTGTCATGAATAAAATTAAACGGAACAATGTTACTGTAGCCGATCCGCCCCAGAATTTCAGGACGCTGAATTTCTTTATTGAAATAGTCCTTCACCGTGTCAAGAAATTGCTGCGCGACCTGTTCTTTCGTACCGGAAGGGCTGACCGCCGCCGCGCCGAGATTCGAGGTAAAAATGATGACGCTTTCGGAAAAATACACGGTTTCACCTTTACTGTCGGTCAGGCGTCCGTCTTCCAGAATTTGCAGGAAAATATCAAGAATCCGGGGATTGGGCTTGGCGGCTTTTTCGATTTCGTCAAAAAGAATGACGCTGAACGGTTTTGCCTTGACCGCGTTGGTAAGCTGTCCGCCGGCTTCAAAACCGACATAACCCGGAGGCGCGCCTATCAGTTTCTGATCGCTGTTTTCCTGGGCGTACTCGCTCATATCAAAACGGATGCACGCCTGCTCGTCGCCGAACAGAAACCGCGCCAGCGCTTTGGAAAGTTCCGTTTTGCCCACCCCGGTAGGTCCGACAAAAAACAGCACTCCTTTCGGCATAGAACGGCTGGACGTTTTGTGCATACCGGTAACGCCCATATACGCCTTGACTACCACTTTTTCTATCTTTTGTATTGCTTCCGCTTGTCCAACGACCCGCTCCGACAGTGTTTCTTTTATTTTTTTGACCGCGGCATAATCGAGTTTTTCCCAGGGGTTATCTTTTTCGCCGTATTTAAAAAGCAGAAACAGTTTATCGAAGGTGAGTTTCTGCTCTTTTCTTGAAAGCCGCGCCATCTGAATTATTTCCCGGTTGGTAAAATCATCGAGAATATCGATATATTCGTTTTTCTTTTCGCTGGTCATAAGGGTTTCGCCGGGTTTGAGCCTGACATCAAAGGACGCCTCAATTTTTGAAAGCATCTTTTCCCGTTCAATCCGGTCGGGTTTAGGCACGCTGACAATGCCCGCTTCGGGGTTTCCCTGATACAGCGAAACCGGCAGATGCGAAAGCGAATTCGTTAGGATAATCAGGGTACTTTCGTTAATGTCTTTACCGCCCGTAAACGGATCAACCCGCTTGTCCCGAACAGCCTTTGACAGACGGGTGATATTTTCTTCATATTCCGCGCCCTGCTGAGACGTAAAGAGATAATCCGTCCAGTTCAGAATAAATACCGTTCTGCGTTTTGGATCGATCATATTTTTCAGCACGATGCTGAAAATCTCTTTTGGTTCCCGGAACTGTCCGGTTCCGGTTTGCGGTTTTCGTGGCGGGGCCGGCTCTTCATCGTCAAGGGAATAGGCGTCGCCGGGAACATCAATATTTTCCACAACTGTAAGGGATTGCACATCGCCGTCCGCGCCGTCAACGCGATCCCAATAGATAACATTTTCGTAGCCCATTCCTTTGAGCAGTTCGATAAGGTATTGTTTCAGAGTTACGATTTTATCTTTTTCGTTGAGATACACATCGCCAGTGTTGCCGTCCAGAATGACGCAACGCTTGATGCCGATTTCCCGCTGTATCCGGTTAAAAGTTGTAGCGAGGGACATACTTACCTCCTGTTTTCCTTATGTTTTTGGGTTTGATAATGCTGAGTTGAGAGTTTATCGGGATTGCGCCAAATCTCTTCGATTTTTGCGGGTTTTACGCCGTAAACCTCTTCCAGATCGCGCATAAAGGGCGCAATATCTTCCTGACACGCCTGACCTTCGTAGCCATGAAATTTGTATATAAATTTGCCGTTCAGCATAACCCGGAACTCGGCAGTTTCGCCGCTTGCTTTTTGGGCGACCATAACAACTTCATCGCTGTCTTTTTGATGTTTGATATTTTTTTTATCCACGATAAAGCCCTGTTTTTCAATGCAGTCCAGCACCGCTTTCAGCGTTTTTTTTCGTATGGATTCGCCGATAATTTCAGCGGTCGCCTTTTCGCGGATCCGCGCGATATTTGCCGTTTCGTCTCCCCCGTCAGACTTCAGCGCGTTTTGAATGGTCTGTTCGTCGAGTTTCGCTTCGCGCATTTCCGCTTCAATGCCGCTCAGGATATTTTTCTTTTCCGCGCTAATGTGCGACTCAAGGGATGCCTTCATTTTCTGTCCAGCGATTTCTTTTAATTCGGAAAAATCCTTTCCGGCATTGCCGCCGTCAAGCCACGCAAGATAGATATATCCCTTCAAAACCTCGTCTTCAAGGCTCTTGAGATTTTCCGAAAAGGTTTTATCGTAGACGGCGGTTCCGGCGGCTCGTAAGCGCATAGTTTCGGCGTGTTCGGCGGTTTTGGTTTTGAGCATATCGTTCAGCAGGGCTTCGTAAGCGTATATGTCCCTGCCGGACATCTGGTTTACTTCGCGCTGTAAAGAGCGGGCGGCGGCGATAGCATTGCCGCCCCGCGCCATTTCAGAAGAATGCGCCGTAACAGCATCGATATTTTCCCGCAGCGCCGCTTTCCGCGCCGCAAGCTGTTTCCGCAGAGCGGCGGTTTCATCATTGAGCAGGCGGGAAGAACCGGCGTCAATTTTTTCCAGCAGGGAATCAATCTTGCACAACTGGCTTGCCG
>JAIRPY010000037.1 GCA_031256905.1 Spirochaetaceae bacterium
CGGGGGTAAAAAGTTTCATTGCTTTCTCCCGAATTTTAGAGGGAAACCGGCATCGCGAGAGTTCTGCGGAACAGAAACCCGTATTTGGCGGACTTTGGCAGGGCAGACTACGCGCTTAGTGACGTGACGTGACGTGACGTGACGTGCGAATTTCGGCGCCGAGATGCAAAAGACTTTAGTAATTTTTCTAAAAATTTAGTATCCATAATACTTTTTATACTATACTAAAACGGCAAGGAAATGTCAATCGATATTTTTCGGAATTGGGCTAGGGTGAAATGAGACTTCTGATATGTTCCGCCAAGACCGAGGCTTTTTTTTCGGTTTCCGCGGCGATGAGGGTTTCATTTCCTGTCTCGGTGAGGCATCGGACGGTCAGGAGCGGAGCCTGAAAGGTTAAGAGCCGTTTCCACCAAGCTGTTTCCACCCAAAAGTCCGCGCCGAGAATCCGCTCTTTGGGAACGAAGAGGGTCTTTTCTTGCGGGGCGTCGCCGCCGGAGGCGGTTCGGGAAAGGGTTTCCATCCAGCTTTCCTGGGGAAAGTGATGGAATCGAAATCCGCCGGACGAAACGATAAGCAATCCCCATAGGGGCGGGGTCAAAGCGTCCCAGCCTCGGATGTACCGTCCCAGATCGTAGGCGAGGACTTTCTCGCCGGTACGTTTTTCGTAGTCCTGCCAGAAGTCTTTGGGGTCTTTTGCCATTACTCGATGGTTCGGGCGGCGAGGACTGCGATGCCTGTTTCGCGCCAGTTGGGGATTACTTTATCTCCGGCTTTGAGGGGAGGCTTCACTTTGAGGCGGTACAGATCGGCTAAGAGTTCGGGGATCAGCTCTTTGGGGCAGGAGGGCGCGGTTTTTACCGGAATCCGCCGGAGCGTGCCGGGTCCTGCGTCGAGGGCGCAGGTTGCGGTTACGACTCGTTTGGGCTGGCGGATTTCTTCTTGCCCGTAATCTTCTCCCCGGCGGCAGGCCTGGCCTCGGATGATCAAGGGATCGGCTTCTTCAATTTGGAGCTGGCATCCTTTGGGGCAAACTATACATACAAGGGTTCGCATATTTCAGTATATCTGGCTTGGCAAAAAAGCGCAAGCTCCGGTTTTTTTTCGTTACTTGACATATTACGCGCTTTTTGTTATGTTGATATTATCTTATAGCAAGGAGCGTTTCAATGGCTGTACCCAGATCGAAAACGTCTAAAGCCCGGACTCATCGCCGGCAGTCGGTTAATATGAAGCTTACTCCGCCGGAGATGGCGGAATGCGGCGCCTGCGGTAATCAGGTACTGCGGCATCGGGTGTGTCCTAAATGCGGATCTTATCGGGGCAAGCAAGTGATCCTTCCGGAGTCGAAGGTATAAGGAGGAATTAATATGCCGAATGACGCCTTATTTGAAAAGATGAAGGCTCTTATCGCCGCTAAGCTAGAAGTTGATGAGGGAAAAATAACCTTAGACGCTTCTTTTCGTCAGGACCTTGGCGCGGACAGTCTCGACACCTACGAGCTGGTTTACGCCATCGAAGAAGAAATGGGCATCCAAATCCCAGATGAAAAAGCGAATGAATTTGAGACCGTCCGGGACGCCTACGAATTCATTAAATCCCAGACAACCTAATCTTCTGAATACGCGTTTTGAGGTCCCTTTGAGGGGACCCTAACGATTCCTATGAAAACAACCCTACAAATTCTGCCGGAAATAGACCCGGAACGAAAAAAACTTCTCCTGAGTTTTCAAAAAAAGGTGATGATCAAATTCAAAAACCTGAGTCTCCTGAACCTGGCCCTCATGCACCGTTCCCTTTCCAACGAATCCGGGTATAAATTCAACAATGAACGCCTCGAATTTCTCGGAGACGCCATCCTCGGAGCGGTTACCGCGACCCTGCTTTATGAAACTTTAAGGGATAAAAACGAAGGCGAATTGGCAAAGATCAAATCCGTGGTGGTTTCGGAGGAAGTGTTGTCCGGAATCGCCCGGGAATTGCAGATCGACACCATCCTTCTGCTGGGCCGCGGGGAAGACCTTTCCGGAGGGCGGACCAAAAAAGCGATCCTCGCGGACGCCCTGGAAGCTCTCATCGGCGCGTTGTACCTTGATTCGGGATACAAGCCGATCTACGGCTTTGTAAGCCGGATTATCCTCCCGGAAATAAACCGAGTTCTCGATAACCGGCATTTTCAGGACTACAAATCCCTGCTCCAAGAACTCAGCCAGCGTCTCACGAAGACCTATCCGGTATACCGCCTCCTGAAACGTTCCGGTCCAGAACATGACCGATTTTTCTGGGTCGAAGTACAAGTCAACAGTCAACATTTCGGTCCGGGAACCGGACGGAACAAAAAAAGCGCGGAACAGGCCGCCGCAAAAATAGCCTTCGAGACTCTTTCCCAACTCCCCAGGGAGTCCAACCCCAGGGAATCCGACCCCAGGGAGCAGATTTAAGCCATCGCCCGTCGCCCCTGGGCGGGGCAAAAAATCTTTACAGAAATCAATCTTTTCAGCGGACTCCCCTTGACGCCCGGGGCATTATATTATATTTTAAATGTATTATAACTTTCAGCGGGTTTATCCGTCGGCGGGTTTCCGGTTTGCTGGTCCGGCAAAGCAAGGATGGGCCGGCCGGCTTTGTACCGCCGGCGATAACCCGCTGACGGATTGGCAAAAAGGAAAAAGTATATGCATAAAAAAAGTATTTTAAATTTGGTACCCCCCCCCCCCCCCCCCCCCTCAGTTTTTTGCATGTAAACAGCATAGCTGTTCTGTCTATCGACAGCTTTACTCTCTTTTTCTGCAACAGCTTTACTCTCTTATGTTCTTTAGACAGAACAGCTATACTGTTTATTTTTGCAAATTTTTATTTGAAGAAAACTGTTTGAAAAAAACTGAAAGGAGCTTTTATGGCGGTAATTAACAACATTGACGAGGTTCTGCACCGAATCCGGGCGAAACTCTATCCGAACTATCTGCATGGAATTCCTGGAGCCTTCATAGCCCGAGCCGACGATGAAGCCTCGCTGTCCATTGAAGAAGTCTGTGCGGCCCTCAAAAACCGGGGAGGCTTCACCGGCAGTTACGAAGACCTCATCGAACACGTCCGGCAATTTCTCGGAGAAGCCGCGTACCAATTAGGCGACGGCTTCTCGGTCAATCTCAAATATTTTTCCGTGCATCCCCGGATAGGCGGAACTTGGGAGAGCGCCATTGAAAAATTCGACCCGGCGAAACACAAAATCGGCTTCGGCTTCAGAACCCTGAAACCACTGCGGGACCTGGCGGAACGGGTTGAAGTTCTCATCGAGGGCGTCGCGGACACCGGAGGCTTCATTGCGGAAGTCACCGATGTGACCACCGAAGCGGTCAACGAATCCCTCACCCCGGGGGGAATGTTTTCCATTGCCGGGCACAAGCTGAAAATCGCCGGGTCCGACCCGGCCTGCGGCGTTTATTTCGTATCCGCCGGGGCCCCGGTCCAGCGGATTCCGGCCGCCGGACCCTTGGGGGAAAACTCGGCGAGCCGGCTCATCGGCATCATTCCCGCCCTGACCTCGGGGCAATGGAAAATCGAGGCCCTAACCCAATTTACTGGGTCCGGCAGTACCCTGCTGAAAAGCCCTCGGACTATCGCCTGGGCCGGGGAGTTTACGGTCCCTTGAGCCGGATAAAACTAGGCTTGGTCCGGCTTCTGACTAAGTCCATGTCCGGCTTCTGACTAAGTCCATGTCCGGCTTCTGACTAAGCCCATGTCAGACTTCTGACCAAGCCTATGTCAGACTTCTGACCAAGTCCAGGTCAGACCGCAAAGGAGATTTTTATGGATGCGAATGATTATTACAAGCGGGGAAACGCTTCGGCGGCCGCGAAAAATTATGATCCGGCTATTGCGGATTATACCGAGGCGATCCGCCGGGTTCCAGACACCCCGAAAGTCGCGCCGGTTTATAACGCCCGGGGTATTGCCTATTACAATAAAGGGGATTTCGCTAAAGCTCTCGGGGACTTCAGCGAGGTTCTCCGGCTTACCCCGGATAACGCCAGGGCCTACGAAAACCGGGGTAAAGTATATCAGCATGAAAAGGATTTCCCGGCGGCTATCGGGGATTTTAAAAAGTCCTTGGAACTCGCCTCGAACAACCCGATTTTGCGGGAAAACCTGGAGAAATTACTGGCCCTGACCGGGGGCGATAATCCATCTCCGGAGACCGGCGATTCTCCGGCGGACCCGGAAGTCAGCGTTTCTGCCGAATCCGGGAATTCAGCTTTGCCGAAACAATTCTCTACTACAGAACCCCAGGATCCGCAAACTCAATTTGAGTTGGGATTAGGCTGTCACAACGTCAAAAACAACGAAAAAGCCGTGTATTGGTACACTAAAGCCGCAAAACAAGGCCATGCTTCCGCTCAGTATAATCTCGGCTTTTGTTATACCCGAGGAGAGGGGGTTCGCAAAAACGACGAAACCGCAGTGCAATGGTTCGCTAAAGCCGCAGAACAAGGGCTTGCTCAAGGGCAATACGTTTTAGGCTTTTCTTATCACAAAGGAATCGGCATCCCTCAAGATACCGAAAAAGCCGTGTATTGGTACGAAAAAGCCGCAAAACAAGGCGATTCCAGGGCCCAAGAAGAATTGCAGAAACTCAAGAATAGAGTCCCCCAAAATCGGCCTTCCCCGGAAACCGAAAAACCTTCTCCGCCATCCAGCCCCAGTCCGCAAAACGGTAATCTTGCGGTTGACTCCAACAACGCTTCGCCTTTACCAAAG
>JAIRPY010000042.1 GCA_031256905.1 Spirochaetaceae bacterium
CGCGAAGACGCGAAGACGCGAAGACGCGAAGACGCGAAGACGCGAAGACGCGAAGACGCGAAGACGCGAAGACGCGAAGACGCGAAGACGCGAAGACGCGAAGACGCGAAGACGCGAAATTTTAGCCGATATTTCTTTCTTTGTCAAGTACCTAATCGCTTTTTTCTCTCGCAAAAAGAGCCGAACATCCGGCTTTTTTATACTCCGCCCATCCGGGCGGGGAAATCTATCACGTACAAAATCTTATTTTGGAGGATTTTCTATGAAGAAACTATTCGCGGTTTGCATCATCGGTCTGACACTGGGAACCGCCGGCGCCTTTGCGGACCACCCTAGCGGCTGGGGTATCGGCCCAGGATTCGGCGGAAACTGGGGTTGGATTATCTCCAGCCCCATACCCGGCCTCGGTCCTTATCTATCGTTAAAAGCCCCCATGCTTCCCATTTATTGGGGCCTTGGACTGAATTTGGGATCTGACTACTTCGGATTCGGCGTTAGCGGAGACTACTATATCATTGATAAACTACTCGTTGAGAAAGCCAAACTTCACTGGTTCCTCGGCGTCGGCGGCTTTTTGACCTTAGAAAGCCGTTCAGGTACCCATAATTATCGGTGGACAGAAGACAAAGATTACAGTTACCTCGGCTTCGGTGCCGGTGCTAGAGTACCAGTAGGACTAAGCTGGCAACCCCTGGATTGGCTTGAAGTTTTTGGCGATATAAAACTCGAGCTAGGTATCGGCGGTACAACAAAAGCTGAAACCGAAGGTAGAGAGATTTGGGACAATGAGAGTAAAAAATATACGGATCATAAGGGCGGGCTGTGGTTTCCGGTGGGCGGTTTTGGCATGGAGATAGGCGTCCGGTTCTGGTTCTAGGGTCTTGCTTTTCCTGCCTCGGTGCAATGCCGGGGCGTTTCACCTTTTGCAAAGAAGGTAGCTAGGAGGAGCCGGACACGCTCGGGCTGTTCTTATCTATCTTCAACGATAGATTTGCGAAATTGCAACCCTAGGGAAACTCCAACTTCCCTAGGGTTCCTTTTTACCCCATGCCGAATCAGGATAGACCATTTCGGTTGTATACAGGGGCCCATTGATTTTAGATCATCTCTAACGCGAGGCTTAGAGGACCTCTAACCGGGAAAACCGTTACTGTTTCGCTGTCCTCGGTAACCGTGATTTCCCTATAACGTATTCTGGAATTTCCGCCGGTCAACTCGATTTTTCTTCCTTTTGTTACTTTTATGAGGGCTTCGCTCTGTTTTGGGATTCGGGCTAATTCAACGCCGGGGGTCTGTTTGTCAAAGCCTAGGGCCCGGACTAGGATAATTTCATCGGTTTTATTGTCAATGAAGAGCTGGATCTTTTCATCGGAATTGAATCTTTCGGTCCAGGTATCGGCGACTAAAAGAATATTCCATAACCCTTCGGTTAAAGCGCAGGATTGCAAGAGAATCCCGGAGATAAGCCAGACCGAAAGGGTTTTTAGGGACATTTAAATCTCCGGGATGTAGGCCAGTTCTCCGGGAGCCCGGCCGAAGACTTCTTCTTCATACATACATTCGGCCTGGGCCGGAGGCGTAGGATATACCCCGGGCATTACCGCCCGAAACCGAAAAGATACTTCCTGCCGTCCCGCCGGAAACCGATCCCAATGAAACCGAGCTTCATCATCCATGATAAACTGAACCGGGGCGGACCAAGAAAAATCCGGGGAATCCTCCTGGGGGTCCGTCGAGGAGGTTACCAATTCGGCGTCAATAATTTCCGCTCCCGAGGGAATCGGAACCCGGAGGGCCACAAAGGTCCGATCCCGGGAACTAGATAAGATCACCCGGCGAGTGTAAGTCTTCCCCGGAGTATACCGGCCCTCGGAAACTCGGCGGCCCTCGGGGTCGAAGGTTTCGACATAAACCCCCAGGCCTTCGTCCCGGGGCCGGGCCAGCTCCGCCGGAAGGCCGTAACGAAGACTCGCCGTGTAGTACAAGGGGCCCGTTCCGGCCCGGCGTTCCACCCGGAACGGCAGAAGCGCGTCCCGGGCCAGTTCGGAAAGCGGGGCCTGAGAAAAACCTTTCTCCATGGAAAGAAGCATCCGAGGAGAACCTTCAAGAAAAGGCAAAGCCCCAAGACTAACCAAACCCTGGGGGGCGGAAAAAGCCGCTTCCCTATCCGCCACCCGGCCGAAAGCCGCGACGCCCCAAAAGGACGAGGCCGTATTCGTCCACACCCCTCGCCGCTGACGTTCGATTAACCCATTGGCAAGCCGCGTCGTCAGGTCATCCTCCGGAGCCGTCTCCTGAAACACCATCAGAGCCAAGGCATAGCTGTCCGTCTCAGCCCCCCAAAGCTGACTGGACCGGGTATAGGAATCCTCCAAATCCAAGGTCCGAGGGCCGGGCCGGAGATACCGCTGAATCTGCTTCTGCGCGGCCAGCCCGGCCTCCCGCCGGCCCAGTTCAAGGCCCGCCAGCCCCACAAAAGACCAGCCCCCTAAGCCCAAGTCCGGCTCGGTCCGGAGGATTTCGGTAATTTCCGCGCCGATCTGCTCCCCCAGCATCGCCCGAACCCAAAGGGCATAGCCCCTAAGAAAAGAATCATCCCTAAGCCGCTCCATCGCCTCAGAAGAACTCAGGAAACGAAGAAGCCGATCCAGGGAAAATAAAACCCTATACCCTTTTTGAGTTGCCCAGGCCCCGATATGGGCCATCCGTAAACTAACAAACACATCCCCCCGAAGTCCCCCGGGCCAATAGGGAAAGGATCCGTCCGAATGCTGATACCGGCTCAAGAGATCCAGCTCGGCTTGGGCCGTCTGCCTCGGATTCTGCACCGGACTGTCCAAGCCGAAAGTATCAAGATAATCCCCAAAAGCCAAAATAGGCAGTAACCCAGCAGACCGCTGTTCAAGACAGCCGTAAGGATAAGTCAGTAAATAACGAAGGGCCTCCTTCAAATGGGCCAGCCGGGATCCGGCAAGGGTCACCTGAAGGCTCCCAGTACCTTCCGGCACAACCCCCGGCAGGATAAGTCCTTCTTCAACAAAAGAATCCCCGGGCCGAAGACTGCCTAGGGTTGTGACCGTTTCCAAAACTACGGGTCTCTCAACCCTAAGAGTCCGCCGGATGCGCTCGTTCACCTCCGGGGATCGAAGGGTGAAGGTGAGCCGGGCTTCACCGGAACCCACAGCGGCGACCCGGAAGCGAATCTCCCGGGTTCCGCCGGGAGGAACTTGCAGAGTCTGGACCCTAGGACCGTCTATCGCGAGCACCTTATCCCAAAGGGGCGCCGGCGATGCCTCTTCCGCGGAAAGAGAAACTTCCGCATCCGCCGGCTTGTTTTCATGATTCGTAAGAATAAGAGAAAGGGTCCCGGTATCCCGCCACCGGAGCTTCCGGGGCAGAACCGCCGTAGCCGTAAGGGGCGCGCTAACCCGGAGGTCCCGCTCGGCCAGCCCAAATTCCTGAATCCCC
Source organism: Spirochaetaceae bacterium (assembly GCA_031256905.1). GTDB lineage: Bacteria > Spirochaetota > Spirochaetia > Treponematales > Breznakiellaceae > JAITHW01. The sequence goes on from JAIRPY010000042.1 coordinate 3,469, forward strand.
ACCGCCACGGCCGTGCATCGGTACCCGGTAAGGGAATCCGGCAGAGTAAAGGAAACCCGGGCTATTCCATCGGGTCCGGTTACGAGATAAGGCTCAAAAACCGCGGTGGGACGGAAATCTTTCCGCTCTTCCAGCTTCGATTCATCGGCATCCCCGCCCTGCAAGTCCGAAAGAGTGTACGTCACCGGATCGACCAGCAAAGACCGGCTATCGGCCCCATGGACCCCCAGGGGAAATCGGGCGGGATTGTAAAAATACTCGGTCGGGTCCGGCACATGGTAGTCGATCAAGTCGACGACGCCTCGGTCTACTGCCATAAAACTCACTTCCGCGCCGGAAACGGGCTGGCCGTTCAAAGTCACCTTGAGGGCCCCTTCCACGGTTTCCCCGGGACGGTACGCGCCTTTGGTTTCTATGGCGATTTGGTAACGCCGGCTGGAGTGGTCAATCGAAAGAGGCGTAACCCCGAAAAGTCCCCTCGGCTTGTTCAAATCCGGAGTGTCATAGGAATTTTCCGGGGGGCCCGGGCGAATCGTATAACTTGCAATCGAAACGTAAACAATCGGAATATAGGATGAATCAATCGGCACGTCGATAGTCCGGGCTGATCCGTCGAGATCGATAATTTTTTCGGAAATAAGGCCCTCCCGTTCAAGGGTAAGGAGGTATTTCCCGGCCGGCAGAGGAGAACGGACCAGAATCTTGGCGGTTTCCCCGGGGGAATACCGATCCTTGTCCGGGATGAGGGTAATGGCGTCCGGGTCCTCGCCGCCCCAGTAAATCCACCCCCCCCCGGTGACGTATACGTTCAGGCAGGTAAGGATGGGGCGGTTTTTTTCGTCTTTACTTCGGAGCCGGATTTCCCAGGGGCCGCTTTCTTTTGGGGTGAAGGCAAAAGTTCCGGCCCCGGTTTTTATATCTACCCGGTCTTCTTCGATGACTTCTTCGGTTTTCTGCCAAGAGAAATTTATCCGTCCGCCGATGCCGGCCTGCCGAATCTGTTTCCACCGATGCAGAATAAACTGAACTTCGAGGCTTCCCTTCCATGCCCCGGAGACCGGATAGGCCGAACCGTCCGGCCCGACCAAAGCCCAGCTGAGGGTTCCGGGATTTCCGGCGGAAAGAAAATAAGCCGAAGGGCTTTCGGGTTTGGGCTTACCGGAATCAAGCCTTGCGGCGATGTAAAACGAGCCGGGATGCACAAACGCGCTGGCTTTTACGGCGATTTCCTGCCGGGCGGCGTCTTGCGCGGAGACTTCGAGGCGGTATCGGTACGGCGAGCCTTCCACACCTTCGAGGCTGGTTTCTTGGGTGATGCTTTTCGTTCCGTCCGGGCCGAGGAGGCCTTCTCCTCGGCCGACGTAGGTTCTGGTATCGGTTTTCCCGGGACCGAACCGCCAATACTCCCACTTTCCTCCGGGGTTGAAGAAGCCCGGCTCTTTGACCCAGTACCAAGAGCACGGCGCGCCGGATAAAGCTCCTCCGGCAAGGTAGGACGCGCTGAAGATCCCGGCCAGTTTTTCGCCCTGATACCACAGGGAATCCGGAATTTTGAGGGATGCTTCAAACCGCAGACGTTGAAAATTAGCTACTTTAAAAGAAAGAACCTGCTCGGCCCCGCCGCGTTTATAGGAAAGGGTGTAATCCCCGGGATCCAGGGCCTCCGGCAGGGTGAAAGAGCCGTAGGACCCGCCGGTTTTGGTGGTGGTTCCGCTCAGCTTTGCGATGACCGGAGCTTGGAATCCCCCGGAAGAAACGGTTATCGTATAAGGGCCTTCGTAGGGCTGGTAGATCCCTCGCCGGAGGCTTCGGTCGATGCCCCGGAAGGTCACGGTTTCGCCCGGCCGGTAGATCCCCCGGTCCGTAAAGAGAAATATTCCGGGGCGTTCTCTTTCCGCCTGGAAGGGGGTTGTTTCGTATACCTTGAATCGCCAAAGGTTGTGGCTGTCATTGGGGATGAATTCAGCCTGATCTCCCTGGGCATCCCGGACCCGGATTCGCAATCCGGTCCTTTCCCAAAGGTTCGGCGGGTCGAATTGGGAAACGAAGGCCTCGTCTGGAAAGGCAAACACTCCCAGGCCTTGCAGGTCCGTTTTCCCGGTACGAACCGTCTGAGGTCCGTTAAGAAGGTCCACTTGGGCGTTGGGAATCGGCTGGCCTGTGGAAATCCGATTCGCCCAGACTAGAGTCTTGTTGTAAGCGTATCGGACCGTAATGCCAATATCGGTAACTTGCAGGGTGAGCCAGTGGTGCCTGGCCTTCTGATCCCAAGGCGAATTAGTCTGGTAGTCCCAAGTTAACGCGACAGTTCCTCGGCCCGAAGTTCCCAGATAAGGCGCCAGGTCTTCCATAAAAAACCGTTTTTTGTTCCGGGGCCCTTCGTTTTCAAGATTCGTTCCGGCTTCGGCTGGGGGTTGGTACGGATCATCGGTCAAAAAAATACCCCGCCGCAGGAACTTAGGGTTTTGGGTTTCCCAGACATACTTGGGGGGATACGCGGCTTCGAGCATCTTCGCCCCGGAGTCCGGAATGTGCACATAACTCCTTGCCGGACCTATCTGAACGGTATGGACCGCGTCAGCTCCCAAGACTCTGCCCAGGGTATCCTTGAGGGGGCCGGCAATTCGGACCCTATACGTTCCCTCGTATTCCAACGGCAGTTTGTTAAGAATCACCAGTTCTCCGTAGCTTTTGATATTATCCGGGGTCAGCGGGGGCAGGCCGTCAATCGAGATGTATTTTTCAGCGTTCTTGGTTTCTACCGGATAATTAAAATTCAGGGCAATGCTGGGAGAATCATAGCTTCTTCCGGAAATTTCGTAAAACCGAAAGGGCCGCAAGGTATGGAAGGAATACTGCTCGTCTTTGAGGGACCCCAGCCATCCGGCTTGGGACTTGGCGCCGGCGATGATTTTTACCAAAAGGTCCGTATCCAGGGGAGGCGTTTTTTCTAAGGTGACTTGCACTTCCTTTTGATCCGATGGATCCGGGCGGGATAGAGAAAAATCCCAGGTCCTTCCGCCGCCGGTGATGACGATATACTTGGCGATTTCCGTCAAGTCCACCGGGTCGGAGAAGCCTAGGACGATGCGCCGGGCGTCTTCCGGCAGGACCCCGGACGGATAGTCCCAGCTCTGCCCGGTCCCGACTCTCCAGGAAGTAACCGAGAGCCGTTCAGTCTCGAAGGAAAACTCCCGATTTCCGGTGAGGGCCCTGCCTCCCAGGGATGTAAGGCTTTCCGAAACCGTAACGGTGTACCGCTGTTGCGGGAGAATCCCCGGCTCCGCCTCAAAAGCCAGGAGCCGGGACCCGTACCATCGGTATACGCCCTGGAGGGGGGGATGTATAGTAAAGTAATGTTCTTTATCGAGGGGTTCTCCGAGTTGGGCTAAGGGAACGACCGGATGAGAAAACACGGCGTATATACTGGCTTGTTTTATTTCTTTGGGAAGCGTACCGGCGGGGCCGAAGCCGGCGATCCGAAAGGGTTCGTCCCTTTCCTGAATTGGCCCTTCGCTGATTTGGGCTGGTTCGGCGGCTACTTCGTAGTAGGGAATGCGGTAATCTTTCAAGGAGGCCTTGAGAATACCCGGCGATGCGGAGGAACCGGAAAATTCCGGGGCCCTGGGTCCGGGGGCTGATTTTTGTTTGTCACAGGCGGTTATTATCAGCAAGAGGAGAATACAAAATTTCATACCCGGAGTATACTCTATAGGATATTGCGTAGCAAGGCCTGAGGGAGTATACTGAAAGGGAAGCCGCGGAAAGCGGAAAAACACCGAAAGGAGCAGAAAGGGTGACCTTATTTGAGATGTTTATAAAGAGTAAAGCGACGCTGGACCGGGCTGATGCGGCTTTTGGGAAGGCCCGGTCTTTGCTGGCTAAGGCCCGGTATACCTTTGATCAGAGTCAGACCGCGTCGCGTTCCGCTTGGGCGGCGAAGGTTCAGGCGGAAGGTTTTTATTTGCAAGCCTATATAGCGGCTTCGGTGGGGGCGATGCTGGAGGACCTTCAGGGCGATACCCCGGAGACCGAGTCCTTTCAGATTGTGGCGGAATACGCCGGGGCCAAGGCGGTTTTCGGATTTCTGTACGCCCGGGTTATGGCTCTCCGGTATGAGGCCGCGGTTATGCGGGCCCAAGCCGCATCGGATAAAGCCGAATCCGCCATGAAATACGCCGAGTCCCTCATCGCCAAAACCGAGTCCCTCATCGCGCGCTCCGCGGCCCTTCTCAAGAATAAAAAGGAGAATCTTTAAAGGGGAATCTTTAAAAAAGGGGGAATCTTTAAAAAAGAAGGAATCTTTAAAAAAGAAGGAAAAAACTTTAAAAAAGAAGGAAAAAATGCTGAAAATTACCTTTATGGGAGCAGGAAGCACGGTTTTTGCCCGGAATGTGCTGGGCGACTGCATCAGTACCCCGGTTTTGCAAAACTGCGATATCGCGCTCTACGACATCGACCCGAACCGCCTCAAGGAAAGCGAAGCTATTCTGGAAGCCCTAAACCGGGGCAAAGGCGGAATAGCCCAAATTACCAGCTATCTGGGGAAAGAACGCCGCCGGGACGCGCTCAAAGGCGCGAAATTTGTGGTGAACGCCATTCAGGTCGGAGGGTATGATCCGGCAACCCTTAGGGATTTCGAGATTCCCAAAAAGTACGGCCTGCGCCAAACTATCGGGGACACCCTCGGAATCGGGGGCATCCTGCGGGCCCTCCGGACGATCCCGGTCCTGGAAGAATTCGCCCTGGACATCGAAGCAGTCTGCCCGGACGCCTGGTTCCTAAATTACAGCAACCCGATGGCTATGCTCTCCGGCTATATGCAGAGGTATACCAACGTGAAAACCATAGGACTGTGCCATAGCGTGCAGGTCTGTTCGGAATATCTGCTCAAGGCTTTAGCCATGGAAGATAAACTCGAGGGGCGCATAGAAAAAATCGCCGGGATAAATCACATGGCTTGGCTTCTTGAAATCCAAGATCGGGACGGAGTGAATCTCTACCCGGAGATCAAAAAACGGGCGGCCGAAAAAAACCGGGCCGGAAAGCATGACGATATGGTCCGCTTCGACTACATCGATAAATTCGGCTATTACTGCACCGAATCCAGCGAGCATAACGCCGAATACACGCCCTATTACATCAAGAACCGGTATCCTGAACTTATCGAAAAATTTAACATTCCTCTGGACGAATATCCCCGACGGTGTGTGAATCAGATCGCCGAATGGCAGAAAGAGTATCAGAGCCTGGCCCGGCAAAATACAATTCCCCATACCCGGAGCAGAGAATACGCATCGTATATTATGGAAGCGATAATAACCGGCGCGTCTTACACTATCGGGGGTAATGTGCTGAATCAGGGCGGACTTATCGATAATCTGCCCCGGGACGCTTGTGTAGAAGTGCCTTGTTTGGTGGGTTCCAGCGGAATCAGCCCGTGCTATGTCGGGGCTTTGCCCCCTCAGTTGGCGGCTCTGAACATGACAAACATCCAGCCTCAGCTTATCGCGATTGAAGCCGCCCGCACCCGCCGGCGGAAGCATATCTACCATGCGGCGATGCTGGATCCCCATACCGCATCGGAACTGTCTCTGGACGATATTGTCCGAATGGTGGACGAGCTGATAGCCGCTCACGGTCCTCTGCTCTATGAATACCGGTAATCCGGGAAAGGCCGGGCCGGGAGTTTACTGCTTTTTGTACTTCCCCGGAGAAAGACCGTAACGTTTCTTGAAAAGCCGGCAAAAATAATTCACATCGTAAATGCCGCACAGCGCGGCCGTTTCTTTGACGCTTTTCTGTTCTTGATAAAGCAGGCCCATCGCGGTTTTTAACCGCAGGTCCTCCAGGTAATTATGGGGACTCCTACCCATTTCCCGGCTGAAAAGCCGGGTAAAGTAGGACCGGGACAGATTCATCTCTTTCGCCATTTCTTCTACCGAAATATCCCGGGACAGATTATCTTTAAGAAACTGAATCAGTTCCCTAAAGGGCCCTTCCCCCGGGGCGGAACCGCCTCCGTCCAGTTCTTTCAAAAGAGTCATGCAGATTCGGTAGGTGTAACAGGAATTGACAAAGGGATCGTTTATCGCCCCGGAAAAAAGTTGGTCCAATATTTCATACAGAACCTCAAGAGTCTGGGGAGTATTAGCCGTATCCATGACATTGCCCAAATGCCGTTCTATTCTGCGGGTTATTCGTACCGCTTCTCGGCCTATCATCGTAAGAAACACGAATTCCCAAGAAGGCGAATCTTCCGGAAGATAATACACCTGCGAACCGGGAACCGAAACTATCATCAACGAACCGGGAAGCAGATCATAAGAACCGTCTTTCAGATCGATGCGCCCCCGGCCGGCAAGAGTATACTGCCAGGCCCCGTAAGATGAGACCTCCCAGTTTTTCCCATCGTTGTAATAGGCGGTAGAAGTCTCGTTGCTGTGCCCCGATAAAACCGTCAGGGCATGGAGCGGAAATTTCCTGCTCGAATATCGGGACGACCGGCGAATAAAAGGTAACTCCCTAAATTTGGAATCCGGATTCATTAGGTCAGTATAACGCATTTTGGGAAAAAAAGCACATAAGTGCTATAAAAAGCGCAAGTAACATATTTTCATATTTCAGAAGTAGGTTATCCTAAGTATAGAAGGAGTAGATTAATGGCAAAGTTCGCGTTTATCGGCGCGGGAAGTTTCGGATTTACCCGTACTCTAGTTAGGGACCTTCTGTCCTTTCCGGCTTTTCAGGATTCGACCATAGCCCTTATGGATGTTGACGGCGATAGGCTTAAGTATGTCACCCGGGCGATAGAAAAAATCGTCAAGGCCGGCCAGTATAACGTCAAGATTATTTCCACCAAGAACCGCCGGGAAGCCCTCGAAGGAGCCGACGGCGTTTTGTGTACCATTCTGAACGGCGACGTGGATGTCTGGAAATACGACATCGAGATTCCCAAAGAATTCGGGGTGGACATCAACGTGGGGGATACCCGAGGTCCGGCGGGAATTTTCCGGGCCCTCAGGACCATTCCGGTCATGCTGGACCTCTGCAAGGACATAGAAAAATATTGCCCCGCGGCAACGTTCCTTAATTACACCAACCCGATGGCTATGCTCTGCCGGGCCATGCAGAGCCAATTTCCCAAACTGCGGATTTCCGGCCTTTGCCACAGCGTCCAAGGCACGGCTTGGATGTTGGCAAATTGGATAGGCGCGGATTTTAAAGACATTACTTATACCTGCGCGGGGATTAATCATCAGGCCTTTTATCTGGACTTCCGCCATAAGGGGGAGGATGCCTATCCCCGGATCCGGCAGGCCCTCAAGGACCCCAAAATCTACAACGAGGAAATCGTCAGGAACGAAATGTTTCTGCTCTTGGATTATTATCCCACCGAGTCCTCGGGTCACAACTCGGAGTACAACGCCTGGTTCAGGAAACGCCCGGATTTAATTGAAAAATTCTGCGCCCCCGGCACGGGCTGGAACCCTGGAGTTTACGCCTACATCCTTAACGAATACCAAAACCGGAAAGGAACCTGGCGCAAGGACATCGAAGACTGGCTCAACGAACCCGAAACGGATTTGAAGCGGGGCAATGAATACGCGGCCTATATCTTCAACGCCATTTTCGGGGACGGCGGGTTCTTTAAGTTCAACGGCAACGTGCCGAACGCCGGGCTTATCGACAACCTGCCCCAGGGGGCCTGCGTGGAAGTGCCGGTGCTGGCTTCACCCCACGGGCTGGAGGCCATGAAAATCGGCAAACTTCCGAGCCAGCTTGCGGCCCTGGTGCATACCAGCTCCATCTGCGAGGAAATGGCTGTGGAAGGTTCCCTTTCCGGGGACCCCCGCAAGGTTTATCAGGCTATCGCCTTTGATCCCCTCACTTCCGCGGTGCTGGGTATTCAGGAGATCAGGGCCCTAACCGAAAAGATGCTGAAACAGAACCAAGAGTATCTGCCTCAGTTTTCGGTTTATACCGTGGATTGATGAAAAACCCGGAAAACTCCGCGGTATTTTGCGGCGGAGCCCGGATAAAGAGGAAAGGCATGAAAATTTACCCCCCCCCAACACACCCAATTATATTTAAAATACTAATTCTGTTAGCTAATACGGTTACTAAAAATGATAAGAGTCTGTGCAAAACCTCAACCAGGCTTTGCAACAGACACTAACTTTTAATCGACGGTATAAACCGAAAACTGAGGCAGATACCCGTGGTTCTGTTTCAGCATCTTTTCGGTCATTGCCTGTGTGTTGCCCCGCCTTCTCCTACCCCTTTACGCTACCCACCACCAAGCCGGTAGTGAAGTATTTCTGTAGGAAGGGATATACCACCAGTATCGGTACCAGTCCCAGGAACAGTTGAGCCGCCCGGCCAGTCTGCTCGTTCATCCGCCTGAGCAGTTCATAGTAATTCGAGCCTGACTGCCGCATCATATCCCTAAAGTTGACCAAAAGGGTCTGCAAGTAGGTTTGGAGCGGGTAGTTTTGGGTGTCATGCATGAACAGCATCCCCGTAAACCAGTCGTTCCAGTGATACACAAACGCGAACAGCCCCACCGTGGCCAGGGCGGGCTTTAAGACCGGCAGAAAAACCGAAAAAAGTATCCTAAAGTGGCCCGCGCCGTCGATCATCGCCGCTTCCTCAATTTCGGCGGGCAGGCTCCGCATAAAATTCATCAGAATCACCATAGAATACACCGGACAGGACAGGGGCAGTACCAGAGCCCAGATGGTGTTCATCAGTCCGAGCTGATATACGAGAATATAGTATGGGATAAGTCCTCCGCCAAAGAGCATGGTAAAGACGTAAAAGCCCATATACAAATTTCTGAACCTAAACCGGTTCTTGGATTTGGAGAGGGGATAGGCTGTGGTTATCATCATAAACAGGTTGATAGACACGCCTAGTATGCAACGCAGTAGGGAAACCTGGAATGCCCGGAGGAACTTGCCGTTACTGATGGCGAAGTCATAGGACATGGTAGTAAAGCCTTTGGGCCAGAAATACACTTTACCGGCAGTCGCAAAGGACGGCGAACTGAAAGACACCGCCAGAGTATTTAAGAGCGGCAGAAAACAGCTCAGACAGATCAGGATAACAAAAATATAGTTGAAAACATTGAATATCTTCTGCCCTTTTGTCCTGAAAACCATTATATACCTCCTAAAAGACTTTGTAGTTCGCTACCTTGTAGGCAATGAACAGGGAAAGTGAAATGAGCATACAGGAAACGACGGATTTGAAGAGTCCCACCGCCGTGCCGATGGAGTATTTTCCGTTCTGAAGCCCTAGCCGGTATACAAAGGTGTCGATAATATCCCCAGAAGCGTACACCGAAGGGGAATACAGGTTATACACCTGGTCAAAACCGGCGTTCAGCACATTCCCCAGGGCAAGCACCGTCATCAGCACGATGATGGGTCCCAGGCTGGGCAGGGTGATGTGGAGGATCTGCCTGAACCGGCCTGCGCCGTCGATAACGGCTGACTCATAGAGTCCGGGGTCAATAGATGTGATAGTTGCCAGATACACCACTGTTCCGAAACCGAAGGTTTTCCAAACATCGCTGATAATAATCGTCCAGGGGAAAACCTGCTGGTTTGACAAAAACTGGACAGGCTTGATCCCGAACAGCCCTAAGGTCATATTGATCGGACCGTCGGTGGACAAAATGTTAAACAGAATACCCGCCATAATAACCCAGGATATGAAGTTCGGAATATATACAATGGTCTGGAACAGCCTTTTGTTAAAGGTAGAAGGAATCTCGTTCAGGAGCAGGGCGAAAACCACGGAAGCAAAGGTGCCGACGGCGATTTTAAATATGGATATAAAGAGGGTATTAAAAATCGTATTCCGAAACTGAACCTGGGAAAAAACCAGCTTGAAATTGTCAAACCCTACCCAAGGGGACTTAATAAATCCCAGTCCAGGGTTGTAATCCTCAAATGCCATGATAAGCCCGTATATGGGCATATAGGAAAAAATAAAGGTCAGGACAACGCCGGGAATCAGCAGTATATGTAAGGGCAGTTCCCGTTTTAAAAGTCCGCTCATCAGAACCTCCTTCTGAAGAATCAAAGCCAAAGCGCCGTCCTGTAAAAACTCAGGCAGACGGCGATCTTGGGACGCAGTGAAAAGCCGGCGTTTTTCACTGCGTCCCTTGCAAAAGATTTATTTGTTGTAGTCCCGGTTTACGGCGTCTTCCATGATCTTGCCGCCGTTGGCGTACCAGTCGGCAATGATCTTCTCGTAGGAATCCACCGGTTCCTGTCCTAGGATGATTTTGGTAAAGCCCTGGACTATCACGTCAAAGGCGTTCACCGTCTGGTCAAAGTCTCTCGGTGGCGGACCCCACATATCGGTCTTGACGATGAAGTTGTTGTCCAGCAAGAATTTACTGTTGTCATAGGCGCAACCGTCAAAACCCTGTTGAAGGTACGCGCCCAGTCCGCCGGTATCCCGATTGTTGAGCCAGGCAATGGAGTCGCCGTATTTCTTCTTCATGCCAGCGGTAAAGAGCTCGCTGGCGTCTCCGGTCTTTAAGGCGTGGAGTACGTGCTCAAACTGAATCATGTCCGCCTGGGGATCGGTGATCTCCAAAGCGCCCGGCGCGTGTTCCCGCTGTCCGTCGGTATAGCCCCGGAATTCAGCCTCGGTCAGCACAGTGGCGGGGTCGAACATGATATGATCTACGTGGCTCAGTACCTTCATAACCGCCGCAGGGTTCGTGCAGTTCTTGTTGACAACGATTAGGAAGCTATTGGGGAAGCCCACCTGACCCATGACCTGGGAGCCGTCCACCGTGGGGAACGGAAGGGGAATCATATAGGCGTTGTCGTTGCCCTGGGTAGCCACCAGGTTCGGTCCGGCGTGCCAGCCCTGCCACTGCCAGTAGGGTTCCATGCCGGTTTTACCGTTCACAATGTCCTCAAGCATTTTATTATAATCCGTGTTGGCAAAGTCAGGGTTTATGATGCCTTCTTTGTACCACTTAGCCCAATAGGTAAGGGCGGTCTTCATTTCGGGATGAGAAATTCCCGCTTTGATCCGCCCCGTATCGTCTTTGTACCAGAAGCCGGTATTATTATGAGGAGTACCCAGGTAGACATTGAACATGGGTCCGGTAAAAAAAAGTTCTTCCAGGGTGTTGCTGATGCCGATGCCGTAGCCGCCGTGGTCCTTCATAAAGGTTTTTGCCAGATTCTCAAAGTCGGCCACGGTTTTTACCGGGGGACTGCCCGCCGCTTCGTACCAGTCTTTGCGGACCCACAGATCTTTGGGCTGGTCGATAAGACCGTAGTAATAGGCGGGTATACCGTATAATTTACCGTCCCGCATGGCGGTCTTGATGGTGTCCGGGTCTGTTTTCTCGTAGTCCCGGATGCGCTGGGAGGTGTATTTTTGATACACTTCCCCGATGTCCATGAGGAGATCGGCCTGCGCCAACTGACGAAACTGGATGTAGTTGCACTTAAAGACATCCGGCAGGGTCTTGGACGCGATGGCCATGTTCAGCTTCGTGTCGTACTCGGCGTTGGTAACAACCCAGTCGTAGACAAGCTCAATATTCAGCTGGTCTTTCCATGCCCTTGTCCAGGGGTTGTTGTTGTCATCATCGCCGTTCTCGTATACCAGGTCGTTGCCTATGCCCTTTACGGCGGTGATCTTTACCGTGGAAGCGTAGGGCTGATCCCAGCCCCCCTCGGGCGCCGGTTGAGCCTGCCGGGAACCTGTTGACTGGCCCGCTTTCGACGTGGAGCCGCCGCAGGACGCCAGCACAAGCGCCAGTCCGATAAGCGCCATGCTTACCATTGTTATAGAACGTTTCATTCTATAATTCCTCCTTGAGAGAATGTTTTAAACGAACATACGTCCGCTTTATACATAGTGAGTATAGCGGACCGTACCCCGCCGTATTCCGCGGCGGAGGTTTCCGTCCTTCCCATCAATCGACGGTATAAACCGAAAACTGAGGCAGATACCCGTGGTTCTGTTTCAGCATCTTGCAGGTCATTGCCTTGATCTCCTGAATACCCAGCACGGCGGAAGTGAGGGGATCAAAGGCGATAGCCTGATAAACCTTGCGGGGGTCGCCCGAAAGGGAACCTTCCACCGCCATTTCCTCGCAGATGGAGCTGGTATGCACCAACGCCGCAATTTGACTGGGAAGTTTGCCGATTTTCATTGCCTCAAACCCGTGGGGAGAAGCCAGAACCGGAACTTCCACGCAGGCGTTCTGCGGCAGGTTGTCGATAAGCCCGGCGTTAGGCACGTTGCCGTTGAATTTGAAGAACGTTCCATCCCCGAAAATGGCGTTGAAAATATATGCCGCGTATTCATGCCCGCGCTTCAAATCCGTTTCAGGTTCGTTGAGCCAGTCCTCAATATCCTTGCGCCATGTTCCTTTTCGGTTTTGGTATTCATTGAGGATGAAGGCGTAAACTCCGGGGTTCCAGCCTGTGCCGGGAGCGCAGAATTTTTCGATTAAATCCGGGCGTTTCCTGAACCATGCGTTGTACTCCGAATTGTGTCCTGAGGACTCGGTGGGATAATAGTCCAAAAGCAGAAACATCTCGTTCCTGACGATTTCCTCGTTGTAGATTTTGGGGTCTTGTAGAGCTTGCCGGATGCGGGGATAGGCGTCCTCCCCCTTATGGCGAAAATCCAGATAAAAAGCCTGATGATTGATCCCCGCGCAGGTATAAGTAATATCTTTAAAATCCGCGCCTATCCAGCCCGCCAGCATCGCGGCCGTGCCTTGGACGCTGTGGCAGAGTCCGGAAATCCGCAGTTTGGGAAATTGGCTCTGCATCGCCCGGCACAGCATAGCCATTGGGTTGGTGTAATTGAGGAACGTTGCCGTGGGGCAATATTTTTCTATGTCCTTGCAGATGTCCAGCATGACCGGAATGGTCCTGAGCGCGCGGAAAATTCCCGCAGGACCACGGGTATCCCCCACGTTGATGTCCACGCCGAATTCTTTGGGAATCTCGATGTCGTATTTCCAGACATCTACATCGCCGTTCAGAATAGTACACAAAACGCCGTCGGCTCCTTCGAGGGCTTCCCGCCGGTTTTTGGTGGAAATAATCTTGACGTTGTACTTGCCGGCCTTGACGATTTTTTCTATCGCCCTGGTAACATAGTTAAGGCGGTCGCCGTCAAGGTCCATAAGGGCAATCGTCGAATCCTGAAAAGCCGGAAAGGAGAGAATATCCCTAACCAGTGTGCGGGTGAACCCGAAACTGCCCGCGCCGATAAAAGCGAATTTAGCCATTGTATACTCCTTATTTAACGCCGCGTGAGCGGCGAGATTAAAACCAAAATGACCTATTACCCCTTCACCGCGCCGGCGACCATTCCTTTCATCACCTGTCGGCGGAATACAAAATAAAAAACAATCGCCGGAACCATCGCCAATAGCATTGTAGCGAATATTTGCGGATAATTCGACGAGTATTGCCCTTTAAGCATCGCTATCTCAAGCGGCACCGTGCGTTTTTTCGCGTTGCTAATTAAGACAAGCGCAAACGAAAATTCGTTCCACGTTGAGAAGGTTTGTATCACCGCGACCGCCGACAAAATCGGGCGGCACATCGGCATTATAATTGTAAATAATGTTCGGTGAAAACTCGCGCCGTCAATAGACGCGGCTTCTTCTATAGAAACAGGAATCCCTTTTATATAACTTTCAACGAGGAAAATGGCAATCGGCAACCCGAAAGCTATGTAAGGAACCGCGAGCCCGTTCAGGCTGTCCGTTAAATTAAAACGGCGGAACAGCACATAAACCGGCACCATGAGCGAATGAATCGGGATTAACATTCCAAGCAGGAACATTGAATAAACAATACGGTTTAATTTAAATTTGGTACGCCCCAAAATATAGCCTGTTATAAAACCGAAAAGCACGATAAACAGGATCGCTATTAAGGTAGTCCAGAAGCTGTTTCCGATTGCGCGGAAAAGATTCGCGTCCTGCCGTCCGATTACATTCGCGTAATTACCCAGATATAATGATTTTGGAAGCGATATAACATTGTTGTTAAATTCTTTTTGTTCTTTAAACGATGAATAAAGCATCCAAATCACGGGAAAGAGGCACGAAATTGAAAAAAGGATTATTACCGCGTTCGCAATAATAGATACCGCCGAGCGTTTCGCGTTGTCCAAAGGGGTATTGTTTTTTACCGCCGTTAATTCCGCCATTATTCCGCCTCCTTTGTAAGCTGTTTGGTTAAAATCTGCGTGATTCCAATTATCAAAAGGCTTAAAATAAAAATGCCCATTGAGATGGCGCTACCATATCCCATGTTCGACTGTACAAAACTGGTAATATAACCGTACATCGCCATAACGTTGGACGACGAACCCGGACCGCCTGCTGTCATAACATAAATATGGTCAAAAGCTTTCATATTACCCGCTATACAAAGGGTGACGCAGATCAGCAGGGTGTTTTTTATAAGCGGAATGGTTATGTGCAATGCGCGGCGAATGGGACCTGCGCCGTCTAATTCAGCGACTTCATAAATTTCTTTGTCGATTGTTGTTATCGCCGACAGCAAAATAATCATGTAATAACCGATGTACTGCCAAATCAACGGAATGGAAACAACGGTCATGATTATATCAGCTTCGTTCAGCCATATTTTTTGAGCGTCTTCCATGCCGAATACGCGGAGCATATAATTCAAAAGTCCGTAGCGGTAATCAAAAATGATGCGCCAAACCATTCCTATGGCGACCGCGGAAATCGTACTCGGAAAAAAAGTGAACGTAGAATGAAGGTCTTTTAGTTTTACGCACTTCGCGCTTATTATCATAACGAAAATAAACGCGAGTCCGATTTGCCCTACCACGCAGGCAATAACCAGAAAAATGTTGTGGCTGAACGCCTGCCAAAAAAGTCTATCCTTCACCAGGGCGGCAAAATTCGCAAGCCCGGTAAAGGTCATGTTGGGTCCGCCCGACCATTTGAAAAAGCTGAAATAAAGCGCCTCAAAGAGCGGCACAGCCACCGCGAATAAAAACACGGCAATGGGTAATGCCAAATATAACGCTATATAACGGCGTTTTACCGTAATATGATCTGCCATGACGCCCTCCTATGATTATTTTTTATACGCGGCTTGCGATTCCTGCGCGACTTTTTCCGGCGTCTTCGCGCCGTTCAACATCTCTTGCAGGCCGATGTTCATAACGCTTACAACTGCGCCGTCCATGAACGAATCGTAAATCTGGCAAATCGGATTCTCATTAAACCGGTAAAAATCGGCGGTAAAGCTGTCGAACTTTGAAAGATCAACATTATCAACCGCGCAGGCTCCGGTTTGCGCGAAATTTGACGCAAGATACTCGGCAAACACCGGCCCGGTGATATAAAGAATCAAATCTTTTGCAAGTTCAAGTTTTTCGCCTGACAGTTTCGAGTTGAGCGCAAGACCCATTCCATTTCCGGCGGCATGGGTCTTTGTCGTAGCCTGTGCGCCGTCGGGCTGTGGTATGGGGGCAAACTTTATACGGGCTTTCAAGTCCGGGCTGGCGTTTTGCCCGATGTAGGTTATGTCCCAGTTTCCGCAAATAACCGCCGCGCTCTGCCCATTTACAAAATAATCACGGGCGGCTTCGTTGTTTACCGCGTTGAAGTCCTTGTTAAAAAGTCCGGTGGAGAACGCCTTTTGCGTAAAACGGAGGGCGTCCACAAATGGCTTATCTTCAAAAGAAGCGTTATTCTTTTTGTCTATTATGTTGAAGAACCAGTCTGAGCCTGTGAACCGGTCGCCCACAGCGGAGAGGAAGGTCGAGTTTATCTGCCATTGGCCTCCGTTACCGAAAGCGAATGTGTCAATGCCTTTACTCTTGAAATACGCGCCCGCTTTTTCGACTTCTTCCCATGTTTCAGGGAAATTCGGGAAACCCGCGTCCGCCCAGAGTTTGGAGTCGTAGGCTACGATAGTGCAACTTCCTGTCGCTAAAATCGGCAGACCGTAGATTGCGCCGTCAACACGGAAGGGCGCGAAAAGTCCGTCCTTGTACTTAGCGCCGTGCGGGCTTGCTTTAATACTATCGTCGAGTGGGACGATGAGTTTATTGGCGACCCATTCCTTTGTCCACATTCCCATAACCAGCGCTACATCGGGAAGGTCGTTAGCCGCGGCAAGCGCCGCCGCTTTCACCTTCCAGTCATCGTTTGAAAGTACCGTTTGTTCAAGGGCGACATCAGGATGCGCTTTTTCCCATTCAGCTATCGCGTAGCGGAAAGCGGTAGCGCCGGCATTACCGTCGCGCACTTCCTGTTCTGTCGAGAAATGGTGGAATGTCAGCGTTATCTTGCCTGCCGCTCCTCCGGCGGTATCCGCTTTCTTGCTACAGGCGGCAAACATCATGATCAGCGCCAGAGATGTCGTCATTATTTTCAAAACAAGATTCTTCTTCAATTGGTATCCTCCAAATGTTGGTTTCTTTGAAACTCTAAATCAGCCTAAAGGGGCATCCTGCTGGGGTACATGATTCGAGGGAGAAAAAAACATATCATTTTGCGGTATTTTGCGAATTTTATTGATATATGGACGCAAAATGATATATACTAATGAAAACCACATTTCGGAGGCGGTCATGGAAAAGACGGGATTTGCCATATTCCCCAACGAGCATTTCGTGGTTCTTTCCTTCTATCAGTACGGCTATGAACAATGCGAGCCGCTCCATTCCTTTGGTCCGGCGGTCAGAAAT
>JAIRPY010000082.1 GCA_031256905.1 Spirochaetaceae bacterium
CCCAAAACATAGCTTATGATAATCAACGCTAAACCTGTGAGAAACGAAAACAATCCGCTGTTTGCAACGGATTTGCCCGCGTGTTTCGTGTTGCCTGCGCCCAGCGAGAGGCTCAGGAATGCCGCGCCTCCGTCGCCGAACAGGAGCGAAAGTCCCCAGCCGATAACGGTTATCGGGAAGATAATGCCTGTCGCGGCGTTGCCGAGGTAGCCGACGCCCTGGCCCACAAATATCTGATCAACGATATTGTAGAGACATGAGATAATAAGAGACGCCACACAGGGGACGGCGAATTTCGGGAGGAGTTTCCTCACCGGCTCCGTCAGCAGATACGAATTCTGTTGAGCTGTTTCCATAAAAGCTCTCCTTGAGAAAAAAGTATATTGGAGTCTTTTACGCAAGATTCGGCGTGGAAAGCTGCCTGAAAACCGGTTATTGAAAAACCATTTTTAATATACAAATTTTTAGAAAATTGGTCAAGCCACTTTTAATCCCAAAGAAAAACAGAAAAGCTGTGCATATCCGGCATTTCGATCTTGTATATTCCCAAGATTTTGGTATACTAAGAAAATATGCGGGCTTATTTTTTTATTTTAGCTGGCTGGCTTGCGTTAGGGCTGGCTTCGTGTGAAGATAAACTCTTAGGCTGGGGAATCCTCTTGTGGGGAACTGAAGAACCGGCGATCCCTTCCGGGACTATACTTCCGATATACGTCAAATCGAACATCAACCGGCATTGGATAGCCGGAATTCCCGAAGCGTATCGGGCGCAATCGGACGGAACGGAAAGACCGATAGATAAATTTGAAATTCCCTTGGCAAAACTTGAACTCGTGGGCAGTAAAGGCGCGACTCAGAAGCGGGCTGAGGCTTTTGCCGAACTTGCCCTGGTGTACGCCGAAACCCTTCAGGATGGGCTTCCGATTCGGGCGGATCCGGATAATTCCGCCCGGCGGGTGTACCGGCTCAGGCAGGGCGAGGTCGTCAAGATTCTAGCGTCTGCCGGCGGCAATCCGCCGATCAGCGCAACCGGGGAACCCCTTGACGGAAGCTGGTACAAAGTCCTCACCGAAGACGGCGCGGAAGGATACTGTTTCTCGTACCGACTCAGGCTGTTTGAACACCCCGGCGGAGTTTTAAGTATTGTGCATCTTGAAGAGGAACAGACCGATCCCGATCTCGACAAGCTGTTGAGTAAAATCTGGTCGCCGGAATCTTACGGAAATATGGTGAACGCCGGCGCGCTGGATTTGGAAGAACTGTCCCGGCATTGGCGGTTTTCCCCCGGGCAGGATACGGGCATCGCGCACATTTTTACGCCGGCGGTGAATCGGACGTTTCCGTATACCGGGATCCGTTCCGATGGAACTCGGGCCTGGCGTTTTGAGGGAGCCCATTTGCAGATGCGGCTTCGTTCCGATACGACTCTTGAAGTGCAGTTTACTGACAACAGCGGCGCGCTCAGGACTCTCTTGTTTGTCGCGCTATCTTCCGATGTGGATGATTTGATTATTCAGGAAACCGCTCGGCAGGAAACGCTTTTCAAACGGATATACGATTTAGGTCCTGGGTTTAACAGCGCGAATTACGGTTCTCTTTCGTTTACTTCCGAAGGCGGATTCAGCTGGACCGGCTATGATTTTCTTGTTCCCCAGGTGATTCCCGGGCCGGGCATGGGCAAAGGCACAGTGAGTATGGGGTTGTTTCTCGATTCTGCCCTTGCCCGGACGAATCGGTATGACGGAGCGATTTCGTTTCATTTGGAACGGTTAACCGCGCCTATTTCGTTTTTGTACGCGATGGACAGTCAGGGCCTGCGAATTGAGTATATTCCGCCGGTAAATATTGAAGGTTCCCTGGTCACTCGGCCGGCGTCGTCGCCTCTGGTGATTTACTTTTTTAAGGCCGATAGTCTTTAAATTAAAAAAGGATGTTGCGATGGGTTTCGTACAGTTTTCAAAAGTATCCCTTGCTTTTGGAGATCGGGATATACTGAAGGATGTGAGTCTTGCCCTGGCTTCCGGTTCGAGGTCTGCGCTGGCCGGGGCGAATGGTTCTGGAAAATCGACGCTTATGCGGGTTATAGCCGGTAAACTGCCCCCGGACGCCGGAGATCGGGCGGTGCAGAAAAACTGTCGGATTTCGTATCTTCCCCAGTCGGGAATAGTACATCGAGGACGCACTCTGCGGGAAGAGGCGGAAACCGCATATGCCGGGACGACAGCTTTACTTGCTCAGATGGAAGAGATTGGAAAAATTTTGGAAACCGTTGAACCCGAGGACGCCCAATCGGATATTCTACTGAGAGAGTATTACTATCTTCATGAAAAAATTGAAAATTCCGGGTATTACAATCGGGACGCCCGGATTGCGTCGGTTCTTGCCGGTCTCGGTTTTGAGCCTGCTGATCTGGCCAGACCGGCGGAGGAATTTTCCGGCGGCTGGCAGATGCGGATTGCCCTTGCAAAGGTACTGCTTGAAAATCCGGAGGTTCTTTTGCTGGACGAACCGACGAACTATTTGGATATTGAAGCGCGTTCGTGGCTTGAGTCCTGGCTTGGTTCATTTACCGGCGGATATCTGTTGGTTTCGCATGACCGGTATTTTCTCGACCGCACGGTAACTGAGGTGTACGAGCTGTTTCAGGGCAGTCTCAAGCGGTATATAGGCAATTACAGCGCGTATGAAACCGCCCGACGTAATGAGCTTGCCGGTTTAGTAAAACGCTGGGAAGAACAGCAAACGGAAATCGCAAAAATAGAATCCCTGATTCGGCGGTTTCGCTACAAAGCGAGTAAAGCCGCATTTGCCCAGGAATTGATGAAACGTCTTGAGCGAATGGAGAAAATAATAATTCCGGATTCTCTAAAAAAGATCAGCGTTGATTTTCCTGATCCGCCCCACAGCGGCCGGATCACGCTTACGCTTGAAGGCATCGGGAAACGTTACGGCGGCCGGCGAATCTTTTCCGATTTGGATTTAACTTTGGAATCCGGCGAACGGCTTGCAGTAGTCGGACGAAACGGCGCGGGTAAAACAACGCTTCTGCGGATTATTGCAGGTCAAGACGAAAATTTCGAGGGAAGTTTACGCTACGGTTCGGGCGTTGCGGCAGGGTATTTTTCGCAGGATGCCTCGGAGGCGATGACGGCTTCAGAACAAACCCTGGCGTTCTTGGAATCCGACGCGCCGACAGAGTTACTGCCGAAAGCGCGAGATATGCTTGGCGCCTTTTTATTTTCCGGCGACGATGTGTATAAACCGGTATCTGCGCTTTCCGGGGGCGAAAAGAGCCGACTTGCCCTTCTCAAGCTGTTTTTAAAACCTATGAATTTGCTGATTCTCGATGAGCCTACCAATCATCTTGATCTTCAGTCAAAGGATGTTTTGTTAAACGCGTTAAAAGCCTACTCAGGAACAATAATTTTTGTTTCCCATGATCGGGCGTTTATGGAGGCCTTATCGACCAAGACCCTTGAGCTTTCACCCCAAGGGCATAGGCTCTTTTACGGGAGTTACGAATACTATCTTGAGCGAATTGCCGGAGAAGAACCGGCGCCTCCTCAGCCGGCGGCTCCTCGGACTGGGCAGTCAAACACAGCTCTGCGCCGGGAGGCTGACAAACGCCGGCAGAGCATCATCCGGCGGCTTGAACGGCAGGAAGCGGAGATTCTCGAAACACTGGCAGAATTTGAGGCGGAAAAAACTCGGCTTGAATCTGAACTGGCAAAACCTGAAGTATACATCAGCGGAGAAAAAGCCCGGCAGGTGTCAGCTCGGCTTGCCGAAGTCACATCCCAAATTGAGACCCAAACCACGGCTTGGGAAGCCAAAGCTCTCGAATTAGAAGCCGTCCGGGTTTCCTAAAAAACGTTTTTATAAAAACCATACAAGAATTTTCAGCCGAGACGTTTCAAAAAGGTTTTGGTTCGTTCCTGCTGAGGATGGGCAATAACTTGCGCCGCAGGACCTTCTTCAAGGATAGCCCCGCCGTCCATAAACAACGCCCGATCCGCGACTTCTTTAGCAAAATCCATCTCGTGGGTTACAATAACCATCGTCATCTTTTCCGCCGCAAGCGCGCGGATAACCTTAAGTATTTCACCGGTAAGCTCCGGGTCCAACGCGCTGGTAGGCTCATCGAAAAACAGCATTTCCGGATCCAGCGCCAGGGCCCGGGCAATCGACACCCGTTGCTGTTGCCCCCCCGACAACTCCCAAGGATACGCATCGGCTTTCTCAGGAAGTCCCATTTTTTCCAACAAAGACCGCGCTCTAGCTTCAGCTTCTTCTTTACTGCGCCGGATCACATGAATTTGAGCTTCTGTGATGTTCCGCAAACAGGAAAAATGAGGGAAAAGATTAAAATTCTGAAATACCAGACCAACTTTCAGACAGACTCGGCGGAGTACGTCAGGCGGGGCGTATACCCCATCCTGGACCATAACCGAACCGGCTAGAGCGATACTACCGCCGTCAACTTGTTCAAGATGGGTTATGCACCGCAAAAGCGTGGATTTCCCCGACCCAGACGGCCCAATGACAGCAACCACCTCACCCCGCTCTACCGTAAAGGATATGCTTCTAAGAACTCGCAAATTTTTGTACGATTTAGACAATCCATTAACCCTCAGTATCTCCATAGGTTTTTTACTGTATAGAATACCTCTCTCCGCGTCAAGCGTTTACAATGTCTGGCACTTTTTTTGTGCCAGACATAAAAGTGAAGCAGGAAGCGTATTGATGCCTTATAGGGATTTATGAGACCCTTACGCATACTTATAGACGGCGCGACGTATCATGTCACCTCCGAGATCAACCGAGGTAGCCATGATTTACAAGAGCCTCGGTTCAAGCAAGCCTTTTTGAACTTCGTAAAAAAGACAAAAAAGAAGTTCAGCTTCGAGTTGTGGAACTTTTGCGTCCTAGACAACCACATACATTTTCTCATGAAGCCTGGACATGGGGAGTCTTTATCCAAAATAATGCAGTATTTGAAGAGCCGCTTTGCGAGATGGTGGAACAAGATGCACAACATCACCGGCAGTTTGTGGGGCCGGCGGTTTTTTTCCCGGATAATCAAGGATGAGGCGGACTTTGCGAGGGTGTCAGAGTACATTGATAAGAATCCGGTGAAGGCTGGTTTGGCGAAGAAGCCTGAGCAATGGCATTTCGGGGGGCTGTTCCACCGGCTAAGGCGCATCCTCGGCATAATCGACACCCTCCCAGACCCATCAACGCTCTTCACCAAAAGCCCAAGCCCTGAAAGCTGAACTTCGGAGACATTCAACTGACATCGGAACTCAAAAGTCACCAAGCTGAGAAACAGCTTTAAACCTCAGTTAATTCCAGACAGACATAGTTCTGGACACCAAAAATTATATTTAAGCTAAAGAAATACTAAGAAAACAAAGCTAAAAACGACTTTTTTAGGGAATCCATGCTAAAGCAAGAAGGAATGCCAACCAGGAAAACTTAAAATGTCGAAAACTTAGTGTAAAATTAGTGTCAGACATAAGACATAAATTTTTACGGAGTACGAGGTGTCAGATATGGAAACATCGGAGAACTGAAAGCCGTTATCGAAGAGAGCATGAAACGCTACAAAGATTAAATTTTTCAAACTGGCGGTAAGATACCTATTCATCTCATTTGAATAGATCGGTATATCTGGGGTCAAGCGCATGAGATCGGCGGGGGCGGACTTGAAAGTTCTTTAGTTTCTTGTATATATGGAGGATATGAATACAGACTGCCACCCATTCGCTTCTTTTGGGTTATCCGATGCGGTGCTTGGGGCCCTGACCCGCAAGGGATTTACCGCGCCGAGTTCTATCCAGGCCCTGGCCCTGCCGAGGCTTCTCGCCGAAGAAGGCCATCTTATCGTAAAAGCCCGAACCGGTACGGGAAAAACCGCGGCTTTCGGGATTCCTTTGGTGGAACGTTTTACCCAGGGCGGCCATGCGCCTCGGGCACTTATCCTTACCCCGACTCGGGAACTTGCTCTGCAAATTTCCCGGGAAATTGCTTCTCTTACCACGGGACCCTTTCCGCGGATTACTGCGGTATACGGAGGCGCGTCGATTCGCAATCAGATCTTTGACCTCAAGCGGGGGACCGAAATTGTCGCGGGAACTCCGGGGCGCGTCATGGACCTTATGGAACGCAAAGTTCTGGACTTATCGGCGATTGATTGGTTTATTCTCGATGAAGCGGATGAAATGCTGGATATGGGCTTTTTCGAGGATGTCGAAACCATTCTCAAAGCGGTGAAAACCGAGCGTCGGGTGGCCCTTTTTTCCGCTACCATGCCTGAAGCGATCCTCAAAATTGTTCATGCGTATATCGGGGATATAGAAATTTTAGAAGACGCCGCGCCGGAAGACGATAAACCCGCGGTGGATCAGTTTTATCTGGTAGTGAAAAAAGAAGACCGCCTCGAAGCCCTCAGAAGGATTATCGACGGCGCGGATGATTTTTACGGATTGATTTTTTGCGCCACCAAAGCCGGAACCGATGAGCTGGCCCGGAGGCTTGTGGAAGGAGGCTATTCCGCTGAGGCTATTCATGGGGATCTTTCCCAGGAAGCCCGGGAACGGACTCTGCGGCGGTTTCGGTTTCGGCACACCACGATTCTCGTGGCTACGGACGTCGCCGCCCGGGGGCTGGACATCGAGCGGCTGACCCATGTCATAAACTGGGACCTGCCGAATGACCGGGAAACGTATATTCATCGCATCGGCAGAACGGGCCGAGCCGGCCGGCGGGGAAAAGCGGTAAGTCTCGCGTTGCCCGCGGAACGAGGCCGAATCAGCCAGCTTTCCCGCAGTATGGAACGCACTTTGGGGAGCCGTATTCAATGGATGAAAGTTCCCCAGATAAAGGCCGTAATGAAGGCTGTGAAACAGCGGATTGTGCAATCCGTTGTGGCCGCGCTTTCTGAAATGCCGGATCCGCCTTCGGAGGAAGGGCCGGAATCTTCGGCTGTCCCGGTTCAGCCTGATTTGGCCTCTCCGGTGCTGGCCCAGGTGAGTAAAGAACTCATCGAAACTCTGGGAAGCGAGCACGCGGTAGAAGCGTTGATAACCCTTGCGTACGGGGATTTGCTCGATCCGTCCCGGTACGGCGCGGTGACGGAGTTTTCGGAGATCGCTTCCCGGGAGGAGCCTCGGGGGGGCCGGTTCGGAGGGAAACGTCCCGGGTTTTTGGAAAAAAAGGAACACTATCGGCGCCGGGGTTTTTTAAAAGACGACGAGCCTAAGGGATTTACTCGGGTGTATGTGGGTCTTGGGCGTCAGCATGGCGCGTCGGTGCGGGATGTAGTAAAGGTCCTTGCCCGGGCGGGAGGCGTTCCGGGGCATCAGGTTGACGCGGTGGAAATGAAGGATTACTGCGCTTTTGCGACGCTTCCGGAAGCGGCGGCTCGGCGGGCTTGTTCGTTTTCCCGAAAAGAATCTGATCCGGTTATCAAACCCGCGGCCCCGCCTAGATAGTTTTTCCGGGACAGATCCAGCATGAACTTACTCGACTTTGAACCGAGAAACCTCTTGGACGAGAATATTGATAGTATCTCGGTTCTGCCCGCAGAGGCCCTTCACCCGGTTTACCGAAGCGTTAATCTGATCCGAGCCGGCGACGATGCTTTGGATGCTGTCGGTAATTTCTGCGGTTACGCTTTCGAGACTGCGGCTTTCGGCGATTACTTCCTGACTTCCTTGGAGGATCTCCTGGGAACCGGACTGCACCCATCGGGTTAAATCATTCAGACGGCTTATTGATTCCAGAATCTGTTTACTTCCCGCGCCTTGTTCTTCCATGGCGTTTCGGATGTTCGCCTCCTGATCCGAAACTTTCTGTACTTGTTTATTGATCGCGTCAAATTTTTTTAATACCGTATCGGCGGAACTCATAATAGTATCGATAGACGCTTTTATTTTATTCAGTACGGTGCTGATCATTTTGGACTGTTCTCCGCTTGAAACCGCCAGTTTACGGATTTCTCCGGCGACTACCGCGAAGCCCCGGCCGGCGTCTCCTGCATGGGCCGCTTCGATAGCGGCGTTCATCGACAGCAGATTTGTTTGGCTTGCGATGTTTTCCATCACTTTATTAATTTCGAGCAGTCCTTCGGATTCTCTTGCGATATTTCTGATGTCTTGGGACACTTCTTGTAACCCTCGTTTGCCCACTTCAGAAGCGGTGAGTAATTCCTGAACAGTATCAGTGTTTTTAATGAGAGTCTGAGTTACGGATTGAATGTTGGCTATCATCTCTTCGATTGACGCGGATGATTCGGCCACACTTTCTGTTTGTTGAACGACTGTATTATTTAATTCGTTTATTACGCCGGTAATGCGTTCCATGGCCGCGTTTGTTTCTTCTACTGCTACGCTTTGACTGATCGATCTGGTTTTGATAGTTTTAATGTTTTCGGCGATTTGGTCGACCGATTGGGCGTTTTCGTTCATGTTTAAAACGAGGGAGCCGCTGATGCCGAAAAGGGCATCGCTTTGCTCTTTTATGAGGATTACCATGGCTCTGATTTTTTCGATGGTGAGATTGAAATACCGGGCCAGATCGCCGATTTCATCTTTTGAATACATTGGGATTGTTTTTGTGAGGTCTCCTTCGCCTTGGGAAATACCCCGCAAAGTATCCGCGAGAAACACAATAGGCTTGCTTATTCGGGACATTCCGAAAAAGATGAGGAGGGTTACAATGACGATAACGCCCGCGGAAAAAGCGGCGGTAAAAATCGTTAAATTCCGCACATCCTCTAGGATCAGACTGTTCGGGGTGCCGATTCCTATAGACCACGGCGGTATATCCGAACCGATGCTGAAAGGCGCCAGGGTGATCATAAGATCGGTTTGAAGCAGATCCGAATATTCATTCAATAAAAGAAGCTGTCCCTGGCGTATCCCGGCCGCGACGGAATTTATATTTTGATCGAAAAGTCCGGAGTCGGCTTCCCGAACATTTTTACCGATTTGGCCCGGCTGGTAGCTTCCGATAATATCGCCGTTGTTCGTATAAACCGCCAGATAAGGGGTCTCCGGATTGTCCCGGACTGCTTTTTGAATAAAGTCTTGCAGGGCCGAAATATCAATAATGATTCCCGCCACGCCGACCGGTTCCCGGTCTCGGATAATCGGCGTCGTGAAAGTAAGAACATACGTAGTTTTTCCGTTCACATCCTCCGCGAAGGGTCCCGAAATATCCTGACGATTCATCAATTGTTTAGACGTCTCCTGATACCACGGATAAAAGGTATGAACCGTTTTACTGGTGTACTGGTGATAAAAAGGCGCAAACTGCCCATTCGGAGCCGCGCCGTCCGTACCGATGTGGTCTGCGTCGGAATCAAGAATATCCGGCTTCCATACAGAAAAAATACCGACCACATTCGGTTCAGTATTGAGTACGGCCTCGATAATATTTCTGAAACGCCCCCGCCGCAGTTCAGGAGCCATGCTTTCGTATTCCGAAAATATTCCAGCTAACGTTTTCGTAACCCGCATATAGCCGTTATACCGATCCTGAATAACCGCGCTTTGATACCGGGCGATAAACTCCTGCTTTTCCAAAGCAAGCCTCATCTGTTCTCTTCCGGCATGGCTTAATAACGTAATCGACAGGGTTACAATAACCGTAATTTGAATAGCAATAACCATCAAACTTATTTTAAATTTTATCTTCATAACTTCTCCTCAATATTTCTTTAATATTTTTTTTAAAATTTCTTTCTTAATATTTCTTTTATATAAGATCAAAAAATAGATATAGTAATTTTTTATAATTTTTGAAACTCCTTTTTTTAAATTTTTTTACTTTATAATTTTAAAAAAAATTAGTTTCTAAAATTTAAAAAAACTGATTTTTAAAAAAAGAACTTGCAATATAAGGCTGATTCGGCTAGATTTATACCATGACGTTTAATATTGTTCCCCAGCCGGTTTCTGTTATTCCGGGCCCGGGGATGTTTCAGAGTAAAGGACTCCCGGGCATCCGGGGAGACGAAAAATTCCGGAAGGAAATGCAGGTCTTTACCGCCCAACTTCAGCAGAATTTTAACGA
Organism: Spirochaetaceae bacterium; assembly: GCA_031256905.1. Classification (GTDB taxonomy): domain Bacteria; phylum Spirochaetota; class Spirochaetia; order Treponematales; family Breznakiellaceae; genus JAITHW01. The sequence continues at coordinate 10,078 of JAIRPY010000082.1, forward strand.
AAACCCGGGAAAACCG
>JAIRPY010000095.1 GCA_031256905.1 Spirochaetaceae bacterium
GGCTGTTGGATTTCCACGGTATCTCCGGACTGCTCTATTACATAAAAGCCGCAGGATAAGGCGTATTCCCGGGCCTTTTGGTCGAACATTGCGCCGGCTGTCGCGCCTCGGTAGGACCGAGGGTCGTTATGCTGATCCGCGTATTCCCGCAGAATGTTCATGCGCTTCACATGATCCTTGACATCCCCAAGGGTGAAAAGGGACTTCACCTCTACGACCATAGCGAATTCGCCATTCTCAAGGAGCAAGTCTATTTCCGCGTACCGTTGTTTCCGTTCATCTGCGAGGATGTGCCGCCGGGAGGTTCGGGTAAAGTTGTAGCCCAAGGCCCGGAACTTATCCAGAAGATTCGACGCCGTAAGGTGTTCGATCAATTCTCCGATTCGGTTTCCCAATTTTGATATTTGCCGGTCCAGGTCTTTTTGACGTTTATCGGCTTCCTTCTTACGTTCCGCCTCTTCCTTTCTGCGTTCATCCTCTTCTTTTTTGCGTTCTGCTTCTTGGGCGGCGAGGTCTGCCTTCAACTGCTCGTACCGAGCCTCGGCTTCGGCCCGCTGTTGCTCGTACCGAGCCTCGGCTTCCTTCTTGCGTTCCGCTTCTTCTTTTCTGCGTTCATCCTCTTCCTTTTTTCGTTCCGCCTCTTCTTTTTTGCGTTCTGCTTCTTGGGCGGCGAGGTCTGCCTTCAACTGCTCGTACCGAGCCTCGGCTTCGGCCCGCTGTTGCTCGTACCGAGCTTCGGCTTCGGCCCGCTGTTGCTCGTACCGAGCGGCTTCTTCGGCCCGCTGTTGCTCGTACCGAGCCTCGGCTTCGGCCCGCTGTTGCTCGTACCGAGCGGCTTCTTCGGCTCGCTGTTGCTTGTACTGGGCGGCTTCTTCGGCCCGCTGTTTGGACTCTTCCCGAAACATCCGCATAATCTGCCGGTAGGTTATCTGCGATGATCTTGGCATTTTTCTTTCTCCTTTAGAAAAGTATACTCGCAAAAAGAAAGCTGATCAATTCCGGGGGCGTTTCGCGTCAGTGTATAAAAAGAAGAGCTTCCCAAAATTCTTTTGCTATGATAAGGGAAGGTATGTATATTTCCACAGGAGAATCCAGTCGGGCGGAAGCGCGGCTGGAGGTTCTACTGAATACCGTATCTGATGGGGTTTTAATTACGGATTCTCAGCTTATACTTCGGTCGGTAAACCCGAAAGCTCGGATTCTTTTCGGTTTTGGGGAACAAAGATTAGGTAAGCTTTCTTTGCTGGAAGGGACCCGGTCCATCGAGTTGGAAACGCTGGCCCGGGAGGCTTTGAGTCAGAATCGTCCGGTAAAGCGGGACCTAAAACTGTATACCTCTGGGGAACAGCGGTATTTTCATGTGACCGGGTCTCCTTTGGGGGAGGCCGAGAAAGAGGCCCTTCTGGTTTTGACTGAATTCACCCGATTGCATAAGCTGGAGCAGGTTCGGAAAGATTTTGCGGCGAATGTTTCTCATGAACTGCGAACTCCGATTCAGCTCATAAAGGGATTTGCCGAAACCCTCTTGGACGCCTTGCCGGAGGACCCGGCTCAACTTCGGCATTACATCGGCATTATTTTAAAGAACGCCCATAGCATGGAAAACCTCAGTACGGACCTGCTGACTCTCGTCAGCCTTGAAGAGGGAGAGGCCCTTCCTTTTACTATGGAAGAAACTTTGGTTTATCCCTTACTTGAGGAAGCGATGGCTTCTGCGGCTTTAGGGGCGGGCAAAAAAAACATAACCCTTTGTCTGAACTGTTCTGAGGAACTCAAAGCGGTTATGTATGGTCCTTTTATCCTGCAAGGAGTAATCAATTTGCTGGATAATGGGATTAAGTATTCTCCGGCTGGGGGAACGGTTCGGCTGGGGGCGGAAATTTTGGGGGATGAGCTTGTAATCAGTGTGGCGGATAAGGGCATCGGCATTCCGGCGAAGCATTTATCCCGAATTTTCGAGCGGTTTTATCGGGTTGACGGGTCCCGCCATCGGGATCAGCCGGGGACCGGCTTGGGTTTAGCGATAGTTCGGCATATCGCGGAAATCCATCAAGGCACAGCCTCTGCGGAAAGCCACGCCGGAGAAGGCTCGGTTTTCCGCATCCGCATTCCCCTCGCCCCCCGCCGGGGAGCTTGAGGGTTTAGAGTTTTCCGCCAAGGTTGAGGGGTATATTGATTGCTTTAAGACCGGGCAGATCCCCGGCTAAGGTGGCGTTTCCGGTGCAGGCATAGGTAAAACTGCCTTTTTTGGATGCCAAATTTACCGCGTCTTGCAATGCGGTGGTGGCGTTGAAAGAAGAACTCAGGGGAATCGTAACGGTCTTCCCGGGCCCAATGACTGTTTTCGGCGCGGCGGCGTTTCCCCAAGAATTCCCGTTCACCGTGAGGTTGCACGTCAGGGCATTCAGATTCAGGGCGAAGACGTTTTTATTTTCGATGGTGAAACTGACATCGTATTTAACCACGGCGTTTTTGTTTAGTAATCCGGTTGCCAACTCCTGCGGCGTGCTTTTCAAGGCGATAGTGTTAAAGGAAATGCTTGGAGCTTTCAAGAGGGGGAGTTTATTCGTTCCGGCCAGGGATTCGGGTTCTTCTTCGGCGAAGGCTGGAACTTCTGATTTCGAGGTTACCGCGAGGTCTCCATCGGCTTCCCCAAGGGCGGCAAGGGATGCTATTGCCGCGTACAAGGCGGCGTATTTTATGGGTATTTTTATTTCGATTTTTTTGGTTTCCTTGGCGGGAAGGGGTCCGGAATCGGTCATGGTACTGGATAAGAACGCGTTTTTGTTTACCGAGTAGCTGTAGTCCATTTTCGGCAGAGGGATGGCGAACTTGTTGGGATTTTCCACGTTGATACTGCAAAGCAGGGTCACTCCGGTAAAGTCTATGGTATCGATGGCGATAGAAGGTTCGGAAAATTTCAGCATCCGGAGGATGGGCATTTTGCCGTCGATTTCAAAGGGAATAGTGGTTTGTCCTAAAATCGGCAGGTCGAAGGTTGCGGCTAAAGCTACTTTATAATCCATTTCGTCGGAGCCGGATTTTGAGGCTTCTTTCATGGCCACGATGGTCTGATACAAGTTAAGATAATCGACATGGACGCTTACATCCACGATAACCGACTTATTGGCTTTTATGGGGTCCCCGGATTGGATGCTTCCTTTGATGAATTCCCCTTCGGCGATGAATAAATCCCAGTCGATTTTGGGGAAGGGGACTTCGATGCGGTTTGGGTTTTGGACGGCGACTTTGCAGAGCAAATCAATGCCGGTAAAGTCGATGTTTGTTAGTTCCGCCGAATGTAACGAGAGAACCGGTTCTTTAATTACCTTTGGCAAGGATCCGCAGGTACTCAATACCGTTCCGGCCAGCAGGATTCCGAGGAAGGGCATCATCTTTTTCAGGATTTTCATGGTTTTCATTCCTTTTCTAAAAAATTTCTTTTCTTTAAAAAATCTTCCCTAAAGTATGGCAAAAAAACGTTTGTGTTTCCAGTCCCCCAAAAGGGGCTAGACATACTTAAAACTTTTGGGTATACTGCGGCTATAGTGTTCGGCGTTGGAACGCCGGCGCAAACGAGGAGGTCAGTTGTCGGATAAGGATTTACGCATTAATGAACAGATTCGCGTGCGGGAAGTCCGCCTCATCCAGAATGAGGGGGAAAAACAGGGTATCATGCCCACCCTTGAGGCTCTCGCCATAGCTAGGGAACACAGTCTCGATCTTGTGGAAGTCGCGCCCCAGGCTTCGCCGCCGGTGGTCAAAATCATGGATTACGGTAAGTTCAAATTCGAGAACGAAAAGAAAGTCCGGGCATCCAAGCAGAAACAAAAACTGCTCAAATTAAAAGAAATCCGGATGCAACCCAAAATCGACGACCACGATATGGATTTCAAATCCAAGCACGTCAAAGACTTCCTCGCCGAAGGCAATAAGGTCAAAGTTACCATCCGTTTCCGCGGCCGGGAACTCGCCCATACCGAACTCGGCCTGGAGGTCCTCAAAGACGTCCTCAAACGCATCGAAGGAGAATACGTCATGGATAAACCCCCAACTATGGAAGGCCGCTTCATGTCCATGGTCCTAAGCCCCAAAACCAAAAAATAAGGAAGCACTATGCCGAAAATGAAAACCAAAAAGAGCGCCGCAAAACGCTACTCTTTCACCGGTACCGGGAAGGTCAAATATAAAAAACAAAACCTTCGCCATATCTTAACCAAGAAATCCAGTAAACGCAAACGAAACCTGCGGCGCCCCGGAATCTTGGATACCGCAAACACCGCAGTCATCAAAAAACGGCTCTTGCCGTACGGATAAAGGAGCAATATGTCACGCGCAGTAGACGGGTCCAAACGAAAGGACCACCGTAAAAAAATCCTCAAATTAGCCAAAGGCTACTGGGGCCGACGCCATTCCAACTACAAAACCGCCAAAGACGCAGTCGCCAAGGGCCTTTCCTACGCCTACCGGGACCGGAAGGACCGGAAAGGCGACTTCCGCAGACTCTGGATCATCCGCATCAACGCGGCCTGCCGAGCAGAAGGTCTCCCCTACTCCCGCCTCATAGCCGGCCTCGCCAAAGCCGGCGTAACCTTAGACCGAAAAGCCCTCGCCTTCCTCGCCGCAGAAGACCCAGGAGCCTTCAAAACCGTCATCGCCAAAGCCAAAGCCGCCTTAGGCATAGGAGCATAACATGGGGATCCTCGAAAACGTCAAAGTCCTGGAAACCAAAGTCGATAAAGAAATCGACTTCGCCAAGCGGATCATCGAAGAAAACGTCCAGCTCAAGGAAAAGGTCGCCCTCTACCAAAAGCGGATCGAAGACCTCGAATCCCTGATCCAAGCCTTCCGGGAAGAACAAAACGCCATCGAAAACGGCATCCTCGCCGCGCTGAACCGGCTCAACCAATTTGAAGACGCGGTGGAAAAGAAACTCACCCCGGCGGAAGCTGAAACCAGCCAAGACCCCCCGGCCTCAGACCTGCCGGATTCGGCCGAGCCCGAGACTTCCCCGCCGGAACCAGTCTTCGCCAAAGCCGAACCCTCCTCAGCCGAAGAAGAAGGGCCCGAGGAAGAGCAAATCGCCGCCGCAGGATGACCAAACAAGAGGTTCCCATGGCGAAAAACGACCAGTCCCACCGGGACCAGTCTCGTAAAGATCAGGACCCCAAAAAAGAGGCGCAAAATCCTCGGCCCGGGAAAAACGATCTGTATATCGAGTTATTGGGGACTTCTTTTTCTATTACCGCCGAAGAAGAACCGGCTTACCTGGAGGCTATCCTGCACAATTACCGGATGGCCCTGGCAAGTATTCAGGAATCCACGGGCCTCCGGGACCCCCTGAAACTCACTATCCTTACCGGCTTCCTCCTCTGCGATAAAATCCAGCGGATGTATCTGCGGGAAACCCCGGAAAGCAACCCCGCAGATACCCAAGAAGCCGAGCAAATTACCCTCGGTCTAATCAACCGAATCAACAGCGTCCTCGAATCCGGGCGGTAAATTTTTAAATGGAAAAATAGCCTTTAGAGAAAAATATGGAAAAAAAACGTATTTTTAAACTGAAAAATCAGATAAAACACTACGACTGGGGGTCTCCCGAAGGGATTCCCCGGCTTTTGGGCGCGGAAAACCCGGACGCATCGCCCTGGGCGGAACTCTGGATGGGCGTTCACCCGGAAGGTCCGTCGGAAGTTGCGGACGAGGGCCTTTCTCTGCCGGAACTCATAAGCCGGGACCCGGCGGGCTCCTTGGGCCCGGAAACCTCCAAGCGGTTCGGGACCTTGCCGTTTCTGTTTAAGGTTCTTGCCGCGGGGAAGCCCCTTTCGATTCAGGCGCATCCGAGTCTCCCGCAGGCGCAAGCGGGATTCGCCCGGGAAAACCGACAGGGAATTCCCCTTACCGCCCGGAACCGGAACTACAAGGACCCGAATCACAAGCCGGAAATCCTCTGCGCGCTGGGCGATTTTACGGCGATGGCGGGTTTCCGGGAAGCCCCGGAGATCGCGAAACGTCTTGAGGCTTTAGCCGACTATTTCCCCAAAACCGCGCTGAAAACCTTGCTCAAGCCCTTAGCCGAAGAAAACCTAAAAGAATTCTTTGAAAAAATTTTTTCTGCGGAAGTAAAAACCGCGCTAAAAACCCTGCGGATCGGCGGGGATTTGTTCAAAACGCGCCCGGAATACGAGGATGAATGGAAAACTATGGGGACTTTTGCGGAATTATACCCGGAAGACCCGGGAATTCTTAGTCCCTTGTATCTGAATCTCCTTACTTTGCGGGAAAATCAGGGGATCTACATACCTCCGGGGACGCTTCACGCGTACATTTCGGGCTTGGGCGTCGAGCTTATGGCGAATTCCGATAACGTTTTGCGGGGAGGCTTGACTTCCAAGCACGTTGATCTCCCGGAATTGCTGGAAATTCTCGACTTTAGGCCCTTCCGCCCCGAAATTCTTGCGCCGAGAGGGTCGGTTTTCCCTACGCCCTGCGAAGAATTCGCGCTTTTGACCCGAACACCGGATATTTCCGGCAAGCCCCCCCGGAGCGGCGGCGAGGGGATCGATCTTTTTAAGGAAAAAACGGAACCCGGACCCTATATTATTTTGGTTACCCAAGGGATCGCGGTTTTGACTTCCAAGGGATTGGAAACCTGTACCCTGGGACCGGGCGAATCCGCGTTTATTCCGGCGATGGATGCGCCCGATGACCTTAGGATTTCCGGGGAGTATAGGCTTTACGCGGCGACGGTCGGCGAGGGCGGGCGGTGAAAATCCTCGTGGATGCGGATTCTTGTCCCCGGCCGGCTCGGGAGGCGGTGGTTCGGGCGTCGGCGCGCACGGGGATTCCCGCGATATTCGCGGCGAACCGTCCGATTCCGGGCATAGTCGGGGACACGGTGGTGATGGAGGTGTGTCCGCCGGGCAAAGATTCCGCGGACAACCGGATTTTTCAGCTTGCTCAGCCCGGGGATTTGGCGTTGACTCGGGACATTCCCCTTGCGGGGAGGCTGGTGGGCGCGGAGATTCTCGTGCTTGACGACCGGGGGCAGGTCTACACGAAAGAAACGATTCGGGAACGCCTATCTTTGCGGGACTTTATGGTCGAACTCGGCGAGTCCGGCCTGCGCTGGGAACGGGTGGCCTCTTACGGCAAACGGGAACTGAAAGCCTTCGCTGACAGCTTCGACCGCATCCTCACCCGGCTCATCCGGGAAGCCCAACTTTTGTAATTGCGCTCTAAAAAAATTCCCTTTCCGGGAAATATTTTCTTTGGAATATGGAAGGTCCTATTGATTTTTTCTCCCGGGGTCAGTCCAAGGCGCCGGCGGTTCTATCCTGCATAGAACGGGTTCTGTTTCGGATAGAACCGGTTCCCTGCAGACTAGAACGGGTTCTGTTTTTGATAGAACTCGTTCCCTGCAAACTAGAACGGGTTCTATTTCGGATAGAACCGGTTCCCTGAAAACTAGAACAGGTTCTGTTTCGGATAGAACGAGTTCCCTGCGGACTAAAACGAGTTCTATTTCGGATAGAACGGGTTCCCTGCAAACTAGAACCCGTTCTGTTTCGCATAGAACGGGTTCCCTGCGGACTAGAACGAGTTCTGTTTTTGATAGAACTCGTTCCAGGCAAACTAGAACGAGTTCTGTTTCGGATAGAACCGGTTCCCTGCAAACTAGAACCCGTTCCATGGAGACTAGAACGAGTTCTGTTTTTGATAGAACCGGTTCCCTGCGGACTAGAACCGGTTCTGTTTTGCCTGGAACCGCCGAGGCTTTTTGCAAAAAATTTTTGGAAACTGGGAAAAATACGGAAAAATTTGAAAACCCGGCTTCGGGGATGAGGTTTGAGAAAAACCCGCCGGAAATTTCCGAGGCGGATTTTGTAATCCCGAATCGCAGACTATAGGTCTCTGCCTTCCCGGAAAATCCGCACGAAACTATAGGGATCGAT
>JAIRPY010000132.1 GCA_031256905.1 Spirochaetaceae bacterium
GATTCCAGCGGGAAGTTCCTTGCAGATAGGCGAAATAATCATGTTCCCGGAGCTTTTCAGGTTCGTTGAACGCGAACATTTTAGTGCCTGCAATTACTCCGAAGGATAAATCTCCGGCCCTTTGCTGATAATCGGAAAAGTACCGGTTTGGCGCGCCGGTGCCGTTTATCTGTTGGGCGTCGAAACTGAGGGTGTAGTACCCGTTCTGATCCTCGGTGAGGCTGTCCCGGCGGAAACCGATGTCATCGCCTCCCTTCACTACCGATGCCAGTTTCCACTCTTTCCCAAGAAGCTCGGTAAAATCCGGGGTTTTTTCCATTTTTGCCGCTCCGTTTGCGTAGGCGGTAATTCCAAACAAACACACCAAGACGCAGATTTTTACGAAAATATTCATAAATTTTCTCCTCTGGAAAAGTATATCCGGATCGCGCAATAATTACTAGAGGAGTGTTGACAGAATCGCAAGCAAATTGTAGGATTACCTGTCCCCCGGATGCTTGGAAAGCCAGGCCGACGGTTTGAGGAGAGAAAAATGCGGATTATTGAAGCGGAACATATTGCCGAAACGGTGCGGCGTTTGTATATCGACGCGAACCGAAATTTGCCCGAGGATGTGCGGAAGAGTATTCGGGCCGCCCGGACCCAGGAAACTTGGGGTCCCGGGGCGGAGGCGTTGGACAAAATTATCGCCAACTTTGAGCTGGCCGAAAAACGGGGGCTTCCGATCTGCCAAGATACGGGCATAACCTGCGTGTTTCTCGAAATCGGGCGGGAGGCCCACATTAACGGAAATATACAGCAAGCCGTCGACGAAGGAGTCCGCCGGGGATGCCGGGAAGGATTCCTGCGTCCTTCGGTCGTGCGGGACCCCCTCAACCGAAGCAATACCGGAGATAACACCCCGGCAATGCTCTACCTCGATATTACGGACGGCGAAAAAGTGCGAATCACTGTCGCGCCGAAAGGTTTCGGCAGTGAAAACATGAGCCAAATCAAAATGCTCAGACCTTCCGACGGCCCCGAAGGGGTGATAGCTTTTGTACTTTCTGCGGTGGAAACCGCGGGGCCTAATCCCTGTCCGCCTATCGTGGTCGGCGTCGGTATCGGCGGCGCTTTTGACAAAGCCCCATTCCTCGCCAAGAAAGCTTTACTGCGCCCGTTGGATCAGCGGAATCCAAACGAATATTACGCAGACCTTGAAAAGACGCTTCTCGAAAAAATTAACGCCCTTGGGATAGGTCCTCAGGGTTTCGGCGGGAGAACTACGGCTTTGCAAGTCGCGATAGAAACTATGCCGACGCACATCGCCGGACTTCCCTGCGCGGTGAATATTAACTGCCATGTGACTCGGCACGCAATGGAGGCGATCTAATGAACCTGACTTTGCCATTAACCCGGGAAAAAGCCGGGGTTCTCAAGGCTGGAGATTCGGTATATCTCAGCGGAGAAATTTATACCGCCCGGGATGCGGCGCACCAGCGTTTTGCGGAACTGCTTGATACGGGCAAAACTCTGCCGTTTAGCCCGGAAAACGCGGTTATTTACTATGTTGGACCTACTCCTGCGCCGCCGGGCAGAGTTATCGGTTCGGCAGGTCCCACCACGAGCTACCGGATGGACGCGTACGCGCCCCGGCTTTTAGCTTTAGGTTTGCGGGGCATGATCGGCAAAGGAAAACGTTCCGCCGAAGTAGTATCAGCGATGAAGTCTGCCGGGGCGGTTTACTTCGGCGCGATAGGCGGCGCCGGCGCGCTTCTCGCGGAATGTGTTAAATCCGCAGAAGTAATCGCCTTCGAAGACTTAGGCACCGAAGCGGTCCGGCGGCTCATCATCGAAAATTTTCCAGTGACCGTTATCATCGACAGTAACGGTGAAAATCTCTACGAAACCGGCCGAAACCGCTATCTCCAGTCGAGATAAAATAAAAATATAGGAGACGCCCCCTGGAAGAGCCTTTTAGAACCATAGATTTATTTGCTGGGATAGGCGGGATACGCCTCGGATTTTCGTACTGCGGGTGCGAGAATATATTTTCTTCCGAGTGGGATCCGTACGCTCAAGCAATGTATGAAGAAAATTTTGGGGAGAGACCAGCCGGAGACATTAACGCTATAGACCCACGCAGTATTCCTGAGCATGATATTTTATTGGCAGGTTTTCCCTGCCAGCCTTTCAGCATAGCTGGAAAAGGGTTAGGTTTCGCTGACACAAGAGGAACACTGTTTTTCAACATTGAAACGGTATTGCGAGAAAAAAAACCAAAAGCGTTTTTATTGGAAAACGTGAAGCGTCTTGTTTCTCACGACGCGGGGAGAACCTTTGATGTTATACTTGACCGATTGCGCGGTTTAGGGTATACGATTTATTACAAGGTTTTAAATTCTCTTGATTTCGGAGTTCCGCAAAAGCGAGAAAGAATTTACATCGCTGGATTTTTAGAAAAAATAGACTTTACGTTTCCTAAACCTTTAGGGTATTATAAACCGTTAAACGAGATTTTAGAAAAGGATGTCGATGTTCCACAGGAATATTTTCTTTCGGAACATATTCGTCGAAAGCGATTATCTGCGGTAAAAGGAAATCCGCCGCGCCCTTCTATTTGGCATGAGAACATCGGAGGGCATATTTCGGCTCTGCCATATTCTTGCGCGTTGCGAGCTGGGGGAAGTTACAACTATCTTGTGGTGAACGGGGAACGGCGTTTAACCGCACGAGAGATGTTGCGTTTGCAAGGATTTCCTGATACGTTTAAAATACCAATTCCGTATTCGCAAGCGCGGAAGGTCGCTGGAAATTCAGTGACGGTTCCTGTGATACAAAGGATAGCAGAAAAAATGACGAGTGCGTTACGAAAAAAAAAACCTTTTAAAAAAGAAAAAAATTTATTTGAGGAGTTATACGTTGAACATTCAATCGGCAAAACAAGCACTTGACAAAGTGATAGCGAAGTCTCGGGTGCATCTGTACAAGCCGATACAAATAGCGGAGATATTATATAGGGATAGAACAAAGGGCGATATTGATCTCTCAGATTTAAAGACGTACCGTAACGCTTCGAAGAAGTGGCGAGATCTTATTTGTTTACAATTTTTAGGGAGAACGTCTACTTCGTCTGCGCGATATCAAGATGATATATTTAATGAGAATGCCATTCCCCCTTTAGTCTTAGCGATTTTAGGCGAAGAAAACCGGAAGAAAAACGGAGCGGTGGAAGCGTATATTTACCGAAAGTTCCAGGAGAGATTTTCTCAAATGATCAGCGGTTTGGATTACTGCCGAAACCGGTCTGTGTCAAATTTTAATCTTACAGAATTTTTGAATTTATTTTGGGAAGAACCGGGTCTGCGGCGGAGTATAGACAAAATATATGAAATAATTGTGTACGCTTTATTTTCTTCGTTAATTTCTGCGCTGGAGGTATCGATTGAAGTCAGTATAAATTCTGACCAAATGGATGTACTGGAGGAGTTCGGCGACTTCACAGAGAAGGTACTTACACTGTCGAAAGATATGCCTTCTTTTCGATTAGACGCGAGAATAAACCGGCTTGGAGTAACTAACGCCGCGGATCGAGGACTTGATATATGGACGAATTTCGGGATGGCAATTCAGATAAAGCATTTATCGCTTACTGAAAAATTAGCAAAAGATATTGTGTCCTCTGTATCGGCGGATCGGATAGTGATTATATGCAAAGACGTCGAGAAAAATGTTATTCTTTCTTTGCTGAATCAGATCGGCTGGCGGGCCCGGATCCAGAGCGTAATCACTGAAAATGATTTGCTCCTGTGGTATGAGAAAGCTCTGAGAGGAAAGTTTTCCTGCGTTCTTGGAGAAAAAACCCTTGAAAATATACAGCAAGAAATAGCTCTTGAATTTCCCACTACCAATACTGAAGAGTTCGACGAGTTTTTTCAGTCGAGATATGCTGGTTTAGATAAAGACGGCATTTGGAATGGATAATTAAAAAATGGAAAAAGAAAAAAAAATCGAAATACGAATAAACGAAAAACAGCATATTACCGCTAAATCGGGGGAGAATCTGCTTAAAACTCTGCGGGATTCCGGGGCGTATATTTCCGCGGTCTGCGGAGGCCGAGGGGTTTGCGGAAAATGCGCAGTCCGAGTAACCGCCGGGTTTCTGCCCGTAACTCCGGCGGATGAGGCGTACTTTCCGCCGGCGGATATACGCGGAGGTTGGCGGCTGGCCTGCGCCGGATTTCCCCAATCCGATCTTGCCCTGGAAATTCCCGAAACCGGAGAAGAACATTTTTCCGGAATTTCGGATTTTCAGTTTGATTCGAGGGTTTGCGCTTTGGAAGAACGGCGGTTTATCCCTGAAAAAAGTCCCGTTAGTTTTGCCCGGCAGATTAAACCGGAAAGACCGCTTACGTTTTCGGAATTGCGGGAAACGTCGAAACTTGCGGAAAGGCCCTGCGGATCGGAAGTTCCGGTATTTTTTGAACAAGGTAAAATTCTACACGTTGGGCCGGAAAAACTTTTCGGTCTTGCGGTTGACATCGGCACTACTACGATTGCTTTTGCGGCGGCGGATCTGCGGACCGGAACGGTGTTGCGCAAGTTTTCCATGGTGAATCGTCAGCGCGAGTACGGCGCGGATGTGCTGTCCCGGATTCGGCTGGCGAATGAGGGCGGTCTTGCTGAATTAAGCCGCCGGGTGCGGGATCAGATTGCCGAGGGCGTCGGGACTTTGCGGTCTGACCCGGACATCGGCGTTTTGGCTAAAATAGTCATCGCCGGCAATACCGCGATGCTTCATTTTCTCCTGGGAATAAGCTGTAAAACCCTCGGAATATCGCCGTTTACGCCGGTAACTTTAGACTTGGTGCGGGCCCGGTACGGCGAATTATTTTCCGGGGATGGAGACTGCGAAGTAGTGATACTGCCGGGAATTTCCGGGTATGTCGGCGCGGACATAACCGCGGGAATTTTTTTTACGGATCTGCATAGCAGTACTGTTCCCGAAGGGTTTATGGACATCGGCACAAACGGCGAGATGGCTCTGGCCTATTCCGGGAAATTGCTTTGCGCCGCGACGGCCGCAGGACCCGCGTTTGAAGGAGGAAATATTCTTTGGGGTATCGGCAGTGTTCCGGGAGCGATTGCCCGGGTGGACTTTCGGGATGGCGGTTTCGCGGTTGAGACGATAGGGAATCTGCCTCCTGCGGGAATTTGCGGTTCCGGGATTGTAGATACGGCTTACCAGGGGCTTAAACAGGGGTTTATTCTTTCCAGCGGAAAGTTTGCCGAAGGGCTTCGGGAAATTACTCTGGGAAACCATCCGGACGGACGGAATATTATTTTCACTCAAAAAGACGTGCGGGAGTTGCAATTAGCGAAAAGCGCGATTCGTTCCGGCTTTGACGCTTTACTGAATCGGGCGGAGTTGGGGTACGAGGACCTTCAGGTTTTGCATCTTGCCGGCGGGTTTGGATTTAATCTTCATTTAGCGAGCGCGGCGGGTCTTGGGCTTATTCCTGAGCCGCTTATTCCTAAGGTACGGCTGGCCGGAAACAGCGCCCTTGGAGGGGCGGTGAAATATCTGCTCAATCCGGATTATGAAGATGAGTTTTTCCGGATTATTGAAAAAGCCGAGGAATGGAATCTGCCGGGGGATGCTTATTTTAATGAATATTTTATTGACAATCTTTCTTTTTAGCCTCTTTTTTTAGGGTTTTGGGCGCATTATTTGACGATTTTCCCTATTTGCGCTATAATATTTTGAGTAGATATAAGAATGAGGACATTAACGCTTATCTTGCTAGGGATTTTCAGTTCTTTTGCGTTGGATGCTCTGCCGGTACAAATGTTTCCGCCGGGGCATCCGGTTATCCGGGACTTGAGGTTTATTCAGCGGGAGCAGGGGATTAGTTTTGTTTCCCTGACGCCTCCTTTTTCGTCTTATGAAGTTCGGCTGATTCTTGAGCGGGTTCGGGAGCAGAGTCTTTCCGGTCCTGGCAGAGCCGCGTATAGCCGAATCCTGAGGGCCCTGGATCCGAAACCCCGGTTTTCTGCCGGGTTTTTCAGCGCGGACGCCCATGGGCAGATCGGTCTCCAGGGCAGATTCCGCTCGAATACTGATGTGGCTTGGACTCGCGGTTCGGGAGGCACCAATTCTTCTTGGAAAGAATCTTTTATTCCGGCCTTGCTCAAACTGGAGGTGAATTTTTATTTTGCCGATGTAATTGCCCTTAACGCCGAACCCGGGGTAACTGCGGATCCGGCCTTTTCCGGAGCGGAGGACGCCTCCTTCGCCCACAATATCCCCTTGGGAATTGATTATGTGGATGCGAATTCACCGTTTAGGGCTTTCGGCGCCCTGGGGGGTCCCTGGTGGAATGTCCAAATCGGACGGGATAGGGCGTCTTTCGGTCCGGGAGTTACCGGCAATCTTACCTTATCGGACAATCCGGATTTTTACGACTTTTTGCGGATTTCCCTTTTTCCGGAAAATTTCAAGTATTCTTTTTTTATCGCCCAGTTTCCGTTAAGCGATGGCGAACATCAGGGGCATTCGCTTTTTTCTCAGGATGTTCCGGACCATACCCTGCATGAATCGGTGAATCGGTATATGTTCCTGCATCGTACTGATTTCAGGCTCTTCGGCCGAGTGTCCCTCAACTTAACCGAAGCGGTGATGATTGGAGAGGATGGACTCAGTCTGCGGTATTTGAATCCCTTTATGATATACCATTCTTTTTATTCTTGGAATGATTACCCCCGGTGGCGGACGGACGACAGCCCCGGAAAAAGCACTCTGACCGGCTCGATGCTGGCGGCGGAAATCGAATGGGCGGTTGGGCCGTCGATTTCGGTGCATGGGCAGTGGATGATGAATGAAGCGGCTTTTCCCAACGAACTTGCCGAGCCGGGGGGTCCCTCGCCGAACGCCATGGGCTGGCTTGCCGGAATCGAGTACGCCCGGGCCCTGAAAGATTGGGGACTGATCGCGTATTTCGAGGGAGTGTATACGGATCCTTATCTCTACATCCTTTCCAGCCCTTTTGCGAGTTTTATTTCGATGCGCCGGCTGTCCCAGTCCGTGAAGCCCGAATACGGTCCGGCCGACGCCTATGCCAATGAACAGCTTAGGTATCAGTGGATCGGCTACGGCGAGGGCCGGGATGCGATGGTTTTCGCGGCCGGGGCTTCGCTTTTTCAGCGGAATCTGGGCTTTTCCGGGGAAATTTCTTTTGCCCGGCTGGGAGAACACACGATTCTTTGGGATTGGCGGCAGGACCAAAGGGCCTTCGAGGAAAAAACCCCGACAGGTACGCCGATTAACCGGCTTATTATCGCCTTTGAGGGATATTGGCAAATTTTTGATTTTCTTAAACTGACCGGGTATACGGCTCAAACTCTGCTTTGGAATGGGGATCATGTCCCCGGGCGGTTTTTGACCGGCTTTGAAATGAGTCTCTCGGCGGTTTTTAGGTACTAATATGATACAAACATTATACGGA
This sequence comes from Spirochaetaceae bacterium, assembly GCA_031256905.1. Lineage (GTDB taxonomy): Bacteria > Spirochaetota > Spirochaetia > Treponematales > Breznakiellaceae > JAITHW01. The sequence continues at coordinate 7,485 of JAIRPY010000132.1, forward strand.
TATATTCTTGCGGGAATTGGGGTGTATTTTCTTGTTTTTTCCGGGATTAACCATATTTGGCAGTTTATCTGCACGAAAAAACCCCAAAACCGGCTTCCCGGAGACCTTGAACCCGGAGAAATGGCAATTTCGGTACTGATTCCCGCCAGAAACGAGGCGGAAAACCTCGGTCCCTGCCTTGAATCCCTGCTCCAGCAAGAATATCCGAGTTACGAAATTCTGGTTATTGACGATAATTCCGAAGACGCCACTTGGCGCATTATGGAAGAATACGCGATAAAGCATCCCGGCCGGCTTCGGATTTTTAAGGGAAAGCCCCTCCCGGAAGATTGGCAGGGCAAGTGTTGGGCCCTGGATCAGCTGGTGGGAGAAGCTCGGGGGCGGTATCTCCTGTTCACCGACGCCGATACCCGGCACACCCCCCAAAGTTTGGCTTTTGCCGCGGCGAATCTTGAGGAAAATCGGGCGGATATGATTTCAGGCTACACCTTTCAGCATATGCGTACCTTTGGCGAGAAAATTACCGTTCCTTTGCTGTATATGCTCACCACGTTATTTCTGCTTTTGCCTCTTAACAGTCTTTTTAAAAAGGTATCGTTATTTTCCCCGGCTATTGGGCAATACATCGGGGTGAACCGCCGGAAGTTTATCGCCGCCGGCGGGTGGTCCCTGGTAAAGAAACAGACCACCGAGGACATCTTTATCGCCCGGAAATGCAAAAAAGCCGGCTTCAGAACCTTTTTCCTGAACTGTACCAGGGTGGTATCCTGCCGGATGTTTTCCGGTTTTCGGGAAGCCCGTCGGGGGCTTTCAAAAAACATTTTCGATTTTTTAGGCCGGATAAGCGCGCTGTTATTTTTTGCGTTTTTCGCGGTCCTTATATTTTTAGTTTTGCCGGTATACCTTGGGGTTTTCGAGTTTTTCCGAATTCTTTGCGCCGGGGACCTGAGTATGCTTTGCGCGCCCTTTAGGCTGTGTTTATTGGTTAATGTGCTGTTTATTTTTTTGACTTGGGTGTTTTTGTTTATATCTCAGGGTCTGCCTTGGTTTTACGCGTTTCTCTACCCGATTATGTTTGTGAATCTGCTGAACATTGCGCTTCTTTCGTGGTATCGCTCCGGCCGAGCCGGCTATATCTGGAAAGGCCGAAAGGTACTCTGACCCCCGCCCCAACCAGCAAAAAAAAACCCAAGACCCCCGGAGGATTCAACACGAATCCCGCAGAATAAGCCGGGCCTCGACCCTAAGGGATTCCGGAGCTTGGGCGGGATTCTGAATCTTCCGAAGCAGACGTTCCGCGGCCAAACCCCCCATAAGTTCCGCCGGCTGTTCCACCGCAGAAATCTGGGGCCGAGTCATCGAAAGCCAAAGATCATCGTCAAAGGTCATAAGCCCGGCCTCTCCCGGAATCGCCACCTTCTGCTCCTGAAGACAAGTGTAGACTCCGATAGCCGCCAAACTGTTCCCGCAAAAAAAAGCATCCGCCCCCCGGCCCAAAAGATCGAGAGCTACCCGATAAGATTCCGCCCGCTTCAAATTTTCCAAATCCAGGGGAGTCCAGGGCCTTACCGCCGCCATCGGTTCAAGCCCCCCGGCGGCGCAGGCCTCTTTATAGCCCTCGGCTCGCTCCTGAATCGTGGAATCCCGGCCGGTCCCGCCAAAGTGAAACGAAACAAAACCAATCCGCCGGCGCCCCCGGGCAATCAGATGAGATACCGCATCCCCCGCGGCCTTTCGGTTATTCAAGAGCACCGAATCCGCCGGAAAATTTACCGGCCGGCGATCCACAAAAACCAAGGGAAAGCCCAAAGGAAGCAGAGTTTCAAGATACCCGCAATCCGCAGTGGTCGGCGCGATAATAATGCCATCCGCATCCCGCAGATAAAGGGATTCGACATTTTTCATTTCCGCGTCTTTTTTCTCTCCCGAATCAATCAGAGTAAGCTGATACCCCGCGGCTTTCACCGTTTTTTCAATGCCCTTAGCTATTTTCAGATAAAAGTAATTTTCCAAATTTGAAACCACAAAGCCGATGAAAAAAGATTTGCCCAAACGGAAATTCCGGGCTACCGGATTAACCTTGAAACAAAGGGCCTCCACCGCGGCCTCGACTTTCCGAATGGTTTCTTCAGAAACAAAACGAGTCCGGTTAAGAACATGGGAAACGGTCGTCGTCGAAACCCCCGCGGCTAAAGCTACATCTTTCATCCGAGGTTTATGAAACTTTTGTTCCAGCATATTTTTCCTGTTATTTTTCCCATGATATTTTAGAAAAGAAAGATAGTATACCGGAATTTTGCATAAATCGGATCTTTCTTTCATAATAAAAGCATGAAACTTTTTTTATTGCTTTTTCTTCCGGTTATAGCCCTGGCGGATTCCAAAAGCTGGCTCATCCCGATTCAGGGGGATATAGAACCGGCTATGACCGCTTTCGTGCGCCGGGAAACTCAAAAGGCCCTCGCAGATAAGGCGGAGGTTCTTATCTTTGAAATTGACACCTTCGGGGGTCGGGTAGATTCGGCTCTGCAAATTACTTCGTTTATTATGGCGATTAAAAACGTCAAAACCGCGGCCTGGATCCGTAACGGCAGAGATTCTAGGGGAGTGAGTTGGTCCGCCGGCGCGCTCATCGCCTTGGCCTGTCAGGAAATTTACATGGCCGAAGGAACTTCTATCGGCGCCGCCGCGCCGATTACGCTCAACCCCGACGGCTCATCCCAAGGAGCGGGAGAAAAAACCGTCTCCGCGGTACGTTCCCAAATGGCGGCCCTCGCTGAACGAAACGGCCACCCCCGCGGCATAGCTTTAGCGATGACCGATTACGACGTAGCCCTATGGGAAGTTTCGGCCCAGGGAAAAATCCAGGCCCTGACCAACGAAGAAATCGAGGGCCTCGAAAAAAAAGAGCCGGTAGAACGAATAAAAGAAATCGCGCCTCCAGGGAAACTCCTGTCCCTGACAGCCGGAGAAGCCTACCGGTACGGTCTTGCGAAGGGTTTAGCCGATGATCGGCCGGCCCTATTTGCCGAGTTAGGTATCGATGATGTTACCGAAAGTTCTCCCGGCTTTGCCGACCGGTTCCTCGCCTTTTTGACCTCTCCCCCGGTTCAGGCGGTCCTGATTCTGCTGGGACTGGGGGCCCTGTTTCTTGAAATTCATACCCCGGGCTTTGGCGGGGCCGGAACGGCGGCGATTATTTGCTTTGCCGGGGTTTTCGGGGCCGGGCTGTTGCTGGGCAAAGTCGGGTCCCTCGAAATCCTGCTGTTTTTGCTGGGCCTTGGGCTGTTGGCCGTGGAGATCTTCGTCCTGCCCGGTTTCGGAGCAATGGGTATTTCGGGCCTCATCGCCATCGCGGTTTCGCTCACCCTTTCCATGCAGGATTTCATCCTCCCCCGATTCGAATGGGAATGGTCCCTTTTCGGACGAAACGCGGCCGTAGTAAGTATCGGAATTTTAGCCGGGGCCCTCGGGATCGGAGGGATCGCGCTTTTCGGTCCCCGGATCCGGCTATTCGATCCCATCACCCTGAAAACGCAAATCACCGGCGCCGCCGAGACTCCGGATGAGTCCCTAACCGGCGCGGAAGGCATCGCCGGGACCATCCTTCGGCCCTCCGGGAAAGCCAAAATCAGGGGCCAATCCTATTCCGTAGAAACCGAAGGAGATTTCATCGAAGCCGGCGCGGCCCTTAGGGTAATCCGCATTTTGGGAAACCGAATTATCGTACAGCGGGCGTAGTTTCTCTTTACAAAATTTTGTATTTTTTCTATACTGAAAGCGTATGCAATCAAAAATATATTTTACGGATATGCGCTGTAAAGTAGGCGAAAGTTTGCTGGTTAAGCTGGACCGGCTCATGCTCAAAGCGGGAATCGAGGAAATCGATTTTAAGCAGAAGTATACGGCCCTCAAAATCCATTTCGGAGAACCCGGAAACTTGTCCTTTCTGCGTCCTAACTTCGCCAAGACCGTGGCGGATCGTATTAAAGCTCTAGGGGGAAAGCCCTTTCTCACAGACTGCAACACCCTGTATGTGGGCCGCCGCAATAACGCGCTGGTTCATCTGGATGCGGCCGGCGAGAACGGCTATTCTCCTCTGACCACCGGATGTCAAAACATCATAGCCGACGGCCTAAAAGGCACCGACGACATCGAAATTCCTGTTCCCGGCGGAGTCTACTGTAAGACCGCCCGAATTGGACGGGCGGTCATGGACGCGGATATCATCATCTCCCTCAATCACTTCAAGGGGCATGAAGGCGCGGGCTTCGGCGGAGCGATTAAGAACCTCGGCATGGGGTGCGGAAGCCGGGCCGGCAAAATGGTAATGCACAACGACGGTAAACCCGAAATCGACCAAAAGGTCTGTACAGGCTGTAAGGTTTGCCCGAAATTCTGCAACCAAAACGCAATTCTCTTCGGGGACGCCAAGAAAGCCCGCATCGATCCCAACCTCTGCGTCGGATGCGGACGATGCATCGGAGGATGCAACTACCACGCCATCGCAAACCGAAGCGAATCCAGCAGTCAAGGGCTGAACGCAAAAATGGCCGAATATTGCAAAGCCGTGGTGTACGGCAGACCGAATTTCCACATCAGCGTGGTGAATCAGGTATCCCCTTACTGCGATTGCCATGGCGAAAATGACGCCGCGATCATCCCGGACATCGGCATCTTCGCCGGCTTTGATCCGGTGGCTCTGGATAAGGCGTGCATCGATGCGGTGAACGCTGCGCCGATCATCGCCACCAGCGTCCTCGCCGAACGGGACCGGGCGCACCGGGATCACTTCACCGATATTCACCCCGCCACCAACTGGCAAAGCCAAATCAGTCATGCCGAAAAAATCGGCCTCGGCTCCCGGGAGTATGAACTCATAACCGTAAAGTAACTCGCGCTCCGCCCGAACCTACCGGGCGGAACTGTTTAACATTTTTTTACGGCCACCCGAACATAACAGGCGCCGCCTGAATTTGTTTTTAGGCAAGGTCCGAAATTAGCATTAAAAAACGCTTGGACATCCTCTGATGGCATGGAAAAGCGGAGAGAATTGGTCAAGACGGAGCATATTCTGCTTTAGATAGAGATAATAGATGGCGTTCAATTCGTCATGGGTGGGCAATCGCCAACCGGTTCCGCTAAATCCCGGCTGGAGCGCAGAGGTTTCAGCGAAGGTCATGGCGGTATTCGCAGTGTAGGGCTTTACTTCAATGGTATAGGGAAGCCCGGAGTCTCCGGTGAGGGTTATTGCGATTCTGCCGGTATCTGCCGTAGTGAGTTTGTCATCATCATCAAGATAAGAAAGAGCCGGCTTCATATTGGTAATGACAGGATATTCCGTTGCCGGCGGAGTAATCGGCAGAATTTGTCCTATTGGCTGAGGCTGACTTTCTGAAGATTCAGGTGTGAGAGGACAGATCATGCAGATCAGGCTTACTAGACACAAGGCGGCAAAGCGATATAACGCGCTTATTTTCATTTTAATTGTTGTTTTTTTCAGCATCAAGTTAAAAATAACTCATTGTTGAAAAGATTTTTCTAAAAGTTAAAAATTTGTGTATATCAACTTTTACATACATACACAAATTTGAAAATGTATATTTGATGTTATATACCATTTGGACTGAAATTTTTCGGAAAATATAAAAATTATGGATACTGGATTGACAAAAAAAATGAATCTGGTATTTTATATAGGAGGATAAAATGAACAAAATTATTTTCCCATGCTTTTGCATAAGCATATTATTTTTTTCATGTGCTTCCAATTCTACCGTATCATCTCAGGTTGACCTGTCAATTTACCAATATGCGGCTATTAGCAATGTCATGGGATATAATGGTGATACTGTATTGATGGATATGGAGGTCAAAATATATGACGGTCTGCTTAACACAAGACTTCAAATGATAGGTGATAGAGAAATAGACAATTTGTCTATTTCTCAAAAGAATTCACTACTGTTGGTTAGGTTTTCAGGAACAGAAAGTGGCGGCGGTTCTACTGTTTCAATTAATTTTGTTGATTATATTACTGGAAGGCCGGTTGCATCCTGTCGTGGTGAAACTGCAAGTTTGATTGGTGAAAGTACAATTAACAGATCAATCGACTATGCAATAAATCAGGCAATAAAATTATTTCCAAAACAAGAGGAAAACAATGAATAATAAAATATATTAGCATTTATAAAAATAATAAAACAATAGAAAAAAATATAGTGCAGTCCAAACGGGCACATAACCGGATTATGTGCCCCCTAAAGGGTGCGCATATAACCGGAACGATAAATGGCATAAACTCCCCGCCCGCAGATTCAACGTTATGGCCCGGGCAGGCTAACTTTTAAGCAAGTCTTCGTCTTTAAGCAATAAGGAAACACCCCGCTCCGGAAGCGGCGGTGTTTATACTGAGGTTACTTGTCTTTTTTTTCTTGCAGTTCGGCTTCCTTTTTTCCGATGGTTTCTTGAGTGGAAGCGATTTCATCCAATATCTTTTTGAATTCCGGATCTGCGGCATTGACTGCCGATTGTTTCTGGACGACAAACGCTGTATAGGCTTCTTGACCGAGGGCGTTTGTCAGTTTTTCGACTTCTCCCTTGAGTTTTTTGATCTCCAGCAATAGAACCCCTTGTTCTCCGAGATTTTGCGCCTTGGCGCCGGCTTTTTCCCCGAGGTCCTGCGCCTTGGCCGCCGCTTTAGAAGCCAGCTCTTTCGAGGACTGAGCAAATCCCTTCATTTTTTCACTGAATGTTGCCATAGCATCTCCTTCATTAGTTTTTCTAAGTATACCCGCAGTCGCGCATAAAATAAAGTTTTTCTTTTTCTAATATTTCTTTTTTGAAAAGAATTTTTTCCTAAATAAAAAGGGTTAGAAAACAGAAGACGATTTTGCCTCTTCCCAGAAGCCGTCCATGACAGCGAGATTTTCCTTTTGCATCGGACAGCCGGTTTCCTGCATCTTTTGCTCCACATACCGAAACCGCTCGGCGAATTTGCGGTTTGTCCGCTGAAGCGCGACCGACGGCTCCACCCCAAGAAACCGGCAGAGATTCACCGCCGCAAAAAGCACATCCCCTAATTCTCCTTCCAAAGCCGACCGATCTCCCGGACCAGGGGCTTCCAGTGAGGCCATCGCTTCCCGGACTTCTCCCAATTCCTCTTCGACTTTGCCGAAAACCTCCGCGGCCGAAGTCCAATCAAAACCAACTTTCGCCGCCTTTTTTTGCAGGCCATAAGCCCGATCCATCGGCGGCAGAGACCGGGAAACTTCGTCCAGAAGTCCCTTCTTCGCTGTCCGTCCTTCCTGTTCGACCTTGATTTTAGCCCAGTTGTCAAGTACTTCCGCGCTGTCCTTCACCGTTACGCCGCCGAACACATGGGGATGCCGCCGGATCAGCTTTTCCGCAACTCCGGACAGCACATCTTCTACCGAAAAAAGCCCGGCTTCCTCATGCATATACGAAAGCATCCCTCCCAAAAGAAAAAGATCTCCTAATTCTTCTTTTATATGCTCCGGATTTCCTTCATCGATGGCTTCCACGCATTCGTAGGTTTCTTCGATAAGGCCGCCGCGCAGACTTTGCGGAGTCTGCTCCCGGTCCCAAGGGCATCCTCCAGGACCGCGCAGGCGGGTTATTATCGTATATAATTTTTCAAAAGCTTCCATATTTTCCTTCTTAATCTTCCGGCTTAAAAAAAGCGTTAAATGAACCAAACCGAACACCAATGGCTGGCGGCGCCGGCAAGCACAAATATATGCCAAACGGTGTGAGACCCTGGGCGGCTGGGTTTAATGTACCACAGAATCCCCAAGCTGTATACCAAGCCTCCGGCTAACAAAAAGGCGACGCTGATAAAAGGCACCGTCCCAATAAGTCTAAAGAGACAGAACACAATGGCCCACCCCATCAGGAGGTACACGGCGATTTCTAATTTTTTCAAGATTTTGCAATTGAGGGCGTACAAAAGGATTCCCCCGAGGGCCGAAACCCATTCTATTCCGAAACAAACCCAGCCCAGCACGCCTTTGACTCCCAGGAGGTAGATGGGCGTGCAAGTGCCGGCAATAAAAAGATAGATTCCCGCATGATCTATGATTTTGAAGACCCGCTTTGCCCGTTCGTGCCGGATGGCGTGGTACAAAGTGGAGGCGAGAAACATCGCGATCATGGTGGCGGCAAAGACGGCGTATACCCAGCCGTTCCCCCGAAGGGTCAGGAGGACGACCAGGCCTGCCGCGGCTAAAAGGACTCCGAAGCCATGAGATACGGCATTAGCGATTTCTTCTCCCGGGGTCCTCAGCCCTGGGGCTTCCGAAGGGAGGGGTAATTTTGTATTCATGGTTTATATGACCCTGTAATTCCGCTTCGGTTGCAAGGATTTTTTGTTTTAGGAGATAGAGGCTGGAATCCACGGTTCCTTTGGGGAGGCCGAGGATTTCGGCTACTTGTTTGTTCGTAGCGGTTACGCTGATGCCTTTGTACCGTTTCTGCATGGTTTCGTACCGTTTTTTTGCCCGTTGAAAGCGGTCCTGCATTATTTTCCGGTGGGCGGAGCCTTCTGGGGCGGCTTGGTAGCGCCGCTCAAAGACGATGCATCGGTAGTACTGGCTGTGGAGGTTATCCCGGAACCGCCGGAGTTCCTGCTCCCGCTCGAACCGGAGGGTCCGTAATTGGTTGAGCATCCCGATAAGTTTTTCAGGCTTCAGGCCCAGTTGAGGAGCGGCCCGGGAAGCGAACTCATCGGTCACAAAAAAATAGGCCTTCAGCAGGAGAATAAGGGCCTGCCGGGGGGTGACGATTTTTTTCTTAAAGAAGGCGTTTTGGCCGGGGAGGTCTGGGGTTCTGGGCCCTTCGAAGTATTCCGGTTCGGCTTCGCTGGCGAAGGATTCGCTGGCATAAGCTCGTTCCAGCGCGTCGGTTTCCCAGCAGGCGTATTCGGCGATTCGGAGGTCCGCTTCCCGGATTCGGCATTCTTTGATATACCAATAGATCTTCATTTTGATATATCCTTCAAAGGAGGATCCTACATCCTGATAGGAGTCGATGGCCGCGCTCAAACGCGGATACACTCGGCACAGGCCATCGATGTTCTGCTCCTGGTTCCAGCTGGAAAAGTAGAACTGCCGGGAATGGGAGAAGAGGCGCTTGAAAAGACGCTCCTCAAATTCCCGCTTGGCCAGTTCCCCGCGGGTGTACTTTTTGTGTAGTTCATCTAGGGACAGTTGTTTTTGCACGATTCGCTCCTTCAGCAAAAGAATCTAGGAGAGTTTCACTCCCTTTGAATATCGTTATAAAGAAGGTCTAAAGAAACCCGGGGGATTCATAATTAATGACGCTTGTCACCGGTTTTTGGGGTTTTTACCCGCTTGGCAGGAGCCCCCCGGCGGACTATACTGAAAAGGCATGAGTTACATCGAATTTAGTCAGGTCTGTAAATATTATGGGACCGGGGAAAACCGAATCGCCGGGGCGGATAGCCTGAGTTTTGAAATCGAAAAAAGCGAATTCTGCGTCATCGTGGGACCCAGCGGCGCGGGAAAAACGACACTCCTTAATATGCTGGGGGGCATGGATTCCTGCGACGAGGGGACTATCGTTTTGGATGAAAAGTACATCAGCGGTTTGAATGAACGCCAACTCACGGATTACCGCCGGTACGATGTGGGTTTTGTGTTTCAGTTTTACAACCTGATCCAGAATCTCACGGCCCTGGAGAATGTGGAACTGGCTTCGGAGATCTGCCGGGACCCCCATAATCCCCGGGACATTTTGCGCGCGGTGGGTTTGGAACATCGGCTGAACAACTTTCCGGCCCAACTTTCCGGGGGAGAGCAACAGCGGGTGTCTATCGCCCGGGCCCTGGCGAAAAATCCCAAAATCCTTCTCTGCGATGAGCCGACCGGCGCGCTGGATTACCAGACCGGCAAGCATATTCTCCAGTTGCTTCTGGATGGGTGCCGGAAAACCGGCAAAACGGTGATTCTCATTACCCACAACCAAGCAATTTCCCGCATGGCGGATAGAATTATTCACATTAAGAACGGCAAAATCCTTAAATTCGAAAAAAACCCGCATCCCCTGCCGGTGGACCAGATCGAATGGTAAGGAACCGCCGTGGGTAAAACGTATAGAAAAACGATATTCCGGGAAATCCGGGGGAGCTTTGGGCGGTTTGCGGCGATGTTTGCCATTGCCGCTTTGGGTGTGGGCTTTATGGCGGGTCTTACCGGGACCACTCCGGACATGAAACTTTCGATGGACCGGTACTTCGACCAAAGCCGGATGATGGACCTTTTCGTCAAGGGCACCTTCGGCCTGACTGCCGGGGATGCGGCCGCGGTTCGGGCTTTGCCTGGGGTGGATCAAGTTTTGCCCGGGTATGTTACCGACGCGATGGTCGTCACCTCGGCCGAGGAAAAGATAGTCGCCCGGATCTACGGACTTCCTCTGGAAACAATGGAGGAAGAGTCTTTCGTCAACCGCCTTGAAATTCTGGAGGGCCGCAGACCGGAAGGGCCTGAGGAATGTCTTGTTCTTCAAGGTTCTTTTGTTCCTCTGGGTCTCGGCGCGAGGCTTACCTTGGCGGAAAATCCCGGGGAAACCTATGGGGTTCGGGCCTTTACGGTGGTGGGGGTTGCGGGGAGTCCCATGTATATTGCTTCGGATCGGGAGCCGAGCGGCCTGGGGAATGGGCGGGTGGGAGCGGTGCTTTATGTGCCGGAGGCCAGTTATATTTTGCCGGTTTATACGGATTTATTTATCACTCTGAAGGAGGCCCGGCCTTTGATCAGCTTCACTCCGGCTTATCAGAAAGCTGTGGATAAGGAACGGGCGGTTATTGAACTTTTGGGCGCGGATCGGGCGGAGATTCGGCGGAATGAGATTATTACCGGGGCTGGGGGGCTTACTGAAGGGGAGCTTCTCCGGGCGGAAGCCGAGTATCTTCGTTCCCAGGCCCGGGCTGAACAGGAGTTGGGGGAGGCTCGGCAGAGGCTGGACGCCGGGGCTTTGGCCTTGGCCGGGGGCGAAGGGGACCTGGCCCAGCGTTCCCAAGAGCTGGCCCGGGGCCGGGCGGACCTGGAGGCCCAACGCCGGGCTGTTTTGGAGGCCTTGGCCCGGGGAGAAGCCGAGCTCCGGCAGGGTGAAAGGGAAATAGCCGAAGCTAAGGAGACTCTAGGGGCGGCGAAGGCCCGGCTCGAGGAAAGTAAGCCGGATATTGAAAGGGCCCGGCAGATGTGGATTCAGACCCCTAAGATTCGGGAGGCCTTGGCCCAATACGACGCGGCCTGGAGCGCCTATACGGTAGGGTCCCTCCGGGTGAATGTAAAGGATCGGGAACTTCAGCAGGGCTGGGCCGAGTGGTCCGCCGGGCGGGACCGGGCCTTGGCGGAGTTTCAGCAGGCCGAGAAAGACTTGGCCGACGGGGAGGCCCAGATCGCCGAGGGCCGCCGGGTTTTGGCCCAGACTCGCCAGGCCCTGGCCGATGGGGAAGCCGAGTATGATTCCCGGTTGCGGCAGGCCCGGACGGCCTTATCCCAGGCTCGGGAACAGCTGGAAATGGCTCGGAAGGGCCTGCAAGAGGGCCGGATTCCTAAGCCCCAATGGTACGTCCTGGATAGAAATGCCAACATCGGATGCCGGTATTACAAAACGAATGTGGAAAAGATTGCCGATCTCGCCAAGGCCTTTCCGGTATTTTTTCTGCTTATTGCCTTGCTGGTGGCCCTGACCACCATGACCCGCATGATAGAAGAGGAACGGATTCAGATCGGCCTTTTAAAGGCCCTGGGATACCCCAAATCGGCGATTCTTTCTAAGTATTTAATATACTGCGGTTTTACCGGGATTTTCGGTTCCCTGACGGGGATGATGGCCGGCTTCCAGGTTTTGCCGGCCCTGCTTTACGGGGCCTTCGGCACGATGTATCGTTTGCCTCCGTTGGTGACGGACTTTGATTTTGTCTTCGGTCTCGGGGCCTGCGGTTTTATTGTAATTGCGACTATGGCCGCGACGGTCCATGCTTGTTATTCTACTTTGTGGGAGAAGCCGGCCCTTTTGCTGGTTCCCCGGCCTCCTCGGTCCGGGAAGCGGATTTTTTTGGAGTATTTTCCCGGGCTTTGGAATCGGATGCCCTTTACTTACAAGGTGACGGCGAGAAATCTTCTTAGGCAGAAGAAGCATTTTTTCATGACCGTGACGGGCATTGCGGGATGTACGGCCCTGATGGTGGCCGGCTTCGGCTTACGGGATTCGATGGTGAACATTGCGGAAACCCAATTTGAAGAGATTTTGCAGTATGATTTTCAATTTGATCTGACCGAGCCGGGCCTTTCCGGGGCCCTTTCGGGGCCCTGGGCCCGGAAACTTCCGGCCCATACCGAGCCGGGGTATCTTGTGGGAGGGAAGGATCGCCTGGGGATTGAAATGATTGTTCCTCAGAAGCCCGAGGAATTGCCGAATTTCATTACCTTACGGGACCGGAAGACGAAGCGGCCCCTGTTGTTTTCCGATACCCAGGTAATCTTGACCGAGAAGATTGCCGAAGAATTTAATCTTAGGCCCGGGGATTCTTTTACGTTGGAGAATGGGGAAGGGATTCGGGGGGCCTTTAAGCTCTCCGGGGTGACGGAGAATTACGCGGGGGTCCCGGTTTACCTGGGGCCCCGGGCCTATACGGAGGGTTTCGGCAAGGACTTGAGGTATTCCACGGTTTTTGCGGTTACGGGTCTTTCGGACCCTCTGGAGCAGGACCGGTTTTTGGAGGCTTTATTGGCCCAGGAGGGGGTTTCCGGGGGAACCTTTACCGCCCGAACTCAAAGGGCCTACGGGAATTTGCTGAAGAGCATCAGCTTTGTGGTTTTGGCTTTAATTTTTGCGGCCGGGGGGCTGGCTATGATTGTGCTGTATAATCTGACGAATATTAACATCCGGGAACGGACCCGGGAGATTGCTACCTTACGGGTTTTGGGTTTCCATCGGGGGGAGGCGGCGAATTATCTTTTTCGGGAGATGGGGCTTTTAAGTTTTTTCGGGGCCGGGGCCGGCTTGGGTTTGGGGATTCCTTTGCATAGGTTTATCATCGGCGTGGCGGAGAATCCGGACCTTATGTTTGGGCGGACTATCGCCCCGGTTAGTTTTGTTTTATCCGGGGCGATAACCCTTCTTTTTTCTGCTGGAGTGGCCTTTTTCATGCTGAAGAAACTGGGCCGGATTACCCTGGGGGATTCTATGAAAGCTCCGGATTAAAAGAAGGCCCTTTAGATCTTGAGGTTTTGGAGGAAGCGCCAGCTTTCTTTGGCGCATTCGATGGGGCTTTTGCCTGGGCTGGGGAGGTCCTGTTCGACGACGAGCCATTGGGTCCCGGCTTCTTGGGCGGCTTGGATTATTTTGGGGAAGTCCTGGATTCCTTGGCCTAGGGCTCGGAAGGGGAAGGCTTCGGGTTGGGGGTTTTCGGCGGTTCCGATGAGGCTGGAGGTCCCTTTGCCGATTCCGGAGGCGGCAAAGTCCTTGAGATGCACCACCGGGGCCCGGTTTTTATATTTCCGGATGTATTCGGCCGGGTCGACGCCCCCGACTTTGGCCCAGCAGACGTCGATTTCGGTCTGAAGGATTTCCGGGGGAATAGAATCGTAGAGATCATCCAAGGCAAATTTGCCTTTATACTGGGCGAATTCAAAATCATGGTTGTGATAGAGCAGGGTTACCCCTAATTTTCGGGCGGTTTCGCCCAGCCGGGCGATGGTTTTTTTTACGTCTTCGTAATGGGGGCTGGTACTTCGGTCTTCTTCGGCGAGATAGGGGATGACGATGAATTTGCATCCGATTTCGATATGAAAGGCCAGGGCCTCTTCCGGGCGGTCCCGCAAATCCTGAAAAGGCACATGGGCGGAAACCGCTGTCAATCCGGCGGCGGAAAGGGACGCCTTGAATTGTTCCGGGCTTTTTCCGTAAGCCTGAGCGAGGGCTAATTCCACATGGGAGTAGCCGATTTCGGCTATTTGGGCGAGGGCGGCATCGAAATTCCGGGCTAATTCGTCCCGGACATTATAAAGTTGCAACATAATCGGTAACATGGGGGCCTCCTGTAAAGCGATGCCTGAGTATGCCTGGTTTTTTTGCTTGGGTCAAGGCCCGGGGATTTTTTCTTTGGGGGTTTCGGCTTGGAAAGCCGGCTCCTTGGGCAGGCCCGGGGAACGCTTTTCCGGCCCTGCCAGGTTTTTTTCTATGGCCGAAAAGATTTTTTCTGTGCCTGCCAAGATTTTTTCTATCGCTGAAAAGATTTTTTCTGTGCCTGCCAAGATTTTTTCTATCGCCGAAAAGTTTTTTTCTGTGCCTGCCAAGATTTTTTCTATCGCTGAAAAGATTTTTTCTGTGCCTGCCAAGATTTTTTCTATCGCTGAAAAGATTTTTTCTGTGCCTGCCAAGTTTTTTTCTATCGCCGAAAAGTTTTTTTCTGTGCCTGCCAAGATTTTTTCTATCGCTGAAAAGATTTTTTCTGTGCCTGCCAAGTTTTTTTCTATCGCTGAAAAGTTTTTTTCTGGGCCTGCCAAGTTTTTTTCTATGACCGAAAAGATTTTTTCCTGCCCTGCCAAGTTTTTTTCTATGACCGAAAAGATTTTTTCCTGCCCTGCCAAGTTTTTTTCGGCCCTGGAAAAAAACTGGGCCGAGGCTTGGGGAAAAGGAATAATCCCCCAAGCCTTTCGGAATTGCTAATTCCCGGCAAGCATCGCTTCGATCTGGGCGACGGCAATCTTCGGGTCCCCTCGGCCTCCGGTGGCCTCCAGGGTTTTGCCCACCAAATAGGCCCGGAGGGTCCGGCTTCGCTTTTTGTTTCCCTCGGCCAGGGCGGCCCTCAAATCGGCCAGAGTCTCCGGCTCCGCGGCAAACACCCCCCGAACCGCCTCCCTAAGGGCCCCGGGATCCGTAAGCTGTTCCCAGCCCCGGCCGGCAATGATGCTTTCGGGTTCCCGGTCTTCGGCCATCACCGCCGCCAGAGTCTGCTTCCCATTCTTCATTGAAACCCGGCCCGACTCGGTAAGGGCCACTAAAACCCCCAAACGCCGGGGATTCGCCCGGCACAAGCCGATTTCCTCCAGGCTCAAGCCGGCCCGGGACAAGAGATGCTTCAAATCCGTCAGGACCCAATTCGCGACCCGGCCGGCGGCATCGGTCTTGGAAATCTCCGGGGCCTGGGCCCTCACCGCTTCGACGGCTTCCTCAAAATAATCGGCCAGAGCTTTCTCCTGGCACAGCAAATCCGCGGGATCAAAGGGAAGGCCGTACTCGGTCTCAAAACGTTTGCGCCGGGGAAGGGGCAGTTCCACTAACCCGGCCTCGACAGAGGCCAGGAACTCCGGCTCCGGCGCGAAGACCGGCAAATCAGGCTCCGGAAAGTACCGGTAATCCTGGGCGTTCTCCTTGGTCCGCAGGGGCTCTGTCTGATCCCGATTCTGATTCCACAATCGGGTTTCCTGCATTACCGGCTTCCCGGCGTCCAGCAAAAGCCCCTGCCGCTGAATCTCGTAATTCAAACCCAGCCGCACGAACCGAGACGAATTCAGGTTCTTAATCTCCACTTTGCGCCCCAAACCCCGGCCCGGAAGGTTAATCGATACATTCGCATCGGCCCGCAAAGAACCCTCCTCCATATTCCCATCGCATACCCCAAGGTACCGCACCACCCGGCGCAAATGCTGAATAAACAGCTCCGCCTCCTCCCCGGTTTCCAGGTCCGGTTCCGTCACAATCTCCAGGAGAGATACCCCGGCCCGATTGTAATCCAGTAACGATACTGTCCCGGTATGGATCATCTTTCCCGCATCCTCTTCCAGATGACACTCCTTGATCCGCACCCGCTTAGCCCAGCCTTTCCCTTCTATATCGAAAAATCCCTCCTGCCCCAAAGGCGAAGCAAATTGGGAAATCTGATAATTCTTAGGCATATCCGGATAAAAATACTGCTTCCGTTCAAACCAAGTCCGTTCCGGAATCCGGCAGTTCAAGGCCCGGGCAACCAAACAGCCCATCCGCAAAGCTTCCCGATTCAAAACCGGTAAAACCCCAGGATAGCCCAGACAAACCGGACATATATTCGTATTCGGCGCATCCCCAAAGGCCGAACGGCATCCGCAGAAAACTTTCGTCTTCGTCAAAAGATGAATGTGCACCTCAAGCCCGATAAACGACTGATACATCCTTCCCCCTTCCTTTCTTCCTTTCTTTTTCCAAAAAAGTTTTTCCTTCCCTTCTTTCCTCTCAATAAGAAAGCGGTCCTCTCTTCCCTAAAAAATTAAGAAAAAATAGAAATACTACTTCCAAAAATCCCGATGCCCCGGAGGATGCGGAAAAGGAAAGGCCCCCTCATAAGATTCAGCCAAATCCAGTAAATCCCCCTCCCCAAAAGCCCGGCCCAAAAGCTGAACCCCAGCCGGTAACCCCTCCTCCAAAGCCGCCGGAAAAGCCAAAGCCGGTAACCCCGCCAAATTCGCGCAACACGTATAAAGATCCGCGGCCCTCTGAGCAAAAGGCGAAAGCCCCCCGCCCCCCCGGCCAAAGGCCAGAGTCGGAAATACCGGCATCAGCAAAGCATCATACCGGGCCAGTAAGGCCTCAAAATCCCGCTTAATCCCCGCCCTAATCCGCTGGGCCCTCAAATAATACCGATCCTGAAAACCCGAACGCAATACAAAGGTCCCCAAAAGAATCCGCAGTTTTACTTCCTCCCCGAAACCCCCATCCCGAGCCCGGTCAATCAGGTCCTCCGGATTCTCCGCCCCGGCCGGCCGAGCGCCATACCGAACACTGTCAAAACGAGCCAAATTCGCGCTGGCCTCCGCCGAGGCAATCGTGTAATAGGCCGGCACCGCATACCGTAAACTGGGAATCTCCACCTCCGCCAACGTATGCCCCAAAGCCCCAAAACGGCTCTTCGCCGTCTCCAGGGCCCGCAAAACCGCCTCCGAAAGCCCCCCCCCAGAAGCCGCCCCAGAAACGCCGAAATCCCCCGCCAAAGCCCTCGCCACCGCCCCGGACGATAAAACCCCAATCGCCTTCCGCCCGGACTTCCGGCCGTACAAAGCCGGAGCCCCCTCCGGAGGGTCCAAAGAAGTCTGATCCAGCGGATCCCGCCCCCGAATCGCCGCAAACACCGCCCGGCTCCGGGCCGCCGTATCCGATAAAACCCCAATAGTCTCCAAACTCGAAGCATAGGCCACCAAACCAAAACGGGAAACCGCCCCATACGTGGGTTTCAGCCCCACAACTCCGCAAAAAGCCGCCGGCTGCCGCACCGAACCCCCAGTATCCGTGCCCAAGGCAAAAGGAACCAGCCCCGCCGAAACCGCCGCCGCAGACCCCCCGGAAGAACCCCCAGGCACCCGGCTAAAATCCCAAGGATTGTTCGTCCTTTTTATCCCGGAATTGTCCGTGGAAGAACCCATCCCGAATTCATCCAAGTTGGTCTTCCCCGCCACCCAGGCCCCCCCGGCTTCCAGTTTCCGCACCGCCGTAGCCGTATAAGGGGCCCGAACCTTCGCCAGCAGTTTCGACCCGCAGGTCAACAAAAAACCCCGGACCGCAATGTTATCCTTCACCCCGAAAGGCTTTCCCCAAAGGGCCTCCGAAAGACCCGGCCCTTCCGGGGTTTCACCCCTCCCCAAGGTTTCCGGAGGGTCTGGGGGGTTTCCCCCGGGGAAAGCCCCCAGACCGGGGAAAGCCGGCAGGTCCGGGGCGAATTCAATGAACGCGCCGATTTTTTCTTCCCAATCTTTACAATATGCTATATAGCCTTCCGGCAGAGTAAATGCCATAGGTCCTCCTCATCCGGGAAAGTATACTCAACCCGCCAAGTTTCGGCAAGGCGCCCCTCTCAGGCTTCGGCTTACCTGCCGACAGGTCCCGGCGGACTGGGTTTTCCCGGCTTTTTACTCCGCAGGCCCCGCTTTTTTCCCCGCGGGCCCTGTTTTGAAGTACCCCTCCCTACCTCGAAACAAGGTTTCCCCGGCTTTTTTCCCCGCAGGCCTCGCTTTTTACTCCGCGGGCCCTGTTTTGAAGTACCCCTCCCTACCTCAAAACAGGGTTTTCCCCGCTCTGAAACAGGAAGAGCCGTTTCCCGGACTCTCCGGCAAGAACGCTCCGGCGGGGCGGTTGAAATGACGCCCTTTTTGCGGTAGCATGAGGCATGAATCCGGAAATTGTATGCAAGCCCTTTAGGAGAACCTATGCCGGACATGACTGAAAAAGAATATGATGAGCCGGACGAATTATGGACTCGTACTACGCCCAAAATCGGGACCAACGGTTCAGGCTTTGTCAGCCTGCGGGAAGCCCGTTTTTGGGGACTTGATGAGTTTTCTATCGACTATCTTTATACCAATCAAAGGCGACCCGCAAAAGTATCGGTCAAATCATCGGCGAACTGGTGCGAAAAGAGATAGCCTCAGCGCAGATTCAGACTTAACCCCAGGGGATTCGCGGCGCCTAAGTTTTCATTCGTCAAGGCGCGCTTGCAGTTCCAGCGCGGTTTTCAGCGCAGTAACGATACGTCGGTAATGCTGAATATCCTCAAAGGAGAGCGAAAGGCCTCTGCGGTCTTTGAGCCATTTCTGCGCAGGCTGATACCCTCCGATGTAGTATTCGTACACATCGGGCAGAACGTTTTCAAAGTATTGTTCTTTGTTAATATATGCGTTCCCGTCTTTGTAAGACAGCGTTTCTACTTCGTTTGTACCGGGAATGGGAAATTCCGCAAGCCCTTCCGCGGGTTCTACGCCCTCCAGTTGATTTTCCGCTATAAAAGGTATAACGATAATCAAAAGGTCTATATCTGATAACATTTATCTTTTCATCAGAATAATTATCAAACAAATCTTTTTTTGCCTATTCAATTTTCCAACCATTCTTGATTGAATGTAATTTTATTTATTGCTGTATCAATTTTAAGCCATGGAAATATTTTATATGTAGCATTTGGCTTTTCAACAAAAAAAGCAAACAAATTTTGTTGTTTTGGGAATAATTTGGCGAATATTATGTATAAAGGACGAACAATTTTCAAAAATATTATTTTTGCTGTTCTTTTCTGTTCCAATTCAGGAGTACATGGAAAATCATAACCATATTTGTATATAAATGTATGTTTAAAACATGGCGCATATGATTGTATTGTTTTTTCGATTTCCCGTTCTGTCCATCTATAGATAAAATTTGGGATTTCCGTATTATTTACACCGCCGTATTTACATCCATTAAAATAAACAGCCGCGTGTTCATACGTTTGCGTCATTCCATATTTTTCCAGTATTTTTATCAAAAAAGAATCGCGTGATTCAAATGCTAAGACACCTTTTCTTGCAACACGATACATTTCTGTTAATACTTTATGCGGCGATGAAGCATGATGAATGGCGGCATGAATAATTACAAAATCAAACGCATAATCTTCAAATGAAAGATTTTCAGCGTTTTCATATTTCCACTGAAATGGTTTAAATTCATTTCCTTCCATACCTTTTTAGGTTCTTTCCCATACTCCAACAAGATAATTAAAATATATTAAACTTAGAAAAAAAGATCAAGCAGATTTTTGACTTTTTTCATTTTTTTCCAAAATTTTTCTTTTTCTAAAAATGTTCCATAGCTTTGCCTCAGCCGCCTAAAACGGCGGATTGCGTTTTATCCTCGTTTAGGATATGCTGTCGGCATCTTTAGAAAAAAGAAAAAAAAAGGAAAAAACTATGAGCAATACATTGCCTGCGATTTTCGAGTCCTTCAGCGAAGCC
>JAIRPY010000010.1 GCA_031256905.1 Spirochaetaceae bacterium
CTGGTTAAGACCATAACGTTTGATCAGGGGAAAGAGAACGCCGGGCATAAAACGCTTGAAAGGAATGCCGGCGTGAAAGTATATTTTTGCCACCCGCACTCGCCGTGGGAAAAAGGGACGTGCGAAAACACGAATTACTTAATTCGGGATATGCTGGACGGCATAACCGATTTTCGGGAATTGACGCAGAGGCGGGTTTCGCAAATCGCAAAAGATTTGAACGGCAGGCCGCGCATGACGCTTGACCACAAAACGCCAAAAGAGGTATTATTCAGTTGCGCTCGGAATTGTTGAGTGCCAGTTTATAGCTTTTATTTTTTTTGCGAGGGAAAATAAAAATAGGAATTATGAAACATGGTTTTTTTATACCGATACTTTTTGTATTTTTGTCTTGCGCTAGTAAGTCTAGCCCTACAGCCGGCGTATGAACAGACGCAACCCTCATCGCCGAACAACGCGCCGAAATCGAACGACTCGAACGAGACCTTAACGAAATGGGAGAGCATCAGCAAGAAGTTTCAAGTCGAATTGACCGCCTTACGGCAGGACTTACAAACAGCCTTGAACGATGCGAATCAATCGAGGCTGTCTTTACAGAAATCGATTGCTTTGTACGTGAGCTCATTACAGAGAACACAAAACTTAGAGAACTACAATCAGCAAATAGCGGAGCGGATGCAGGAGCGCGATGAGGACTTAGCCCAAGCCTACGCGGAAGTTGATAACCTCGTGAAAGAAAAACTGCGCCTCGTCATTGCCTGCATCGTATTAGCCTTCCTCCTCGTTCTGTTTTGCGTCTTGCGCGCGGTTCGCTTCCGCTAGTTCATGCTATACCATTCGGGGCGTCCCGGCTTTTCCCGATTTCTAAACCGTTCTGCATCCTGTTCCGTGAAAACGTATATCTTACGCCGGCCGGTTCCAAAATATTTAACGCCGTGATTTTGCGCCCATTTAAGAACGGTAATTCTGGACATGAAACATTTCCGCTAAATTTTTTGAACTATATGTTTTTTCTTCCATAAAATACTTTACTGTAGGTATATACCTTTTTGGTTGTGATGCGGGCGTTCCGTTGCCGGAAGTCTGCCCGGGTTCGTCGTCTTAACCTAAAATGATTTTAAGCGAAAGAGCGATAACCGCAATAGAAAGAAAGATGATCGTTAAATCCTTCGCAACAGACAGGAATTTTGGGAACTTTCATTGATTTTTTCTCCGAAATTGCTAGTATTAAAGGCGGGGGAATTATTTCCCCGCCACTGGACTACCCTTTTCTCTTGGTCCTTCTTGGAAGGGAGACTTTTTTCTTTTTGCTCACCATATACGCGCTCCTTATTTCGGGTTTTTTATTTCCTGATAGTATAAATATTTTTTTCACGCCGCGGTCCGCTTGATTAGCAAATCGTACATTTATCGTGTATTTATTTTATAGAGAATATACAAAATAAAGAAATTAGAGAGCTTGTAAAATACAATAAGCTCTTGTATAATAAGTAAATATATGCTGTGTAAAGAAATACAGAGAGGTATATAAGCAGACTCGTAATGCGCAGGTCTCGGGTTTGATTCCATTCTGGATCGGAAGCCCTTTTGCGGGTCCCTCACTGGGACGATTCCAAAGTCGCAATTAAAATTCCGCTTGATTTTTCTCTGATTTCATTGTGGCTTTTAAATTTTTTTTGAAAATTTCAGATAAAATCGAACCATTCCGGTGCACCTAAAAATTCTTCAAAAACCTTTATTTCTCCCATAAAGTTTCTCCTAAATACTCTTCAAACAGTTTCACCTTGACTCCGTTAAACTGAGCTCCACCCATGTGGGCGAAGCCCTCCAACTCTAACGCACCTTTCTCCTTAATATAATCCGGACTGTGACCATACAACGTCTCTATTTTACCTTCGGACAGAATATTAAATAAATCCGCGATCCGATGGGTGGCATTTTTGTTAATTCTGAGTTCTTTTGCAATTTCTTTATACCCAGTTTCAATATCGCTTTTCGGCTATATTCGGCTTCAGGTATTTCTTTGACGATTTCCCGGCTGAAATTATCTTTACTGGCGTCAGCGAATAAGAAGTATTGCCAGAGGTCCTTCGCGGTTGCCGGGTTCTTCGCAGTAGAACTGTCTACCTTAGTAAAGCGTCCTTTGGCATCCCGCTTGTATTACTTTTTTTTAACTTTAGCCTTTTCGTCTGAAAGAACGAAAATACTTTCTTCTTCTGTAATTTTTTTTTCAGCTTTACCAGAATCGAGTATCTGCACGGGCGGTCCGGGAATATTTTTCAGCCCTTGGTCCGAATAGCTATACAGAGCGGCTAACTGATCCGTGACTTTCACTACCGCTTCCGGCCCCGCCGGAAACCGAACCCTTCAGCTTCCGCGCCCTAAAGTCCAGCAAGAACTGCGCTAAGTTGCTCGAGAACCCGGGAAGCATCGTAAACCAATATAAAGAACTGTTTCTTAGATTCTCCAACCCTTCTTTTTTAGACTGGATGTTCGGATATAGTTTTATCAGCGGATAAAGTTCTTCTACATCTTTTGCCGGGGACGCAACCTCCGGCTCTGTAAGTTTGTCCCTGATTTAAATAACTTGGCTTGACGATTAAATCAAGCGGTCACAAGCCACCCGAGCGCAGGTGGCGGACAATTACACGAGGGTCCGGGCGATGCGTACGATATCCGCTAAAACTCCGCCGGCTGTAACCTGCGCGCCTGCGCCGGGTCCTTTTATCACCATGGGAAGCGTAGAGTACCGATCAGACCGAATGACTACCATATTGTCGGCATCAACCAAATTCCGGAAGGGACTTTCCGCCGGTTCCGCCCGCAGAGAAAGCCGGGCCCGGCCGGCTTCGATAACCGCGATGTACCGCAGAGCCTTTCCTTCTCTAACCGCCGCAGAACGCCGTTCCTCGAAGCCGGCATCCGCTTTTTCCAACTCGGCGAAAAAAGCAGGCACACTGGGGGCGTCAAAGCACGCTTTCGGCAGGAGAGGCTCTATCTCAACGGAATCGAATTCCAAGGGCATTCCGCATTCCCGGGCAAGAATCAAGGCTTTTCGAGCCGCGTCCATCGCATTTAGGTCATCCCTTGGATCCGGTTCGGTGTAGCCTTTGGCGTGAGCTTCCCGAACCAGCGCGGAAAAGGGCTTTTTTCCATCGTAATTGTTGAAAATATAACTCAATGTGCCGGACACTACCGCCTCGATTCGCCGGACCTTGTCTCCGGACAAAAAAAGGTCCCGCAGAGTGGAAATCACAGGCAGTCCGGCGCAGACGGTCACTTCGTACAAATACGGAATACCTCGCGTTTTAGCTAGGCCTGTGAGTTTTCGGTAATACTCAAGGGACCCGGAATTAGCGCGTTTATTCGGCGTAACGATAGGTATAGAAGATTCCAAAATCGCCCCGTACTGAGCCGCAAGCAAGTCGTCGGCGGTGCAGTCGCAAAAGGCGGTGTTCGGGAGATTCAGAGCCCGCATCCCCTCCAGAAAGGCCGAAAGAGAAAAAGCTTGCGCCCCGGGCTGAAGGACCTCGCTTTTGAGCAGAGTCTTCGCTTTCTGCGGATCCAGCCCTTGGGGATCGAAAGCCATGTACCGGGAATTCGCCACTCCTGCCAGGTTTATCCGCACTTGATGCTCTTTTTCAAGGGATTCTCGGTGATCCGAGAGTTGATCCAGCAGGGTCCCGCCGATTAAGCCGGTGCCGGCAAGAAAGAGATTCACCGACCGGACTCCGGCAAGGAAAAAGGCTTCATGCACCGCATTTACCGCCTTAGCTTCGTCGGGCCGGGCAAGGACCGCGGAGATGTTCAGCTCCGAAGAGCCCTGCGCGATCGCCACGATGTTGATGCCGTTCCGTCCCAAGGCATGGAACACTCGGCCCGAAACCCCCGGACTTCGCTTCATCTGAGAACCCACCACCGCGAGAATCGCGAAATTCCCCTCGATAATCGGTTGGTCAATCTCGCCGGTTTGAATTTCCAAGAAAAATTCTTTGGAAATCGCGGCTTCCGCTTTTTCGGCGTCTTCGGGAAGAATGGCGAAACAGATCGAATACTCGCTGGAACTCTGGGTAATGAGAATCACGTTTATGCCCTGCCGGGACAGCGCGCCGAACAGCCGGGACGAAAAACCCGCCACCCCCACCATGCCGGACCCCTGAATTCGCGCCAAAGCCACATTCGGCATCGAACTGATCCCCCGAATCGGGTAGGCCCCGGGTTCAGCGTACCCGGTAATGCGGGTCCCCGGTCCCGCCGGATTAAAGGTGTTGAGGATGCGTAAAGGAATAGGGCCTTCCATAGCCGGTTCAATCGTCGGCGCGTACAGCACTTTCGCCCCGAAATAAGAAAGTTCCATCGCTTCAACGTAAGAAAGTTCGTTAATTGTAAAAGCGTTCTTGACAAGCCGGGGGTCGGCGGTCATGACGCCGTCCACATCGGTCCAGATTTCGATTTCTTCCGCCTGTAAAGCCGCGCCGAAAATCGCCGCGGTAAGGTCCGAACCGCCTCTGCCCAGAGTCGTTACCGCGCCGTCCCGGGCGGCGCCGATAAAACCCGGGACGCAGTAGATAAGCCCCGTATTTTTCCGGGATTGGAAAAATTCTTGGATGCGCGAAAAAGTTTCCTCCTGCTGATACTTGGCTTTCCCGAAGGCATCGTTCGTTCTAACGAGCTTTTTGGCGTCCAGATATTCCGCCCGAACCCCCCCGGCATTGAGAATCCGCGCCAAAAGGGACGCCGAAAGCTCTTCTCCGAAACTCATAATCCGGTCAAGACTTCGGGGCGAAAGTTCCCCCAAAGTTTTCACACTAGCCAAAATACCCCCCAGGTCCTTAAACCCGGCTTCGATGCCCCTTTGGGCGTCATGAAAGTCTTCCCCTTGAAGAAAATGCGCCCCGGCTTGAAGGTGCCGATCCTGCATAGACTGGAGCATATCGTCATACCTGGGGTCCTGGGACTGAGCTTTATGGGCGGCGGCTATCAGGCTGTCAGTCATGCCCGAAAAGGCCGAGGCCACCGCCACCTGTACTCCTTTTTTATGTTTGAGAATCTCGATAACTTTGCCGAGAGCTTCCACAGACCCCAAGGACGTACCCCCGAATTTTACAACACGCATAGCCTAGTAATACAGAATTCCCGCATTTTTATCAAGCCCCGCCGGGCCCGCCCGGGGGGTTTAACTTTTAGAGAACAATGTGCTAGTCTTTTTAAAGTATGAAACAGAGTATTTTAGAAAAGATAAAAAAAAAGCTCAGACCGGGAATCGAAAGCGTCATCCAATGCGCTCTGATAACCATAGAATTGTTTAACAAAAACGGGTTGGCCAATCATGCGGCCGCGGGAGCTTACGGTTTTCTCTTTTCCGCGGCGCCGGCTTTGCTTATTGTGTCCTTTTTTGTGTCGAAGGTGCTTGAATCATCCCCGGAAACCGCGGCTACGCTTATCGGGCAGATGGGGCTTCTCGGTAACGCCTTCGATATGCGGGAACTAAGCTCCGTTTTTTTCGGCGCCTCCAAGCCCGGCTTTGGGGGCCTCGTTTCCATAGCCGGGCTTCTTTGGACGGCCCGGGTATTCGCTTTGTCTCTGCAACGAGGGTTGGGCATTATCTTTCCTCCCGGGGATAAGCCGAATCCCCTCAAAAAAATGATGGTCCCGGCGGTCCTTGAAACGGCTATTATTCTTTTTACCTTTATTGTGGTTTTAAGTTCCGAATCCGCGTTACTCATGTATCAAGTTATGGGAATTTTCCCGGCGGGACTCTTGGGATTCGTTAAAATTCTTTCTTCGGCTGTTATGTTGGGGTCCCTGGGGCTTTTGATATTCGGCGCGTACCTTTTTACCCCGGAGGTCCCGCCGAAACGAAAGGCCGCGGCCGGAGGCACGGTCTTTTGTCTTATCTGCGACGTCCTGATTTTTGCGGGATCCCGGTTTATTTTTAATCCGGCAAAGTATAATATTATCTATGGGACCTTGGGAAATCTGATTATTCTGCTGGCGGATGTCTACTTTTTTTTCACCTTTTTTTTTCTAGGCGGAGAATTAACCTTTATCATTCATTTTTTTGATCCTTTGCTTCTAGCCCGATTCATCAAAAGCGATGCCGGACAGACAAAACCTTCTTTTGACCGCCGATTTTTTCTTTCTACCGTTGGAACTTTGAAAAAATACCTTCAGGTATACGCCGATGGGGATGTGCTGTTCCGCAAAGGGGACCTGAGCCGGGAAGTGTACTACATTCTCAGGGGGACCGCCGGGGTATATCTGGAAGAGGCGACCATGGTCGCTCTGATACAGCCGAAAAACTTTTTCGGCGAAATGGGGCATCTCAACGAAGAAGGCCGGAGCGCGACGATCAAAGCCCATGGGGAATTGCGGGTTCTTGTGATGCCTCCGGAACTTTTTCAGGAAGTGCTGAAACAAAATACCGAAGCGGACCGGAAGGTCATCGAAATGCTGTCCGGGCGGCTCCGGAATGTGAACGAAAAACTGCTCACTTCCGATCAAGCCGGGGGAGGAACTCCGTGAACCGGCCCGGAACCGGAGCGGTGAAGGTTCGGGGTTCCGGGCTGTCCGGAAGCCGTAAAGTCAGAGCCAAGGCATGGAGCATAAGGGTCCAGCCGGAATCCTTTCCGTAGATCGGGTCCCCGACGATAGGATTCCCCAAATACCGCATATGTACCCGCAGTTGGTGGGTTCGGCCGGTTTTGGGCCGGAGCAGTACCAAAGATTCCTTTTTCCCGGCGCGAAGGACTCGGTACAGCGTAACCGCGATTTTGCCTTTTTCCGGGGTTGCCGCAAAACGTTTTCGGTCCCGGGGGTCCCGGGCTATGCGGGTTTCGATGCGTCCGGCCGGCTTCGGGAGCGCGCCCCGCACAATAGCCAGGTACGTTTTGCGGACCTCCCGGTTTTTAAACTGCTCTGCTAGGAATCGCAGAGCTTCTTCGGTGTAGGCCGCGATGAGGACCCCGGAGGTATCTTTGTCAAGCCGATGGACCAGGCCCGGTCTTGCCGGGTTTCCCGGGCAGAGGCCCTTCCGCCGGAAAAGCAACGCGTTGGCCAGGGTTCCCCGGGAGTTTCCCGGGCCGGGATGCACCACCATGCCTTGGGCTTTATCGATTACCGCGACCTCCTCATCTTCGTAGAGGATCCGCAGAGGAAGGTCCTCCGGTATAAGCCTGGAAGGTTCTGGGTCCGTCCAAGCGAGGTCGAGGCAGTCTCCGGTTTTCACCAGCCGGGAGTGTTTTACCGATGCGCCGTTAACCCGGGCCGTCAAAGCTCTTGCTTTAATTTGGGATCGGGTCAGAATTTTGAGGTATTCCCCAATGTACCGGTCCAGCCGCATCGGGGAAGGCAGAATTTCGTTAATCTTGCCGGAGAAAAAAGCCATATTTCACGGAGTATTCGGCCTGCGGAGGATAATCGGCGTTCCCTCCGGCAGACTGGATGGGGATTGCTTTTGTTTATGCCGTTTAATTTGAAGGATGATAAAATCCGCCAGGGCGACCAACAAAGACCCGGTTACAGCGATGCTTATCATAGCGATTTGCTCGGCTTCGGTTTTCGGCGCGCTGCCGAAAATAGGCGCGTATTGGGAGTCCATAGAATGGGTAAAAAGCCGGTACGAATCCACCGCGAGGCCCGCAAAAAGCATCGTCAGAGGGAAAGAGCCGAAAGCCACAATTTCAGCCCGGCGCAAATCTTTCGCCCATTGGGGAAAGGCCCCGGACTGGACCTCCGGGGAAGTTTGGGCGTACAGCCCCGCCTCAAGGCTTAAAAGGCAAATCAGCATGAAACCCTTCATTCCTGCCAGTAAACTTTTTTTTTCTTTTCTGGTCAAGCTCTTGCTGAAAAGTTACGCCAGAGGCTTTATTTTGCGGACGTACAAACGCCGTAAAAAAATGACGCAAAGCATAAGGGACACAACTTCCGCAATCGGAAAGGACCACCAGACCGCGTTCACATCTCCTAACAAAGAGAGTAACCAGGCCGCCGGGAGCAGAATAACCAGCTGGCGGCAAATTGCGATAATAAGGCTTTCCGTACCGCTTCCCATAGCCTGAAATACCGAAAGCCCGATAATACAAAATCCGGCGAACAAAAAGATCAGACTGGTAATCCGCATCGCCGGAATGCCGAGGGCCAGCATATTTTCTCCCGCGCTGAATAAAAACAGCATTTTATCCGGGAAAAGCTGAAACAGCAAAAAACCGAACAGCATAATTCCGCCGGCATACAGCATACTAAGCCGGATAGTTTTTGTGATTCGGCTTCGCCGGCGGGCGCCGTAATTGAATGCAATAATCGGCACCATCGCATTGTTAAGCCCGAAAACCGGCATAAACAAAAAACTCTGTAACCGGAAAAACACGCCGAAAACCGCCGTCGCCGTCGCGGTAAAAGACAGCAGAATTTGGTTGATGCCGTAAAACATAATCGAACCGGTCGCCTGCATCAGGATCGACGAGAGGCCGACCGCGTAAATATTTTTGATCGTCCAGCCGTCAGGTTTAAAACCTTTGAACGAAAGATGGATCTCTTTGTTTCTGCGGTGATTGAGATAAAATCCTACCCCGCACGCTCCGGTCTGCCCGATAACCGTCGCTATCGCCGCGCCGAGAACGCCCAGCTCGGGAAATCCAAATAAACCGAAGATCATAATCGGGTCTAAAATGATATTTATCACCGCGCCCACAAGCTGACTCACCATAGCGTAAAAAGTTTTGCCCGTGGAGGCCAGCAGGCGTTCAAGGGTAACTTGGGTAAATATCGATACCGAAAAAACGCATACCACGAACAGATACTCTTTTCCCATTTGGATAATTTCTTCGATGTCCGTTTGTATTCTGAAATACCCTTCGGAAAGAAATATTCCCACCAGCGCGAAGATTCCCGCGCTTATCCAGATGAGAAAGAAACCGTTCGTCGCGGCCTTATTAACCCGTTCGAAGTTGCGTTCTCCGAGGCTTTTCGACAAAAGCGCGTTAATCCCGACTCCGGTTCCAACGCCGAGGCCGATCATAATATTCTGCACCGGAAAGGCCAGGGTTACTGCGTTCAACGCGTTTTCGCCGATTTTAGCGACAAAAATACTATCCACAATGTTGTAGAGCGCTTGTACCATCATGGACAGCATCATCGGAATCGCCATGGAAAGTAACAGCCGGTTTATCGGCTGAGTCCCCATGATATTTTGGGGCGGTTCGGTCTTTTCTGTATTCATAAAATTAAATCAGCTCCTTGGTTTTAATGCAGATCCTTGGTTTTGTAATAGCAAGCATATTTCTCCTATCCCTAAAGATACTATTACCCCGCCGGTTGGTCAAGAAATGGACCCTTTCAGGAATAGCCGTTTCAAGGCGTATATTTTTTAAAACAGATTTTTTTATCTATTTTGTGAATCCGCCTTTAATCCCAAGACGTAATGCGCTAGACTAACCTCATGGATTATGACTGTATTGTAGTCGGAGGGGGCCACGCAGGCATCGAGGCGTCCCTAGCCGGGGCCAGGCTCGGATGCAGGACTCTGCTGATAACCCAAAACCCAGACCGCATCGGCGCGCTTTCCTGCAACCCGGCCGTGGGGGGCCTTTCAAAAGGAAACCTCGTCCGGGAAATAGACGCCCTCGGGGGCGAAATGGGCAAACTCATCGATAAAACTATGATCCAATACCGGATCCTCAACCGCTCCCGGGGACCCGCAGTGCAGGCCCCCCGAGCCCAGGCCGATAAACAAGCCTATCAATCCGCCGCCAGAACCGCGGTCGAAACCCAAAAGGGTCTAGGGATATTCATGGATACCGTAATCGACCTCATTATCGTAAACGAGACCATCCAAGGCGTCCTAACCGAACGGGGACACCGCATATCCGCCTCGGCGGTGATTCTTACCGCCGGAACATTCCTGGAAGGCAAAATCTTCATCGGCGAATACGACGCCCCCCAGGGCAGACTCGGGGAACCCGCCGCCATCGGCCTGGGAACAAACCTGCGCCGCCGGGGATTCCCCTTGGGCAGACTCAAAACCGGCACTCCCGCCCGGCTGGCCGGCAATACCATCGACTTCACCCGGCTGGAACGCCAAGACGGAGAGCCTATGCGCCCCTTCTCCTTTGACAGCCCCGGCCTCGACCGCCCTTCTCTGCCCTGCTGGATTACCTACACGACTCCGGAAACGCATACTATTATCCGAAAGAATATCCATCGGTCCCCCCTCTATGGCGGGAAGATTATCGGCGCGGGACCCCGGTACTGCCCGTCTATCGAAGATAAGGTCGTCCGCTTCCCGGATCGGGACCGGCATCATCTCTTTGTCGAACCTGAAGGGCTGGGAACCCAGGAAATGTACCTTAACGGCGCGTCCACATCCCTTCCCGAAGACGCGCAGATCGCTTTTATCCACTGCATCCCCGGCTTGGAAGAAGCGGAAATGGTCCGGCCCGGGTATGCGGTCGAGTACGATTATCTGGACCCCCTGGATTTGTATCCGACTTTGGAATCAAAACGGGTAGCCGGGCTTTTTGCCGCGGGTCAAACAAACGGAAGTTCCGGCTATGAGGAAGCCGCCGCGCAGGGTATTGTGGCCGGCATCAATGCGGCGATGAAATTCCGGGGGGAGCCGCCTCTTGCGCTGGGTCGGGCCGAGGCGTACATCGGGGTTTTGATTGATGATTTGACGACTCTTGGGACGAAGGAGCCTTATCGGATGTTCACCAGCCGGGCTGAACATCGGCTGGTTTTGCGGCATGATACCGCAGACACCCGGCTTACCCCTAAAGCGCGGAGCCTGGGGCTTGCGGATGAGGCTCGGTGGGAACGGTTTCAAGCGAAGACTCAGGGCTTGCAGGCGGTTCGGGAATTGCTTGGAACCCGGCGGGTTTCTGCCGGGGCTCCCGGGCTTTCGGCGCACGTCGGGGTTACCTTCGACCGGGCTGTGACGGACCCCGGCATATCCTTGGATGATGTCCTTGCTCAGATTGAGGAATTGCGGAACTACCCCCAGGAATGGCTTGAGCGGACGATTTTGGACCTCCGTTATGCTGGGTATATTGAAAAAGAGACCCGTCTCGCCGCCCGAAACGCCAAGCTGGATGCGGTAAAGTTGCCGGCGTCTCTGGATTATCCGGGGATTACCGGGCTTTCCGCGGAGGCCCGGGAGAAGCTGGCGGCGGTACGTCCCCTTACGCTGGGGCAGGCCGCCCGGATTCCGGGAGTCCGGCAGGGGGACATCGCTCTTCTCATGGTATTGATGAAATAACCGCTTTTCAAATTTCGTAAAATCCGGGTAAGATAGGCAAGCGAAAATAAGGAAAAAATAAGGAAAATATGGAACGGATTCGATGTCCTTGGTGTTTGGGCGATGCGGCCTATATAAATTACCATGATGAAGAGTGGGGTCTTCCGGTTACCGAGGATCAAAAATTATTTGAGGTGCTGATTTTGGATGGCGCGCAGGCCGGGCTTTCTTGGATTACGATTTTGAAGCGTCGGCCGGGGTATCGGGATGCTTTCAGCGGCCTGGATCCGGAAAAAATCGCCGGGTACGGCGAGAAAGACGTGGCCCGGCTTATGGGCGATGCGGGCATTATCCGCAACAAACGGAAGATTCTTTCGGCCATAGAGAACGCCCGGGGATACCTCGCTTTAATGGAAGGTCCCGGCTTCTCTTCATGGCTTTGGGACTGGGTAGACGGCAAACCGATTATTCACCGCTACAAAACCCTCGCGGAAATTCCGGCGTCTACCGAACTTTCCGCCCGGATTTCCAGGGAACTGAAAAACCGGGGCTTTTCCTTCGTAGGACCAACCATTGTTTACGCTTTCATGCAGGCTGTAGGAATGGTAAACGACCATCTGCTGGA
>JAIRPY010000018.1 GCA_031256905.1 Spirochaetaceae bacterium
AACGCCGATTTTTACGAAAAAGCCCAGCTCGCCGTCCGCGCGATGAAGCGGTACGCGGAGCAGTACGCCGAATCAGGCAGACTCGACGCGGTTGAAGCGGTAAGCGGCGCGACTATCGCCTATAATCAGTTCATGGAAGCCGCCGAACAAGCCTTAGCCTCCGCCAAACGGTAATGACTGATGAAGCATCTATAGAAGGTTGTCCCGGTCTACGGTGGAAAAGGCTTCTATAAAAAACAGATAGAGACGGATATTCTTAGTAAAAACAGATAGATTAGATTTTTTTCTTGTCTTTTTTTTCCAAGAAAGGACATCTCCGGCTACAATAGGAATCTGCAAAGATTTATCAAGAATAATACCGGTTTTTTAAAAATCGGCGACTGATCCTGATCCCAATACTTCAGCATCTCCCATCGGACGCTTGACGCTGGCATAGAAAGTATTTATAATAGAGAGAGAATATTATTATTTTATCCCGTGCCTTACCGCCGGAGGCTGGCGGGTCAGCGTTTTCAGCGTCTGCGAGGCGGTAAGCGCGGAAATCTAGCGCGTAAGCAAGGAGATGTTTTAACGTATATTATGAAATCGTCACGGGAAACCGACCTGCCGAAAGAAAATGTTATGGGGACTTTGCCGATAAACCGGCTGTTGCTCTCAATGTCAATCCCTATGATGCTGTCCATGATGGTGCAAGCCCTTTACAACATTGTAGACAGTATCTTTGTCGCAAAAATCGGCGAAAACGCTTTGAACGCAGTAACGCTGGCGTTTCCGATTCAGAATATTATGATCGGCATCGCCGTCGGAACCGGCGTCGGCGTCAACGCTCTGCTTTCGAGAAGCCTCGGAGAACGGAATTTCGAGCGGGTCAATAAAACCGCGGTCAACGGCTTTTTTCTGGTATGGATAAGCGCCGGAGTATTCACGGCGGTTGGACTGCTTCTATCGGAACAATACTTTCGGATACAAACGGACATCGAAGAGATCGTACTCATGGGCAAAGACTATATGTTTGTGGTCTGCGTTTTTTCCGTATCCATATTTACCCAAGTTACGCTTGAACGTCTGCTTGCCTCAACTGGAAAGACCTTCTACGCTATGATTTCTCAGCTTACCGGCGCGATCATAAACGTCGTCTTAGACCCGATTATGATTTTTGGAATGTTCGGTTTTCCCGCGCTCGGCGTAAAAGGCGCGGCAATAGCGACGGTTATCGGACAAACCGCCGCTTGTTTAGTCGGCTTTTACCTTAACCTGAGCCGAAATAAAGAGATAGCCCTATCCTTCAAAGGTTTTACTCCTGACGGATGGATAATCAAAACTATTTACGCTGTCGGAGTATCGTCGATACTCATGCAGATCGCCGGTTCGATTATGTTCTACGGTATAAATCAGATTCTGCTGTCCTTCACCGCGACGGCTACCGCGGTATTCGGCGTATTTTTCAGACTTCAGAGTTTCCTCTTTATGCCCGTTTTCGGGCTTAACAACGCGATGGTTCCTATCATTGCGTTCAACTACGGCGCGCGGAATAAAAACAGAATCACTAAAACTATCAAACTCAGTATGCTCTATGCAGGAGGCATTATGCTGTTCGGACTTTTGCTGTTTCAGCTCTTTCCTGATAAAATGCTTCTCCTGTTCAGCGCCGGCGAAAATATGCTGGCAATCGGCGTACCTGCAATGCGGATTATCAGCCTTATTTTTGTGTTCGCCGGTTTCTGCATCATCGGACTGTCGGTGTTTCAGGCAATGGGAAGCGGCACAGAAAGCCTTGTTATCTCAACGTGCAGACAGCTCGTTATTCTGCTCCCCGCGGCGTGGCTGTTATCCTTTTTAGGCGATGTTAATGCGGTCTGGTGGTCGTTTCCCATAGCGGAAGTTGTATCCCTTACGCTCTGCGTAATCTTTCTGAAACGGTTATATAATCAGAAAATTAAGAGCTTATAAGATTTGAATCCGCGCCGCGAGCGCGGATTTATATATGCGCCGGATTCCGATTAAAATATTCACGGGCAACCGGATCTTGAGGTTCCAGTTCCAATGCGGTACGGAAAAACCTTGCGGCTTCATGGTCGTCGCCGCTTTTAAGAGCTAATACGCCCAGATTGGAAATAATTTTCACATTGTCCGGCTCTTGGCGCAGGCATATTTCCAATTCTTTCCTCGCTCCCTTAAAGTCGCCAAGCTCCATGAGGCAAATCGCCAGTTCGTTCCGAGTGTCGCTGTTTCCGCCGCCGAGTTCGACAGCTTTTCTGAAGGCGGCCGCGCCGTCTTCCCAACGACCGAGTTTCCGCAAAGCCCACCCCAAGACAAACCAGCCGTTCCATACGCCGGAATGACCTTCCAAAAACCGGCGTATTTTTTTCAGTCCCTGCTCGGCTTCTCCCCGGCGGATATGATCGTAGGCGTCTCGGAAATCCGCGTCGGTTAGGCTGTGTTTTTCTATTTCTTCAAGTATGCGCCGGGTCTGTTCCCGTTTAAACGGGTCTTCAGGGAATTCCTCCGACGGGGGCGTGTTCAGATACGCCCGGAAGCATTTCAGCGAAAGATCGTAATTCCGGCGTTTCATATAGAAGAAACCCGCGTTAAACAATCCGGGCGGAAAAGACAGGGGCAAAGCAAGGGCTTTTTGATAGGCATGAAGCGCGGTATCGTACCCTGCGTCGGCTTCCGCTTCTTGTCCGCTTTGTTCCAGAGCGTTTGCCTGTTCCTCCAAAATAAACGCGCGGTTGAATGCCGCCGCCGCCAGCCGAGGAAAAAGACCTGTTAAGGCGTCGGCAATCTCCAGAGCCATGTCATAATCGCCGTTTTTTGTTTTGATAACCGCGGCTTGAGAGAATTCGATTAGAATATTCGGTTTTACCGCGCGCACAAAACGCCGGTAATAGGGCGCGTCCTCGTCGTCTGGGTTATCCATGACCACTCGTATCATACCGGAGAGGATCATCTCCCACGAGAGATGTTCTATATCAAGATTCGCCGCTCCCGGCTCTAAGGCGACGGGAATAGGGATCGCCGGATCAATAACAAAGGGATCGCCGGAGTCCGGGTCTTTGAGGTCCGCAAGTTCTCCCCGTAAGGATTCGGGAACCGATAAAAATACGATACGGTTTGGACTACGAGTCTGCATTGCTTCACAGCTCCTGTTCCGGGCCTCGATCTCCCCGGATTTGACTGATATAATTATTGATGCGGATTTTATAGCCGATAGGGATTAAGGCTTCGTCAAAGGCTATAACCATAGCCAATAGCTCTCGCCGTCCCTCTACGATTTCCGAGCGGACGAATCGTCCTTTAAGGGAAAAACTGCTCGCCGGGTCCTCAAAATCAATGGTCAACGCCACTTCCCGCTCTTCAAGGAATTTGGCGAGACCCATAATAACGACTTTTGCGCCGGAAAACGAGATGTCCCGTAAGATACATTGCCGAGGTACGCCTTGAATCAAAATCTCCACGTTCGGAGATAAGATATGCAATTTCCGCTGAGTATCTGGAGATATGGCGATGAGTTCTCCCCGCCGTTGAACGGCGTTTGCGTTGGCGTCGAGAATTCTGCCCATAGTCACGATAAGATCGTCCGGCGGACGCTGGAGGTACTGGAGATATACGAGAATCATATCTTTAGAGCCTCCGTAGGGCGCGGAGCCTTTGGATCGGGCGTTGACCATAACGATAATCGTATTATCCGATTCGGGAACGTTAAAGCAAAACTTCAAAGCCGCCGCCTGCCGAGCTTCCTGCAATTTTTGAATCAGCCCGGATTTTGTATTAACGACTATTTTCGCCCCTTCAAAAGAAGAGGAATAGATGAGACAGGGCATCATTTCGCCCATACATCGTACGCATACCTGTTTGGTTATAAGCCCGGTAACCTCGATTATCTCTTTCGTAAAGGTTAGCTCTGTAGATTTATACCGTTCATAGTATGCCGTTATCTGCTGACTGGTTAAAAGACTCATGGTAAATAATTAACATTATATCAAAAATATAAAAACGTCAAGAGTTTCGCCATCGGAAAAAGCAATTTTCATTTTAAAATTGTCCGTAAACGCTCTCGTTAGCGATTTTTGGTTAATTCTTTATACCATAAAGAGTTACACCGTTGTATCGGATGTCTGACGCTTTACGGCGCGCCGCTACCGGGCGAGTATCTTGTCGCGAGGCGGACCAGCCGGAGACGGCTAGACTGCCGACGCAATCTCTTTCCGCGCCAGTTCGCCGATTATGCGGAAACTCTGACGGCTTGTAACGCCGCCCTTTGAAGGGTCAACTTTGGGCAGATGCTCGGTAAAATATTCATCCCCGTAATCCGCTTCTTCTTCGGTCATATTTTGCGGTATTGAACGCCCAGAGGATGATGTCTGATGGACTAACGCCATGCTTGAAATAAATAATCTCAAGGTTCATACGCTATTCTAGCGCAAAAAGAACGGAGCCGCAAGCATACAACGCCATCCGATAAGCAGGACGATATCCCATCCGTTGAGGTATCAGTCCGCATGGTTAATGCTATATACAACATAGCACTGCTTCGTATACGCTAGGCAAATTTGGTATCCAGCACTCCTGCGATCCTCTTTATGAGATTAAAACCTATTTTTGCGTTATTTTTCCTCATGATATTCTTCCTCGGTGTTGACATTCCTGCTATGTATTATTGTTCTCGTACACAAAGATAGTATAAATACTGTCCGGATCGGTAAATACGCCAACAAGACTAACCCCCAAAGTCTTCGCGTTTTTTATTTCCGCGCGCGAGATAATATACTTTCCGTTAAAATCATGGGTAAAAATTTCCATGTTTATATGGAGATTTACGGCATTTGCGTTTTTGTTTCGAGTCGGCTGATAAGACAACTCTGAATTATATATATAACATCTTCCGCCCCAGGAGTCAAAATATTCCATCGCGGATTTATTTACAAGAAATTCCGGTTCAATCAGTTTTCTAAACCGCCGCATATATGAAAGCGGATAAACGCCATTATAGCCGTCAATGCAATTAAAGCCGTTATAAAGCAATACGGCGGCTTGGCCTACGAAAAACCGCAGTCGGCACTGAGCACAAGTACCACAGGCACAAGTACCACAGGCACAAGTGTGCGGTTTTTCTCCGGCACATTTTGCCCGCCGCTGAAACCGCTACTCGGTTTCTTTATCGCGGCGGTCAAAACGGTCGCTACAACCGGAACGTTACGTTAATTCTTCGTCAAAGCAGACTGCGACTTTGCCGCAGGAGCCTTCGGCCATGAGTTTGTAGGCGGCCTCGGCTTTTTCCAGAGGAAACCGGTGGGTGACCAGCGTTTCGGGGTGCAGGTTCCAGCGGACAAGTTCCTCCACCAAATTTTCCATGAGCCAGATGCTCGTGACCCAACTGCCGTATATACTTTTCTGATCGTGGATGATGTCAGGACTGGGATTGAAGGCGGCCCTTCCGCCTTCGCCGACAAAGGCGATTTTTCCCCACTGCCGAGTCCCCCGGATGGCTACGGCCCGGCCGGCTTCGCTTGCCGAGGCGTCCAGGGCCCGCTCGACTCCGCGCCCTCCGGTAAGGTCTTTTATGTCCCGGACGTTGGAATCCCCGGGGAGGAGAATTTCATCCGCGAGGTTCAGTCTTTTCGCCAGGTCGATGCGGTAAGGGTTGCCCTCAATGCCGTAGAGTTTTTGGGCCCCGCATTTGCGGCAGAGCATCAGCGCGGCCAACCCGACAGGCCCCAACCCCACAACCAAAACCGAATCGTTGCCGCTAACCCCGATTTTTTGAATAGCTTCGTATACCGTACCGAAACCGCAGGCCACTTGCGCGCCGTCGGTATAGGTGAGGGAGTCGGGAAGTTCGACGAGGTCCTTTTCGTCGCAGAGAATATACTCTGCCATGCCGCCGTCCCTCTGCCAGCCATAGGCCGCCCGATAGGGAGACGAACAGGAGATCATATACCCCATACGGCAGTCATGGCAGACCCCGCATCCGGAAATGTGATAGACAATCACCCGGGAGCCGGTTTTAAAACGTTTTACCCCCGGACCTTCCTCGACGACTTGTCCGCAGGGTTCATGCCCGGCGATGACGTTTTGGTAACCTTCCGGTCCTTTGCCGATATGCTCCCGATAAATCGCTCTAATATCGCTTCCGCAAATTGTGGAACTCTTCATTTTCACCAACACCTGCCCAGGACCCGGCGCAGGGATCGGGACTTCCTTCAAAATAACCGTGCTATTTCCAGGGAGATAAGCCCCTTTCATCATTCCTTTCATATTTCTTCTTTTTTCTTCCTTCATTTTTTCTTTTTTTTTCTTTTTCTTTCTTTAACTTTCCTTCAGGATAAGGATATTTGGCTTTTTTATGCTTGTCAAGCCGCCTTTGACCTGGAGGAAATCCGATGTATGCTTGACAATTTTCTGTATGCTTTGTATTCTTTTTATATCATTCTATAGGGAGGTCGGGCTTGTACCCGCCGTTGTTTTGGAGCCGATGGCTTTTGTATCTTTGTAAGGCTAGGGTTTTAAAAGCTTAGAGCTTAAAAATGACGAAAATTTTCAATGAAAGAAGTGAACAACGTAGAGGATCAGCTTCAGCAAGCTGATAAGGTTGATGAAAACCAGGGGTCCGCGCCTAGGACCGCAAAAGGGAAGGCGAAAACGTCTTTATCGTTGATGTGGGTAGGAGCTACTTTGGTTTTGTGCGTCTTGTTTATCCTTGCCGGGGCGCCTCGGGTGGAAGCCCAGGGCCGAGATCAAACCAAGAGTCAAACAATCCGACAGTATACCGCGATTCTGCAAAATGTCTTCGATTTTATTCAAAAACATTATGTGGATGACGTGGACCCCAAATCTCTCTATGAGGGGGCTATGTCGGGACTCCTTAACGCTCTGGGAGACCCCCATTCCTCGTTTTTAGGTGAAAAAGAAATGATGGACTTGACCGATACCACCCATGGGAGTTTCGGGGGAGTGGGCCTCTACATTTCCAAGCCCCTCGGGGAAAACGTCAACGGAAAACCCGCATACGTAGAAGTCGCTTCTCCGATTGAAGACACCCCGGGCTGGCGGGCGGGCATCAACCCCGGGGACCTCATTATCCAGATAAACGGCGAACCCACCGACGCCCTCAGCATGGACGACGTCCTGGCCCGGCTCCGGGGCGCGCCGGGCGCGGATGTCAAGCTCCTCATCCGCCGGGGGGACAAACTCGAATTCCCGGTCACCCTCACAAGGGCAATTATCGACGTGCCGACCGTCAAATCCGCCATGATCGAAAATATCGGCTACTTAAAGCTCATCCAATTCACCCCCAGAACCGTAGACCGGGCCAAAGACGCTCTCGCGGAATTCAAAGCCCGTAACTACCGGGGGCTTATCCTCGATTTGCGCAATAACCCGGGGGGACTTTTGCAAGCCGCCGTAGATATAAGCGACCTTTTTCTCGACGGAGGCATGGTGGTTTCCACAAAATCCCGGATTCCCGACGAAAACGCCGTGTTTAACGCCACTCGCAGTTCTGTCGTCCCGGCGGATATGCCGGTGATCGTGCTTATCAACCGGGGGTCTGCATCGGCGTCGGAAATTGTCGCCGGCGCGCTCAAGGATCGGGGACGGGCGTATCTGGTGGGAGAAAAGTCCTTCGGTAAAGGTTCGGTCCAGCAGGTTTTCCCGCTTGACAAGTCCGGCTTCAAGCTCACTATCGCTCGGTACTACACCCCAAGCGATGTCAATATCGATAAAATCGGCATTCCCCCGGATCGGGAGGTCAAATTCCCGGAATTTACCGATAAGGACGCGGAAAAACTAAAAGCCCTGATCACCGCAAACCGAATTCCCACCTTCGCCGCGGCAAACCCAAAAGCCACCCCGGCCGACATCCAAGCCTTCGCAGGCCAGCTCAATCGGGAATACCAGCTCGACGCCGCTCTGCTCAGACGGCTCATCCGGGACGAGCTAAACCGGACCTCTATAGCCCCGGTCTACGACTTGGAATACGACGTTCAGCTTCAGGAAGGGATAAAAATCATCCAAAGCGGAACCTATAAAACCCTGATGCAAAGCACCAAAACCCTGAAAACCTTGCAGGAAGAAGCCAACATGGAAGGGATGCCCCTAGCGTCATAGCCCATGAAACAATTTATCCTGCCTAACCCGCCGGATCATACCGGTATGATCCGGCTGTCCGGGAAGGATTTCCACTACCTAGCCCACGTACGGCGCATCAAACCCGGCGCGGTTTTCCCCGGCAGACTGCCCACCGGGGAAACCGTACAGCTCCGAGTAAGATCCGTCGAAGCTGACTGCATCATCGCCATCTGCACGCCGCCCCCGGCCAGCTCAAGCCCCCCGGCAGGGCAGGTCCCGATCTTCCTCTTCCAGGGAATGCCGAAACCGCCGAAAATGGACCTCATCGTCCGGCAGGCGGCGGAACTCGGCATCGCCGAAATTGTTCCATTCATCTGCGAATACTCTCCGGTAAAAACCGAAAGGGAAAGCGAACGCTGGAACCGCATCATCCGGGAAGCCCGTCAGCAAAGCGGCTCCCCGGTCGAAACGGTCATTGCCCCGCCCTGCGCGCTGGACGCCCTCCTCGCTCGATGGCATGAAATCGCCGGCCGATACTCCAACGCCCTGGGACTTCTCCTGCACCAAGTCCCCCTTGAACCCGCCGGATCAGGGTTTCATGGATGTCTGGCCGGAAACCCCGGGGCCGTGGCGGAAGCCGTGGGTCCCGAAGGAGGCTTCTCCCCCGGGGAAACAAGCAGATTCCTCGCCGCAGGATTCAAAGCCCTCACGGCGGGAACAACCATATTACGGACCGAAACCGCCGCGATGGCCGCCGCGGCAACGGTCCGCATCATACTTTTGGAGCGCGAATTGTGGACCTTGAAAATCCCGTAACCCCCGAAAATCAAATTCCCCGGGAACGGCTGGAACTCTTGAAAGTTCCCATCGACACCATCCCTCCGGAACAACTGGAAGAAATTGTTTTTGATCTCGTGAATTCAAAAGAAGGAAAAAACATCGTCCTCCTTTCTATTTGGGACCTCCTGAGAGCCCGGAGTAATAAAGAATATAGAAACTTTATTCTCAACGCGTCCCTGGTCATTCCCATCTCAAAGAGCCTCGGGCAGGGCCTCCGGTTTTTAACCGGCAAACCGACGATCCGGTATATGCCCTTCGATTTTGTGATCACCCTTCTTACCATCCTGGAAGCCCGGGAATATTCGGTATATCTTCTGGGCGGAAAACTGCGAACCCTCAAAAAAACCGAAAAAAATATCCGGGAAACCTTTCCGGGCCTTCATATCGTAGGACGCTACGCCGGATCCTTCAAAAAGCAGGAAGAAGGAATCATCATCGAAGCGATACGAAAAGCATCTCCTACGCTTCTGCTGGTAGGCAAAGGCGTCGCCGGAGAAGAACAGTGGATAGCCAAACACGACGGTACTCTCCCCCGGGGCTTGCGCCTGTGGTGCAGTGATATGTACGATATTTTCGCGGAACATAAAAAACATCCATCCCGCTACGCTTTTGACCATGGTCTTGAGTGGATAGGCTACTGTTTTGAAAATCCTTTCCGTTTTTTCAGAATCTTTTCTTTTATGGGTTATCAATTTCTGCTTTTGTTTTATAAAGTATTCAAACGGAAAAAAAAGGATAAGGATGCCTAAATTTGCCGGAAGGTTTCGGCCCCTAGCTAAAATTTTCTCTAAATCAGTATAGTAATTTTATTTTTTTTTGAGTAAACTCGGATCATGAAAAAGATTTATTGTATTTTAGCGGTTTGCGCTATTTTTACTGCGTGTGAAGGCAAAAAGGCTCCGGAATCCAGCGTTCCTACGTTAACGTGGTGGTTTTACGGCAGTACCCCTTCTAATCTGCGGGATGGACTCAAGGCGATAAACGAGTATATCGAACCGAAAATCGGTGCCCGGCTGGATATTAAAATCGCGGGCTGGGCTGAAGCGAGTCAGCGGATGCGGACTATCGTCAATTCCGGGGAATATTTCGATATTATGTTTATCGATTTGGGCGATTACAACAATTTTGTGCGCCTCGGGGCGTACGCGGACCTTACCGATATGCTGACCGCGGACGCGCCGGCCTTGAAAAGCGCGATTCCCGATATGCTCTGGGACGGAGTCCGCATCAACGGCAAAATCTACGCGGTCCCAACTTACAAGGATTCATCGAAAACCCGTTTTTTCGTGTGGGATGATAAGTATGTGCAGAAATACGGCATCGACATCACAAAAGTGCATAGCTTCCCGGAATTGGACGCCGCTCTGCGGGCGATCAAACAGGGCGAAGGCGGCCGGTTTTACCCCCTCCCGTTGAGTCAGGGCAGTCTCTTCGACATGGTCTACGCGGATAACTACGATTCCATGACCGCCAACCTGCCTCCTATCGGCGTCGCTTTGCATGACTCGATTGCAAAGGTGGTGAGCGTGTTCGAACAGCCGGATGTGCAGGAAAAACTTCGATACCTCCACCGATGGTACTTAGACGGCCTGATCACTCCGGACGCGCCGGTCACGCTGGAACCGCCGAAACAGCTTCCGTTTTTTACCGCTATCGGCTGGCCCGCGGCGGTTTCCACTTGGCAGGTTAATAACGGCGTCGAAAAGTACGTTCTCGAAAAGGTTTTCGGTCCCTCTTATTCCACCGACGCAATTCAGGGGTCCATGAACGCGATCAGCGCCAACTCGAAGTATAAAAAAGAATCCCTTAAACTCATCGAGCTGGTCAACATCGATCATAAACTGCGGGATATGATGGCTTTCGGCATTGAAGGAGTGAATTTTTCCTATATCAGTCCCAATATGGTGAAACTTCTCACCGCAGACCAGTGGAATCTCGCCCGATACCAGCAGGGGACGTTTTTCACCATGTCAAACGTCGAAGGAGACCCCGAAGATACCTGGGACCAAGTGCGCCGGCAAAACGAAGAAGCTACTCCCTCCATCCTTTTGGGATTCGTGTTCGATAACAAAAATGTAATCAACGAAATCGCAAGCTGTAAAGCGGTATACGATAAATATAAAAACGAACTCCTCACCGGAGCGTCGGACCCGGACATAGCCATACCCGCTCTGATCCAAGACCTCAACGATGCAGGATTCCAAAAAATCATTGATGAAGCCCAAAGCCAAGTATCGGCTTTCAAACAGTAAAAAAAAGGCCGGCTTTTTTAGAAAAAACTAAAAAAAATGGCAAAAGCAAAAATACGGTCCCTCCTCCAAGAGCTGTGCGAGGGACTATATGAAAAAGAAGGAATCGCGGCTTTGGCTCTGCTCGCTTCCTTGTCCGGGGAAAGCGTGTTTCTGCTGGGTCCCCCGGGAGTCGCTAAAAGTCTCATCGCCCGGAGGCTCAAATTCGCCTTTAAAAATGGGTCCGCCTTTGAATACCTAATGAGCCAATTCAGCACTCCCGACGAAATTTTCGGTCCCCTGTCGATCTCTAAACTTAAAGACGAAGATAAATACGAGCGAATCACCGCCCGGTACTTGCCGGGAGCGTCCGTGGCATTTCTGGACGAAATCTGGAAAGCGGGTCCGTCCATCCAAAACGCTCTCCTCACGATCCTCAACGAAAAAATCTACCGGAATGGAGAACAGGAAATCCGCGTACCTTTACGGGCGATCATCGCCGCGTCAAACGAACTCCCCGCAAAAGGCCAGGGACTTGAGGCGTTGTGGGACCGGTTTCTTCTGCGGATTCCGGTCAAAGGCATCGAGAATATCGAAACCTTTAAGGCCATGATCGCCGGACCATCCCAAGCCCCGCTCTCGGACCCGGTCAGCCCCAAAAACAAAATCACCAATCCAGAGTATCAACGCTGGAAGGCCGCAATTAACTGCATCGCTCTTCCGGATTCCATTCTCGACCTCATCGCTTTGATCAAGACTCAGTATACCGGGTATGTCTCCGACCGCCGATGGCGGAAAATAGTCCATCTCCTCCGGACCTCCGCATTCTTCAATGACAGAAAAGCCGTCGACCTAATGGACTGTTTCTTGATAAGCCATTGCCTTTGGTCAGACAAGGAAGAAATTGCTAAAACCGCCGAGTTTGTTCGGGACATGGTGGAAAAATACGGCTACACCGGCGGCTTCGACGGGGATGGGTTTCGGGAAGAGCTGAAGGAACTGCAATCCGAAATTACCGGCGCAACCCGAACCATCCAAGATACCCGAGGGACCGGGCCGACGCTGTACTCGAATACCTACTATCGTTTTGGTTATGAGTACATAAAACAGCAGGATTTTCATCAATTAAAGGAAGAATCCGCTTCGGTACGGCTTTACTCTCGGCAAACCTTGTCCGCCGGTTATCTGTATAAACAAGGCGGGTCCGGATTCGGCATGGAAGTGAACGGCAGAAGCATGGATCTGCAAACGCTGTTCACCCTCTGCCGGGAAGCCCGAATCAGAAAAAGCGAGAAAACCTTCAGTCTCATCGCGGATGATGTCGAATACGAGCTTGAAACATCCGGTATAGGCGATAAACGGCGGATCACTAAAAAACCCGAAGCCGGCCTCGTCAAGGCTTGGGACGCCCGGATAGCCCGTCTTTCCGAGTACCTAAAGGAGCGCAAAAACCTGCTTGACCAGTACCGCAGGCAGGACGCGAAGCATCTGCGGGATAATCTTTTCGTTCCGCCGGAAAACGCCGGGGTCATTGAGGCCCACATTGCCGCCGCGGGCCGGGAAATCGATAAACTCGAAGTGGAAATCCGGGAAATCCAACATCGCTATCATCACTTAG
Organism: Spirochaetaceae bacterium; assembly: GCA_031256905.1. Lineage (GTDB taxonomy): Bacteria > Spirochaetota > Spirochaetia > Treponematales > Breznakiellaceae > JAITHW01. Next base: position 12,757 of record JAIRPY010000018.1, read on the forward strand.
AAGACGAAGACGTTCGGCTCTAGCTTCGGCTTCAACTTCCCAACTCAGAAATATTATAAAGATTTGTGAAAAGCCTTGACCTAAGGGCTTAAATTAGAGAAAATAACAATATATACTTAATTATGGAGGCAATCATGAGCATCATTGAATATGTGGAAGCCCGTGAAATCCTAGATTCCCGAGGGAATCCTACGGTAGAAGTAGAAATATTTCTGGAAGACGGTTCCAGAGGCCGGGCGGCAGTTCCTTCCGGTGCTTCTACGGGCGAACATGAAGCGGTGGAGCTTCGGGACGACGACAAAAGCCGCTACTTGGGGAAAGGGGTTCTCAAAGCGGTCGAAAACGTAAACAACGTCATCGCTCCGGAGATCGAAGGTCTCGACGCTCAAGATCAGGTCGATATTGACCGGACCATGATCGAACTGGACGGCACCGAGAATAAAGGCAAACTCGGGGCGAACGCCATCCTGGGAGTCTCCATGGCGGCGGCTCGGGCCGCGGCGGATTTTCTCGACGTGCCGCTCTACAAGTATCTAGGGACCTTTCATTCCAACTTGCTCCCGGTCCCGATGGCGAACATCATCAACGGAGGCAAACACGCGGACAATAAAATCGACTTCCAAGAATTTATGGTCATGCCCGTAGGCGCGGAATCGATTAAAGAAGCCGTCCGCTGGACCGCGGAAATCTTCCATAATTTGAAGAAGCTCCTCAAAGACGCGGGCAAAAATACCGCCGTCGGCGACGAAGGCGGCTTCGCTCCGGACATCGGCAACGACGAAGCTCTGGATTACATCATGAAAGCCATCGAAAAAGCCGGCTACAAACCCGGAGAGCAAATCGCCATCGCTTTGGACTGCGCCAGCTCGGAACTCTTCGACGAAGGCGGTAAAAAGGGCTACAAGTTCTGGAAATCCAATCCCGGCAAACTCTTCTCCGCCGACGAGATGATCGAAATCTACACCAAATGGGTCAACAAATATCCCATCATCTCCATCGAAGACCCCCTGGACCAAAATGACTGGGAAGGCTACGTGAACATGACCAAAGCCTTGGGATCCAAGATTCAGATCGTCGGCGATGACTTTTTCGTTACCAACACCAAACGCCTCGAACGGGGCATCAAAGAAGGGTCCTGCAACTCGATCCTGATCAAGGTGAATCAGATCGGCACGGTCACCGAAACCTACGAAGCCGTCGAAATGGCGAAACGCGCCGGCTACACCGCGATCATCTCCCACCGGTCCGGGGAAACCGAAGACAGCTTCATCGCGGACCTCGTGGTGGGTCTCGAAACCGGGCAAATCAAAACCGGCTCCATGAGCCGCACCGACCGAGTTTGCAAGTATAACCAGCTCATCCGCATCGAGGATCAGCTCGAAGGCGTCGCCGAGTACGCCGGCAAAAAAGCATTCTATAATTTAAGAAATAAGTAAATTTAAGAAATAAGTAAACTTTGGACGCGCCGCCGGAGCGGCGTATCCAAAGGAGAGGCCGGGCGCAAGGCCCAGCCGGAAAGACCTTAGATTTTTGTGCCTGAAGGGATTACCGCGTTTTTCGGGATTACGATGATGCCATCCACAATCTGGTAATGGGGGACCGTGGAGTCCGAGGGATTTTTCTCTTCCGCCGGGAACACGCCGTCCGGGCGGGAAATGTCGTCCACCCCGATCCGGCATCCTTCGCCGATCCGGGCGTTTTTGTCGATTATCGCCTTTTTGATGATAGTTCCCTTGCCGATGCCGATGTTCGGCAGTTTTTCATCCCCGTTTTTCTGTTTTTGCCGGACCGATTCGTAAAAATCCGCGCCCATGCAGACCACGCCGTTGAGACTCGCTCCGGATTCGATGATACTTCTAATTCCCACGATGGAATTGGAAATCGACGCATTGGTGATGATGCAACCTTCCGACGCGATAGATTGATTCATGTTGCTGAAGTTCATCTTCGATGGGGGCAGGTTTCGCATATGGGTGTAGATGGGCCGCCGTTCGTCGTAAATGTCGAATTTCGGGTTGACTTTGGTCAGGTCCAGGCTTGCTTCGTAGAAGTTCTTGATCGTTCCGATGTCTTCCCAATAATCCTCGAAGATATAGGCGTTCACCTTGAGTTTCTTGATCGCTTCCGGGATAATCTGTTTCCCGAAATCTTCTTTTTCGGTAGCCAGACAGGATTCCATGGCTTTAGCATCGAAGATGTAAATGCCCATGGAGCCGAGGAACATATCCCCTTTACTTTGGTCCACCTTAACTTCCGGAGGAACTTTGAAATCCGAAATGTCCCGGGTCGGCCCCGGCTTTTCGAGGAATTCGGTGATCACTTTGGATTTGTTCGTTCTAAGGATCCCCAGCTGGCTTGCGTTTTCCCGGTCTACGGGCGTACAAGCGATGGTAATTGCCGCGCCGGACTCCTTATGCTGGGCCATAAAATCCTTGAGATCCATCCGATAAAGCTGATCCCCGGAGAGGATAAGATAATACTCGGGATTCTGAGTCCTAAAATGGACCAGATTTTTCCGGACCGCATCGGCGGTTCCTTCATACCATCCGGAATGTTCAAGAGTCTGTTCCGCCGCGAGAATCTCGGCAAATCCTTTGGAAAACGAATCAAAGACATACGTCTGAGAAAGATGTAAATGAAGGGACGCAGAATTAAATTGGGTGAGGATGTATATCTGCCGCAAATTGGCGTTTATACAATTCGATATAGGAATGTCCACAAGCCTGAACTTCCCCCCAAAGGGAACCGCCGGCTTAGACCGATCCTTCGTAAGGGGATATAACCGGGTCCCCTTACCGCCGCCTAATACAATAGACAAAACTTCAGCCATATATACTCCTTATACACAAAGCGCGGCGCACAAAACGCCCCCTAATACGCTCTAACAGAGTTATTTCAAGGATAGAATATCAAACTCCGGATGTCAAGCCCCTCGGGGGGATTCCCATTAGCCCAAGCTTTTCCATAGCCAAAATAACCCCGGCAATACAGGCCGTTTCGGTACGCAGAGGACGGCTCCCCAGGGCAAGCCGCTGAAAACCTGCTTCTTCCAGACAAAACCGCTCCTGATCGGACCAGCCTCGTTCAGAGCCGACAGCTAAAACCAGGCCGGATTGCCGATCCGCCTCCGCAAAAGACCCCCGGGGACGAATATTATCCAAGGCGATTCGGCCCGCCCCATCGCCCCAGGGAGCCTCCTCAAGCCATCGGCTCAGACCGGGATAGACCCGAATCTCCGGAATCCGGGTATCCCGGGCCTGAATCGCCCCTTCAATACACGCCGCCCGGGCGCCCCCATCCTCCAGGAGCTTGGTCTCCCGGTAGCTCTTTTCCCCCAGGGCCGTACCAAAAAGATCAACCCCTTCAATTCCCAGAGTAGCCATATCCCGCAGAAGCCTCCTAAGCTGGATAGGCCGAGGAAAGCCTACCCCAAGACGGACCGGAATCCGCGGCGGCGGCGGAATAGTCGCATCCAAGGAGTAAAAAAGTAAACCCTCCGGAGTAATTTCATCAATCCGTCCCGTTCCTACGAAACCTTCAAAGACCCCGGCGGCGAAGGAGTCTCCGATTTTCTTATGCAGAGTTTTCAGCAGATGTACCGTCCGTTTATCTCCCGGCAGAAGGGGCTTCCCTATTTCATCGGCCTCAAAAAGAATACTATTCATCCTAAAAATCATCCTAAAAAGTTACCGGCCCTTCCTTACATTTCTCCAGGGGTTCTTTCCCCGGGGGGATGCATAAGTCCGGCAGGTACGGACGCATAAGTCCCGAGGGTACGGACTTATGCGTCCGGAGGTACGGGACGCATAAGTCCCGAGGTACGAGACCCATAAGTCCGGCCGGAACTTCTTATAGCGGCTATAATATCTGTTCGGTGCGCTCGATGATGTCGTTTTGCGTTTCCCGGGAAAGCACATTAAAGAACGCGCTGTATCCGGCAACCCGGACGATCAAGTCTCGATGCGCTTCAGGATGAGCTTGGGCGTCCAAAAGAGTCTGCTTCGACACCACGTTAAACTGGACATGAAACCCGGACAGCCGGTTAAAAAAGGTTCTAATCAGAGCGATGAGTTTGCGCCGGTCTTCCTCTTTCTCCAGCATTTGGGGAGTGACTTTTTGATTGAGGAGAACTCCGCCGGTAATTTCCTTCGT
>JAIRPY010000033.1 GCA_031256905.1 Spirochaetaceae bacterium
TGGTTTGGCGAAGAAGCCTGAGCAATGGCGTTTCGGCGGGCTGTTCCACCGGCTGAGGCGCATCCTCGGCCTAATCGACCCCATCCCAGACCCATCAACGCTCTTCACCCCAAACCCAATCCCGCCGCCCCTATAACGGTGTCAGACACTTCTTTACGGTGTCAGACATTTCTTTTAGACACTTCTTTTGGTGGGAGTGTTTCTGTGGAAATATCGTGTGGTATAAGGTATGATATAAGTATGCGATGTTTCTATGGGCGGTTTTTTGCTGTTTTGAACAGTATACTATTATTCTCGGCTTGTGGTAGTGAATATCAGGATTTTGTACTGCCTCCGAAGGAACTGTATGCTGTTGATGCCTATGTCAATGAAACGCCTTTGAGCGTTTCCTCGATTATCCGGCAGAATGACCGGATTATTCCGTATTTTACCGGCTCGATACGGAATGATCCTGATGTACAGGGACTCATCGTTTTTTTGCAAAGTTCTTCGGCGGGGATTGCGGGGAAAAAGGTATGGTATACTATCGGCGCGGCTGAAGAGCTGGCGGTCCTTCAAGAAACGGGGGCTGACTCATTCGGGGCGAAGGCTGATTCGTATCAAGTTATTTCGATTAGCCGTTTTGACCGGGATATTCCTCCGTTTACTTTGCCGGACAGTCTTGCAATAGGTTCGTATAGTATTATATTTCAAATTTTGGGGGAGAAAGACTTGTTGTATACGGTTGAGAAACCAGTATATTTTTTGAAAGATGCGGTTTTTGAGTTTAAGACTATGCACCATTACCGGCCGAGTGCGTCTTTGGGGACTCATCTTGTTCCGTCGGGGCTGGCTATTCTTTTGGAGGCTGAAATCGAGAGCGATCCTCGGTTGGACCCGTATATTTTCTGGTATGACGGCAAAGAGCGCATCGGCGGAGGGCAAGTTTCTGCCGGGGCGGATCAGCTTATTTGGCAAGTATCGGAAAAGGCTGGATTTCACACGATAAAAGCTGTTGTCTATCCCTTTATGCCGATTACGGCTAATGGCGTGGTCCGGGAATTATCTCTGCCGGTTTCGGTGAAAAGCAAAAATACCGGTTATTTTGAGAAACAAGCGGATTCGTTTACCCATTGGTATAAGTTCCAAAGTTCTCTGGCGGATGCCAAAGCTCCCGGGGAGGCCCAGCGGAGTCTTATTTCTGTAGAAAAGGAGGGGGATGGGAAAAGGTGGCGGTCCCACAAGGATATGTACGGCCTTGAGGTGGGGCGTCATGCCTATTTTCTGCCGGATGAGGCTTTTCCTGAGGGGGAAAAGATGGGACGGGTAGACTTTCATCTTCTTCCTCTGGGGGATGGAACGATTTTCAGGGCTGAATTTAAGACTCTTGACAAATCCAACACCGCGCCGGGAGAGGCCGTGCTTTTGAAATTATCTTTCAAAGAGCGGGCTTTGATCCTGACGGCGGCCCTGGGCGGGGCGGCCCAGGAGGAATCTCTGGATTTAACCGGCCTGGAGGAATTTATTACGCCAAGCCTTAGCTTCCGGTTTTCGAGAGGGCATTTTGCCGCGGGGCTGACTTTGCAAGAATCCGGCCGGGCGGTTCAGAACATTATCATGGATTTTGACGGATCTATACGGGAAGGAAAATTTCAGCTGGGAGAAGCCGGGGGGGCCGGGACTACCGGGCTGGTGGATGAATTAGGCGTCGTTTTTGCTGATTATAAGTCTGCGGAAGGGCCCTCTCCGGAAAAGCTGGCGGAAAAAAATATGAAAGAAGCGGAAAGGTCCTCCTGAAATTCCATGAAGATGGGTCTGCGTATTTTAGCCTGGATGGGTCTGATCCTGGTGGGATGCCGGGGGATGCCGAAAGAAGCGCGCATTGCCTGGTCCCCGCCTCGGCCGGAAAGGGAAACCATCCTGTACCGCATTGGGGATCATAAAAATCGGGAAGCCGGCGCGGATCTTCCGGCTTGGGTTCTTTTCATCGATGAAGGGGACCTCCGGCCGGCGGAATATCTTCCCGAATATCAGGATCGGTATCTTTTCGCCGCCAAAAACCGGGGAACTAACTTTAAAGTCCTGGAGTTATGGAATACTCTGTTTCAGGCCGATTTCGATGTTCCGGAACTCGTCGCCGCCCGAATGCAGGAACGTTTCGCTCTTTTCCCGGCCGAAACCGCTACCTTCCCCGAACAGGAATACGGCGCGTTTTTCGAAATTACGATGAAAGCCGCTTACAACGCAATCTATGCCGACGCCGTCGTGGAAGATGATTTCTGGATACAAAAACAATACGTCGCGGAGGACGGCCTTACAATAGAACGAGAGGAATATGTTTTTTTTATCTTAGTGAGTATAGGGAAAGAGGCCCTCCAGGACCAGATAAACAACATCCTTAATCAACCCCTAGAAGAACCGTATCTCTCTAAAGAGCAGTCCGCATCGATCTATCAGCTTAAAGCCGCTTTTTTCAATTCTTTCTAAAAAAATAGGGCCCGACATAAAAGCCATCGAGCCATCCAACAAGGGTCAGACACTACAAAAGTGTCTGACCCTAATATAAAATTGAAATTTAATATGAAAAAAATAGGGCCCGACATAAAAAATAGAGTATAAAATTTTATTTATGTAAGGAACATACTAAAAAAATTGTCACTCCGCTTGTCATTGTAGTAAGTATAACAAAATTTTAATTTTTGGCGGTTTCTTTTTTCATATCATACCTTCTTGTGTATATAATATTATATAAATTAAGTATATACACACACTTGTTTATTATCAAGATTTTTTTTCTTGAAGAAGACTTTTATTTTTTCTTACATTGACGATAATAAATACATCTGTTAAATTAAGGAAAAATAAATGCCGAAAAAAAAGGATGAAACGACTGATACTCAAGTCGTCAGGATTAGATTACCGGTTGACGTTAAGGATCGATGTACTGAGGCGCGTTTAACAGGAACGCATCGACGTGAAGCTGAGTCGTCTTTTTTAGGGTATCTGCTTGAATTGGGACTAACTAGGTACAAAAAGGTTATACAGCCTCTTGAGAATTCGGAAGATGGGTGGGGAGTTTCTAATACTTCAGAAGCAAACTATGAGGAAAAAAACATTTATCTAAAGGGAAAAACAGGGACAGATTAGAGAAGATAGTCCAATTTGATCCTTCATTATCAGGGCATTGGCTTTGTTGGTGGGAAAATAAAATTATTCCATTCAAACGCTAGGACATAAATTTTCACCCGCAATGATTTGTCATTTGTTAATCTTCATTGGTAATTATACATTATAACAACAAGTGTTGTCAATAGACCTTAAATAAAAAGCTCAATAAAAACTCGTTTTTCCCGATTCTTATTATAAATTATGTATGTATATATTTTTGATTTTGGAGACCGAATAAAGATAGGACAGACTATCAAGGTTAGCCGCCGGATGCATACCATTGAACTTGCATCGGGAACGAAGGTTCTGCGTCAATTCAGCCTCGAAGCCGACAGCGAATATGAACGGCTTATGCACAAAAAACTTTTCTCCTATAGATCGATAGGAGAATACTTCTATTATCCCTACGAGCAAGCGGTTGAATTACTCAAACAGCTTGTCAAAAGCAAGGTCGTAGAAAAAAGCGATAGGCAAGAAATGCCTTTATTGCCTACGGACGACTATTTCTCGCGAGTGCAAAGATTAGTCGCAGAAAAAAATCTTAGGGATAAAAGCAATATATCTTTAAAAGATTTTCTGGAAGCCCTTGACATTGAGGCTTCTAAATTTTTCGAGCATCGGGGAAGCAAAGCATCTGCGTTAGAGGACTCAGTAGAAATCGCGAAAGCCTTAGGGGTTACTGTAGAGTATCTTATAACCGGCGAAACGGATAAACCCGATTTCGGACAGGTTGTTAGGCAACTAGAAAATATTATAGAAGAACTAAAAAAACTATAATCCCCGCAAAATTTAGCGAGGAATAAAACT
>JAIRPY010000013.1 GCA_031256905.1 Spirochaetaceae bacterium
GACACCCTCGCAAAGTCCGCCTCATCCTTGATTATCCGGGAAAAGAACCGCCGGCCCCACAAACTGCCGGTGATATTATGCATCTTGTTCCACCATCTCGCAAACCGGCTTTTCAAATACTGCATTATTTTGGATAAAGACTCCCCGGGTCCAGGCTTCATGAGAAAATGGATGTGGTTATCTAAAACACAAAAGTTCCACAACTCGAAGCTGAACTTCTTTTTTGTCTTTTTTACGAAGTCCAAAAAGGCTTGCTTGAACCGAGGCTCCTGTAAATCATAGTTGCCTCGGTTGATCTCAGAAGTGACATGATACGTCGCGCCGTCTATAAGTATGCGTAAGGGTCTCATATCTTATGTAAGGCATCAATACGCAATCCGATTCAATTCTGAAGAAAATAATACTTTTCAGACATAGTGCCAGACATATACTAGACAAGGAAAATCTTCCGGAGTATGCTTATAATATGTCTGTTAAAGAAAAAATAAGCACCCTTCTCGCGTATGTGCATGAGGGGATGTATGAGCGGGAAGAAGCGATGGCTCTGACCCTGTTGGCGTCTTTGGCGGAGGAGAGCGTTTTTCTGATGGGACCGCCTGGCGTCGCCAAAAGTATGATACCTCGCAGGCTGAAATTTGCCTATACCGGCGCGGCGGTTTTTGAATATCTGGTACATGCTTCGGGAACTCCGGATGAACTTTTCGGACTCGACGACAAAGGAAATGCAAAGGGCTCGGTTTTTTTTCTCAATGATATTTGGAAAGCAGGACCCGTCATCCAAAATACGCTCCTCCGGGTCCTCAACGAAAAAAGTTTCCGTCAGGGCGATCTGGAAATCCGCATCCCTATAAAAGCTCTTATCGTTTCTGCAAACACTCTGCCTCCGAGAAATCAGGGATTCGGCGCATTGTGGGACCGCATCCTCGTACGGCTTAAAATCGACAACATCCAAGACCGCCGGAACTTCGACGCCATGATTTGCGCTTCCGGCGCGGCGGTCCAACAGGAAATCCCCAACGCCATAACCGACGAAGAATATCAAGCCTGGAGCCGCAAAATAGACGGCATCGCTATTCCGCAAAACGTCCTTAATGTGTTGCACAGCATCCGGGATTGCACTAAACAGCATGACATCTACGTTTCCGACTGCCGGTGGCGCAAAATTGTACGTCTTTTGCGGACCGCGGCGTTTCTCAACGGCAGAGACGAAATCGATCTTATGGATTGCTTCCTTATTAAGCATTGTATATGGAATGACGATAAGCAGATTCCCCAGGTGTCTCAATTTGTGGACAGCGCGATAGAAAATTATGGAGTGGCCTGCAACTTTGCCGCGCTCAATGAGGAACTTGCCGCTCTGCGAGCCGAGATCGCCGCAGAAACCGTTTTCATCAAAGACGCCAAGATAAAGGTTTTGGACCCGGTATGCGGGGATTATTATGAAATTCTGAATCCCCCGAATGCGTACAATACGCTGATACGAATAACTGATTACAACAAGCTGACGGATGTAAATTATCTCATTTTGCTTGGGTACTTTAACTCCGCCCATCAGCGGGTTGATCTGGTTAATTCATATCATATCCGAAAAGGATCAAGTCCTTTCGGGATTTTTATCGAAGATAAAGAACACAAACTCAAGATCACCGTACAGGAAGGCAAACAGCAGATAACTAAAAAACCGCATCCCAAAGTGGAAGAAATATGGGACGCCCGGATATCGGCTTTTTTACAGGATACAAAGGGCATAAAAGAAGAGATCGAACAGTATCGGACAAAAAATCTTGAGCATCAGCGGACCAACCTTTTTGTGAAGCCTGAACTGGCAAATCTCGTGGAGTCTCACATAACGGCCATGCAGAATCAGATTCTGCGGCTAGAGCTGGACGTCAAAGATATTCAGAATACCTACAAGACCATCAAAGACGAAGAGGTTATGCTTGACCCGTCGGTTTCGGCCAGCGGAATTTAAAGCCCGCCTGCCGCTGGTGTCAGACATAAATGTCTGACACTAGCGGGGTTATAATTCTCTTAACGCCGATGTCAGCTTGTCTATCTCCTCCGGGGTGTTGTAGAAAGCCAGGGAGGGCCGTACGGTTCCCTCAAGGCCGAAAAAGCGATGAACCGGCTGGGCGCAGTGGTGCCCAGCCCGGACAGCGATGCCCCGGCGCGATAGGTGTTGGCCCACCTCTTCAAGACTATGCCCTTCCAGCACAAAGGAAAGAACGCTGGCCTTCTCCAGCGCAGTACCGATAAGTCGCAGTCCGGGAATTTTTTCCAATTCTGTCATGCCGTAGCGCAAAAGCTCGTGTTCCCAGGCGGCGATGTTGGTCATGCCGATGGCGCTCACGTAATCCAAGGCCGCCCCCAGCCCCGCCGCGGCCGCGATGTTTCCCGTGCCGGCCTCGAACTTTTCAGGAGGCCTTTGGTAGAGGGTGCGTTCAAAAGTAACGTCGGCAATCATGTTGCCTCCGCCCTGATAGGGCAACGCCGCTTCCAGCGCGTCCCTTTTGCCGTAGATCGCCCCGATTCCCGTGGGACCGAAAATTTTATGTCCCGAAAACACGAAAAAATCCGGGTCCAGCACGGCGAGGTTTACCGGAATGTGGGATACCGATTGCGCCCCGTCAATAAGAATTCTTACTCCCCGGGCGTGGGCGATTTGTATGAGTTCCGCCGCCGGCGCGACGGTCCCCAGAGCGTTGGAGACCTGGGCCGCCGACACAAAGCGAGTGCGGCTGTTGAAGAGCCGCTCGTATTCGTCAAGGATGATCTGCCCGTTTTTATCGATAGGCGCGACTTTCAACACCGCGCCGGTTTCCGCGGCGATAAGTTGCCAGGGCACGATGTTTGCATGATGTTCCAGCCTGGTAAGGATGATCTCGTCCCCCGATCTGAGGAGGGGCTTTACATAGGCCTGCGCCACAAGATTGATTCCCTCGGTAGTTCCCCGAACATAAACGATATTCTCAGGAGAGGGGGCGCCCAAAAAGCGGGCGATTTTGGCGCGAGCTTCCTCGTAAGCGTTGGTGGAGCGTTCCGCCAGCTCATGGGCCCCCCGGTGGACGTTGGAATTCTCGTGTTCGTAGAAAAATTTCAGCCGATCAATCACCGCCCGGGGTTTTTGGGTGGTGGCGGCGTTGTCCAGCCATATCAGGTTCTGATGGCCCTTCACTTTTTCCGCAAGGATGGGAAAATCGGCGCGGATGGATTCCAGAGAACGGTGACCTATCAAAACGTTTTGAGTTTCGGTCCGTCCTGTAGCGCGGGGATAGTCTAAATCTTTTGGTATAATAACCGGCGTGTATCCGATGTCTGGCACAGTAGGGTCAGACCCTAGGGGGGAAGAAAATTCCGGGAAATACGTAGCGGCTAATTCTGCGATACTGTTTTCCGAGGGCATACCCCATTCGGTGAAATTAAACTGGCTGTTGGGTGTATTCATAATAGTCCCCTACTTCCACGTTTTCCAGAACTCCGAGGGCGTCGTCCGCGAGGACTGCGGCCGAGCAGTATACCGAGAGCAGGTAGGATGCGACGCCGTCGTTATCGATGCCCCGGAAGCGCGCGGAGAGGCCCCGGCTTTGTTCCCCGGGGACGCCGGCCTGATAGAGGCCCACTACGCCGCGCCGGGCTTCTCCGGTGCGGACCAGGAGGATGTTGGTTTTGCCGGTTTTGGCTTTGGGGTTTTTGAGGCCGTCCACGAAAAGTTTGTCTGTGGGGATGATGGGGATGCCCCGCCAGGCGATGAAGACGCCGCCGGCGATGGTTACCGTAACTGGCGGTACGCCTCGGCGGGTGCATTCCCGCTCGAAGGCGGCGATGGCCCGGGGATGGGCCAGGAAGAAGCTGGGTTCTTTCCAAACTTTGGCGATGAGTTCGTCCAGGTCATCGGGCATGGGGCGGCCGTACCGGGCGGTGATGCGCTGGCTGTCGGCCGCGTTTTTGAGGAGGCCGTAATCGTCGCTGTTGATGATTTGGCTTTCCTGCCGTTCTTTGAGGCTTTCAACGGCTAGTTTAATTTGCTCGTCGATTTGGTTGTAAGGCGAGCTATAAACATCGGAAATTTTGGTATCTACGTTGATAATCGTAGAGATTGAGTGGAGATGGTACTCCCTTGGTTTGACGACGTAATCGATGAAGCCTTGGGGGATGACGGTTTTTTTCGGGTCCTGACTGCACAGGGCCTCTAGGGGCGTATCTCCTTCGGCGACCCGGTTGACCCGGTATACGCCGGATTCCAATCCCTTGAATTCCAGAACCCGGGTGAGCCATTTGGGAGTAAGGGCGCCGTACTGGGGCGGGGTTTTGACAACATTCGCGAGCTGGTATGCTCCGGCGGGTCCTAAGGCGGGGATGGTTTTTTCTGCCATAAAAAGCTCCTTTAATTTTCAGGAAATTTAATTCCTATAAATACTATTTATATAGTAGGATTTATCATTCCCTTTTGTCAAGAGGTAAAAGCGGTTTTTTCATTTTTTTTTGCCTTTTTCGATTTTTTCATAAGAAATTAAAAAAACTTGAATTTATATTTGTTATTTGCTATTGTTTTCGTATGAGAATACCCGGACTTTTTGAAGATAAGCAGTTCTACAAAAGTCTTTTTACCATTGCTGTTCCGATAATGCTTCAAAATCTTATCAACGCTTTAGTGAATATGCTTGATACTGTGATGATTGGACGGTTGGGAACTGTCGCGATTGCTTCGGTGGGGCTGGGAAATAATTTTTTCTTTCTTTTTAGTATGTTTCTCTTTGGTATTTGTTCTGGAGCCGCGGTGTTTACTGCGCAATTTTGGGGAAAACGGGATATTTTAGGAATCAGAAAAAATACTGGATTTTGTCTTTTGCTCAGTATCGGCTTGGGGATGATTTTTACTGGGATAGTAATTCTGTTGCCGGAAGGAATTATCGGTATTTACTCCCGGGATGAGTTGGTTATCAAAACCGGCGGGGCGTACTTAAAGACTCTTGCGCCGGCCTTTATTCCGTATTCGGTAACCTTTGTGTTTATGCTTACCCTCCGATCCGTTGAGCGGGTGAGGCTTGCCATGCTTACGACGCTTATTGCGCTTTCGCTTAATCTTACGTTGAATTATCTGTTTATTTTTGGTTTTGGAGCCTTACCGGCGATGGGCGTTACCGGCGCCGCGGCGGCGACAGCAATCAGCAGAATAGTTGAGATGCTTATTATGGTGAGTGTGAGTTACGCCCGGAATTACGCGCCGGCGGGAACGGTTCGGGAATTTCTCAGTTTTAACAGTGAATTTGTGCGGCGGTTTTTACGCATCGCATTTCCGGTGATTCTCAACGAAATATTGTGGTCCCTGGGCGTAAGTACCCAAAACATTATTTTTGCCCAGACTCATACTGACGCGGCCGCGGCGTTCAACATTACGAATACTATTTCTCAGTTGACGTGGGTATTTTTCATCGGTCTCGGCAACGGCGCGGCAACGCTGATCGGCAAGAAAATAGGAGAACGCAACGACCAATCAGCGCGAAATTACGCTTCCCGCCTCGTCCGGTTCGCGCCGTTAGCGGCCCTAGGTACGATTCCTATTCTGCTGGTTCTTTCGCATATACTGCCGTATATTTTTAAAGTAAACGATGAAGTGTTAAGATATACTGCAATTATGTTTGTGATTCTTGCGTGTAGTTATCCTTTCAGAGCTTTTAATATGTCTATGGTGGTGGGGATCTGCAGAGCCGGCGGGGATACCGTATTTTGTATGATGTATGATCTTGTGTTTATGTGGATTGCGGCTCTGCCTCTTGCGGCGGCGGCCGGTTTTTTCTTCAGCGCGCCGGTGTGGGTTATTTATATATGTCTATCCCTTGAAGAACCTCTTAAAATGATTTTAGGACTCAAGCGATATATATCAGGAAAATGGCTTCACCACGTTACGGACTAGACGCGGTAATCGTAAATACGCTTCCTTTGCCGGCTTTGCTTTCCGCGCTGATTTCCCAGTTATGAGCGGCTATTACCGCCGAAACAATAGCCAAACCAATACCTGAACCGCCGGTATTTCTACTGCGGGATTTATCGGTACGATAGAAACGTTCAAAAATATGAGGCAAATCAGCGGAAGAAATACCGAATCCAGTATCAGCGATTTTTATCAGTATTTTTCCAAACTCTTTTTCTACGCTTATCGTGATAGTTCCACTGTCCGTATAGTGTACCGCATTCGATAACAAATTAATTACAACTTGTTTTATGCGATCATAGTCAGCGTATATACGCGCCGATTCAAGGCGCGGAATTAACGCAACACCTTTTTCCCGGGACAGTTTTTCAAACTGGGATACGGCGGTTTCTAATAGTTCAGCTATATCAAAATATGTTTTGTGTAAAACGATAGTTTCCCATTCAAGCGCGGTAAGGGTCCGTAAATCCTCGGTGAGTTTTACAAGACGTTTCACCTCATACAGGAGCGCGTTAAGCCGTTCCGGGGTCGCGGTCCACACGCCGTCAATGAAGGCTTCTATTGCGCCTTGCAGACTCGTCAACGGGGTCCGCAATTCGTGAGCTATATCGCTGGTAAGCTGTTTTTGCCGGCGTTCCGCTTCGGCAAGTTCCCGACCTAACTTGTTGATCGACCTTGAAAGTTCAGAAAGTTCAACAGTGCTGTACCGCTCTTCTAAGGCGATGTTGAATGCTTTTGGAGCATTACCTTTACGGTAATGTTCAGCGATGCTATGCGCCGCATCGCTGGCCGCTTTAATTGGACGGGCGAGCGCGCCGGCAAGCCCGGCAGAAATACTAACGCTTACGATAATAAACACCAATGCGCTTGCCCCAAGGAGTTTGTTAAACCGGGCTATAAATTCGCTTTGAGCTTCAGTATAAAAAAACGGACCTACACTGGCAATATATACGGTTCCTATCATTTCCGCGCCGAAATACAGCGGAAAATCAAGATTTTGTATTTCGCTAAGTATGCCGTGGGAAGACCGCATTCTTTCGTTAATTTTTTGCAGAGCAAGAACGCAATGTTCCATATCCATATCTCGGGCGTCCCATATTTTTTCTCCCGATGGATTTTCCAGATCAATGATGAAACCCTCGTGCATAAAAAGCATTCCCACCGCTTCAAGGGCGGAAAGAGTAAATTGCTTTTCCCAAGGATTATACAAATCCCGGACAGCCCGGACGATTTCTTGATTTTTTGATTCGATACTCTTCTTAACCAATTCTTGAAAGAAATTTTTCGTAACGATATTTGCGATAACCGCAAGTCCGGCAAGCAGGACGCACAGAAAAATAGAGTAAGTGCAGGCAAGCCGGTTTTGCAAACTAATCATTATCTGTTCCTGAAAAGCGGTAGCCCATGCCGTAAACCGTTTCAATAAACTGAGGATTTTTCGGATCCTCTTCAATTTTTTTTCGCAGGTTTTTTATATGCGTATCAACGGCGCGGTCAAATCCATCGAAATCCGCGGATTTAGCGTTTTCGATAATTTCTTCCCGGGAAAAAATTTTACCCGGATTTGTCATAAATAATTCGAGAATATTATATTCATTTGCGGTAAGAAAAATAGTAATACTGTCTTTCTCGACCGAACGTTTTTCGAGGTTAAGCGCAAGATTGCCCGCAACGATACGTTCAGAAACGGCGGTAAAACCGCTTCGTCTCAGCGCGGCTTTAACCCGGGCTGTGAGTTCTTTGGGACTGAAGGGTTTTTTAACATAATCGTCCGCGCCCAGACTCAAACCCGCGACGATATTTTCCTCATCAACTTTTGCGGTGAGCATAATAATAGGAACTTTTGACTTTGCCCGGATTTTTTTGCAAACCGCTTCGCCGGAAATATCAGGCAACATAAGGTCAAGCAGAACCGCATCCGGCGGAAAATGCTCAAATCCTAAAAGCGCATCTCTGCCGTTTTCAGCGGTCATTACCATAAATCCGCTCTTTTCAAGATACGCTTTTACCACTTCGAGAATCTGCTTCTCGTCATCGACAACGAGAATACGCGGAACTTTCGGAGCGTTATAGGTCATTCAGGTACTCCTCGTTTAAGGTTTCGATTTCCGCCATTACCGGGATGGTTTCTTTAATAAGGATAATCATGTTTTTTAGGTGCTGAAGCGCGTCGATTCCGAGGTAAACTTTGTCTTTAATACGGTTTTTAAGCCAAAGTTCAACCGGTTTCCGGGAACCGATTTCAAAGGCGTAAACAGAATCGCTGACTCCGGCGATAGTTATTACGTTCTTCTGCAAAGCCTTATTGCGGACCTCAAGGGAAAGCGTATCCCCGGCAAAAGCGATTTTCTCGATGACGAATTCCCCGGTAACGTCTCCGAGGGATACCCTTACGGATGCATCCTTGGGAATGATTTTGAATAAATGCAGAGCGGTTAATTTTTTTCCAAGCCCGGTGTATCGGTTAAAAACAGCTTTACTGCGGGTTAAAGGAACTGCCGGAAAATCCATTTTTAAGAATTCGAGATATTTAACCCGATATACCGGCGAAGAAAGAACCGCGTAAATATAGGCGAAAACCTCTTCCGGATCCGGCTTCCAGCTGAGGAAAGCAAGATACTTGGTTTGAAATTTTTCCGTCCAGTTCGGATGTTTACCATTTTTGATCTTTCCGGCATCGCCTAAATTATCGGAATACAGATATAACGGCGCGAAAAACGCGCTTCCCATGTATATATTATTTATTATGAAATCGACAGGATATTGGGATACCAATACGCCGGTATACGGCTTTTGCAAAACAAACTGTCGGAGAAAACAAATCCCGATATTTTTTCTGTTTTCAAAATGCCGCATAACGCGGTAACGCGGCAACTCTAAAAATCCATTAGAGCTTTTATTTAAAGATGTCCAACGGTAATCAAAAGGACGATAATGTATTATAGTGGGATTATACGAAGTTTTTATATCTTCTATAGCCCGGGATAATTTCCAATCTCTGCCGTCTTTTAGATTATATTTAGCGCGAATAGTATGAATTTCATTAGATAGCAATTCTTCCCTCAAATCATCCAATTCGGCAAGAGAATATTTTATACAGAAAGCGTCTCGAGTAGTTTTTATACCGCTGATGTATTGGTCGAAAATATCCGTAATTTTTATGAATTTTTTATAAACCCCTTCCCCGGTGAAATTCTTTTTGACAAACCAAAAATGCGGCGCGGCCGGTTTGATCTTCTTCCACCGCACAGATGTAAGATCGTTCTTCTCAAGAAACGTCAACTTCTGGTTCCGGGAAATTAAGCCGTTTTCAAGGGTAGAATAGTAATACACGGTCTTTTTAGGCTTTTCTTCAGATTTTTCTTCCGAAGAATTTTTTTCAGAAAAAATTTCTTTAGAAGAATACTTTTTGTGTTTTACAAAAAGCAGAATTGCAACGCCGATGCGGATATCGAATATATTTTTATCTCCCTCCTTCTTCTGCGAATTACCGTGCAGATTCAATATATATAATTCATCAAAGGTTTCATATAAATGTCGCCGCATTTGCCGATGAACAAGCCCGTCAAGAAAGCTGTTGTTTACTATTATACCGATAACCCCCTCGCCGCTTTTCTCGATTTTCCATTCCGCAAAACGGATAAACTTTATGTACATATCGTTAAGGGGCTGAAGATTCGACTCTCCCTTCAAACCTTCTTTGTACTTTTGCACCTCCTCGTCGATTAAATTCGTATCTGCCAAACTGGTCCCGCCGAAATACGGCGGATTCCCTACAATAGCCAGAATCGCTTCCTCTCCTTTTATCCGGCTCGCTTTCTCATGCTCCCCTTTCAAACGAGGCAGTAACGCGCTTATCCTATGTTGAGCTATGTCAAGGGTGTTCGTTAAATATACTCCAACTCGCTCGTTATAGCCTAGTTTTATGCCCCGGGACCCAAGAAAACGGGCAAGTAACGTATGGGCTATAAGATATGGCGTAAACAGTACTTCAAAACCGTAAAGGTCTTTCAGAATTTTTTCTTTTACCCCAGCCAGCGTAAGTTCATCCGTAGACTCCGCTAAAATACTTTCCATAACGCTGTGCAGAAACGTGCCGGTGCCGCAGGCGAAATCTAAGGTCTTTACATTCTCCGCGGCAAAGCCCTGGGACAATCCGAAGTTAGTTTTGATGATATCCCGCACGCATCGGATGATAAAATCTCCGGCGGATCGAGGAGTATAATAAACGCCGCCTTCCTTGCGGTTTTCTGTTCCCCGCAGGGCGTCGTATTCGGCGAGAAAGTCTTCATACAGGTATACTGCAATACTCGAGGTATCCCTATCGGTTTTTGCAAACTCGGTTTTTACGGCAGAAGTTTTTATGAGATTTATGTGTTTCCCGATGTTGGTCAGCGCGATTTTTATTGCCCCCGGCACATCTCTGCTTTCATAGCCGGCCGAGAGAAATTCATGCAAGAGCGTGTATTCCGCCGGAATAAACCGCAGAAAGTCCGGTTCCGCCTCGGAAAGAGGCGCGTCGCTGTCCAGCCGGGCAAGCAAAAGGGCGTACCCAAAAGACTGAGAATAGATATCGCAAAAATCCGCAAGCTCGTAATGATAGTTTATAGACTTTTGGTATT
The DNA here is from genome assembly GCA_031256905.1 of Spirochaetaceae bacterium. Classification (GTDB taxonomy): domain Bacteria; phylum Spirochaetota; class Spirochaetia; order Treponematales; family Breznakiellaceae; genus JAITHW01. The sequence continues at coordinate 10,555 of JAIRPY010000013.1, forward strand.
CCTCGAACAGACTGTTAAACTTTGTGTAGAAACTCTGTCCCCGGTTGCGTTCATCTGCGATATATTCGCGCAGACAGACCGAGTAGTAAAAACTCAGAGTCCCGAGGGTTTTTGCGAGAGTCTTTTTATCCGCGATATACGGATATTCATACTGATAAAAGTCAAAGAGTAGCCGTGCGAAATTTTTCAGAGCTGTCGGTTCGGTTGAGAGGATAATATCGTGAAAGACTCTGCTTTTCTGCAAGAGAATAAACCGCCGGTAATTGGTGAGGATGATGTTTTCGCAGGTTCTCGCGTATTTTTTTATCTGCCCGCTTTCGAGTAATTTTTCGAGTTGATACTCTGGTCTTTTACATTCGATAAATCCTACGAGCCTTTTGAAGAGCTTTGCATCGTCTTCATAGACGAAGAAGTCCGGGAGGCCATCAACTTCGATGCCACTTTTTCTATCTTCCTGAAGGATAGAAAAACTGCGTTCCGGAAGTTTTACTGCGTTCCATAGATTTTCAAGGGTCGGGCGATACTGAATGTCCTCTCCTCCCGGCTGTTCTTCCAGAAATTTAAGATACTGCGCTACCGTTTCCCGAAGACTCTCTTCAAAACCGTAATCCATGCTTTTTTCTCCTTATAAAAAATTATAAAATGAGAACAAATGTACCGATAGTAATCAACGCTCCTCCGAGGATGGTTTTTATTGTCAGCGACTCTTTTAATATGATCCAGGCTAATATCATACCGATTACCAAACTAAATTTATCGATAGGCATAACTTTTGATACTTCTCCGATCTGCAATGCCCGATAATAACAAAGCCAAGACAGTCCGGTTGTTACTCCTGACAATCCCAAAAAGAGCGCGTTTTTACCATTGATATGCGTTATATCGGTATGTTTTTGAGTAATAAAAACAACAGCCCAAGACATAAGCAGAACCGCTATAGTCCGTATTGCGGTAGCAAGATTCGAGTTGATATTTCCGATGCCTATTTTGGCTAAAACCGATGTTGCCCCCGCGAAAAACGCGGACAGTAACGCAAACATAATCCACATAGGGTCTCCTATTATATTTCATGCGCTAACGGCGTCCTTCGATCAAGTCTTTTTTCTTGGTATGTCTCCAGCTTTGAAGTTCTTTTTCCCGTCGATAAGCTTCTGCGGTAGAGTCGTATTCTTCAAAATAAACCAGTTTTACCGGACTGTGACTGCGGGTATATTTCGCGCCGCCTTTGCCGCTTTGATGTTGCAATAGACGCCGTTCAAGATTTTTTGTACTGCCCACATAGTAACTGCCGTCGCCGCATTCTAAAATATACGTATACGCCATACTATAAGTATACGCACTTTTTATGGTTAGTCAAGCGTTTGTTACGCGAAGTTACGGATTACCGGAATGAAATATCGGTAATCCGTAACTGGGCAGATGTCTCTGATTCGAAAAGCGCGATAGAATTATCGTTTCAGCAGAACTTTTTCTTCGTACTCTCGTACCGGCTTGAGCCAATCCGTCCCGACCGGTACTTCCGCATCGAGGCACAGCTTGTTCCAGACCGCTGAAAACGGCAGAGTTTTGAACTCTTCCATAAGCGCGAGGCGTTCATGATTTCTGCCTGACTGTTCCGCTTCAGTGAGTAATGCTGAAGGTTCAAGCAGAGCTTCCAGCAGACTCTTGCGGATACTTCTAACGCCGATAGTCCAAGCGGCAATACGGTTTATCGAAGCGTCGAAATAATCCAAGGCGATGTTTATTCGGTTAAAGAGATTATGCCGGGCGATTTCACGGCAGACTTCTCGTTGATCGTCAGAATAGATCGCCACATGATCCGAATCCCACCGAAGCCCCCGGCTGAAATGAACCAGCAAACCCGGCACAAAAAGAAGAGTTGAGGATATTTTATCCACAATACTTTCGGTGGGATGAAAATGCCCCATATCGAGGCAGAGCTGAATCTTTTTTTCTCCGGCGTACCCAAGATAAAATTCATGAGAACCTACCACATAAGCTTCGCTTCCTATGCCGAAGAGTTTGCTTTCAACCGCGTCAGTAATTGTGTTTGGCTTTTGAGGAATATCGAGAATTTCATCCAGCGCGTCCTTGAGCCGCAGACGAGGACTCATCCGATCTGCGGGAAGGTCTTTTGAACCATCGGGAATCCAGATGTTGTTCACCGCGGGGCTGTTCTGATTCTCGCCGAAAGCTCCAGCAATCCGCCGGGAGCTGAGGCCATGCCGAATCCAAAATCTGCGGATTTCCGGGTCTCTGCTCGACAGAGTGTATCCAGAATCCGCCAGAGGATGCGAAAAAAACGACGGATTGAAATCCAACGGTATATTCTTTTCCTGGGACCAACGCATCCAACGGGAAAAATGTTCCGGTTCCAAAGCATCCCGAGTTACCTTAATTCCTCCGGTTTCAGCGTAAAAACTGTGGATATTAAACCGTTTTTTCCCGGGCATGAGGGAAAAGGCGAATTCCGCGTCAGATCGCAATTCGTCTCCGTTTCGGGCGCGGCCTGGATAATCGCCGGTGGCGAGAATGCCGCCGCTGGAGGCGCCGACGTTTCCTTCAAAACCGGTTACGTCGTCTCCCTGCCAGCATTGGATCGATACCGGAATTTCCATGGTCTTTCGGATCGCGGAATCCGAATCGATTCCAAATTGTTTATACGTCTCTTTTGCGGCGTTATAAGCGTCTTTTACCGCGTTTTTATCGGTATACATATTTCTTCCTTTTCTGTATTTTTATTCCGCTGAAACTTTAGATCGGTAACGTTCGACTTCCCAATTATTGATGAAATCGATTTGGTCTTGAGGCATAAAACGGGATCCGCCGAAACTTTCCGTGTAGGCCGCGATTTTCATGGCGTCGGTGAAAAGCTCCAGCGCGAGATGAGCGGCTTTTTCTGAATCCCCTATTCCAAACACGCCCATGTTTTGGACGGCGATAATTTTGGGAGTTTTGCCAATCCTTGAGGCCTGAAGGTTCCACTGTTCTTGTATATCCGAAAAGGATTCGATAAAGATAGGATTACTGCCTGCATACACAATGTGATCTGGAGTGAAAGCCGAAGAAACAGGCTCAAAGGCCGCCCGATTCTGGGTTATTCGGGCTATTTCCTGATTCCGCAAAAAGACCGCGCGTTTAGCTCCGCCGGCAAAGGCTACGATGCGCTGACGAATCTCTTCGGAATTTTCCCAAACAAAAACTTCCTCAGAAAAATCAGGATTGCGAAGTATGCAGGACCTAAGGGTTTCCAGGATCCGTTGATAACTATCATCGACATCTTTTGTCGTATTCGCGCTTACAAACACGCCGTGATTTTGCAGAAAGATAACCTGCCCAGTCTTTCCATGTTTGGCTTGGTACTCTTCCAAAGCCTGAGCTACTTTTTGGGATAAAATATAACCCGGATTTATCGAGGGAATCCAAATCGATTCGGGAAAGAGTTTTGCCGCTCCAGCCTCGGCGTCCCGGGAACAAGTAAGTCCGTTGACCAAGGCCGGATGAGTGTGAACAACCCAGGGAAACGGCAGAATATCATGAAGAAGAGTCTCCACACTGGGACGTTTATGTTCCTCCCCGGGCAGACGGGCGGCAAGCATATCCGCCAGCACCTGAGCTTCCCGTTCATCCGGCTCCGCAGGATACGTTTTCTCCCGGATCTCCCGCAAACGCCGGCGGTCAAGTTTGACAAAACCCTCGAAACTAATTTCCCCCAGGGAAGTCCCGGAACTCTTGACCGCCAGCGTCGAATCATCCTTACATGAAGTATTGCCTCCGCCGGCAATCACATACTCAGGATTCGCGCCATAACGCCGCGAAATCCCGGTCAATTTTTCGATGTCAATCATATCATTTTCATTGTATTTATTTTTAAAACCTTGTAAATGGATATTTCTCTTATATCCATGGAATTTTCAAACCGGATAAAAATATTTTAAAAAAAGAATTTAAAAAAGTAAAATATGAGGTAAAATATATCTTAATGAAAACCATGAAAAAATATTGCGAATCCTTTTTGCATTACCTTCCTTATAGTGAGGAAGATGAAAAGTTGGGCATGGTCTGCACAACCGCAGGCTGTATTGAGGTCCCTCCTAGGACTTCTTATCCGCCGGATAAGCAGAAACATCCCCTGCTGTTCCGGCAGGTGGCGGAAGGCAGAATTCTGCCGGAATTTCAGATGATCTACATCACCAAAGGAGAAGGAGTGTTCAGCGCGGATGAAGATACCTACAAGGTGACTCCGGGAGATATTATTCTTATTCTGCCGGGAATGAAACATTGCTATAAACCGGTATACGAAATTGGATGGTCCGAATACTGGGTTGGATTTAAAGGATGTTTTTTTTCTTCCCTTGTGCAGGAAGGCTTTCTTTCGCGAAAGCGGGTGTTCTTTAGAATAGGCCTGCGGGATCACATTTTAGCGCGGTTCAGCCAGATTTTTGACGAGATTCAAAATCAGCGTCCCTTGTATCAATTTAAAGTTTGTTCCTGCGTGCTTTCCCTGCTTGCGGAAGTTCTCACCCGGGAACGCCGTCAAGAACAGCCGAATTACTATCAAAAAATTGTGGAAAAAGCTAAGTATCTTATGGAATCAAATATTTTCAACGCCATTGATATTCCAAGCATTTCGGAACAAATCGGCATAAGCGCGTCCCGGCTGAACGAAATCTTTAAAACCTATACCGCCATGACTCCCTATCAGTATTACATTCACATCAAGATTCACCAAGCGGAAAGTCTGCTGGAACAAGGCGAAACTACCGTTAAAGAAGTCGCGTACCGTTTGGGTTTTGAAGATCAATATTACTTTTCCCGGCTTTTCAAAAATAAAACCGGCATAAGCCCTTCAGGATGGAAAAAATTTGTCATCTCCAATATCCTGTAGTTTTACTGCTTTTAGTCCGGCAGAAATATGATGTGAATATACCCGTCTTCAGTTGGAACCCGCCGGGAACCCACGCCGTAAACTTCCCGGATAAGCGGTTCGGTCAAAAGATCTTCCGGCGGACCCTGGGCGTAAATCCGACCCCGCAACATAACATACAGATAATCGCAATACCGCGCGGCAAGGTTTAAATCATGAAAGGCCGCGATTACGGTGCGCCCGGATTTTTTCAGCAAACCCATAAGCTCTAACTGCCGGCATATATCCAGATGATTCGTAGGCTCATCCAATATCAGACAGTCCGTCTGTTGAGCGATAGCCCGAGCCGCTATAGCCTGTTGACGCTCGCCTCCGGATAAATCAGAACAAGGCCGATCCGCAAAAGCCTCAAGACCAGTCATCCGCAGAGCTTCCCAAGCAATGCGGTAGTCCTCAGAAGAATCGCTTTCCAGCGCGCGCTTGTGGGGAGATCGGCCCATAAGAGTCATCTCCAAAACCGTAAAATCAAAATCGATCTCATTGTGCTGGGCCACAGCTCCGACGCGTTTAGCCTGCTCCCGTACCGAATAGCTTGCAAGTTCCTTTTCACCCAGAAAAACCGCGCCGCCGGTCGGTTTCAGCGCGCGATACACGCATTTCAGCAACGTACTCTTCCCGCTACCGTTAGGTCCGATTAGGCCGGTAAAACGGCCTTCCGCCGCCCTGAAATCGACATCCTGCACAATTTCTTTTCCCCGAATACGCACGGAAATATTTCGGGCGGAAACTTCTATCATACCGCGCCGCCGAAACGATAACGCCGGCGAATCATCAGCCCGGCAAAACAGGGCGCGCCAACCAGAGACGTCAGAATCCCTATCGGCATCTCCGCGCCGGCAATTACTACCCGGCATAACACATCAGCCCATATTAAAAAAATCGCGCCGATTAATCCGCACAGTATTACTAACTTCCGATGATCATTCCCAAACAGTATTCGGGTGCCATGGGGAATCACCAGTCCGACAAATCCTATCATTCCCGCAGAAAATACCGCAACGCCTACCATCATCGCGCTGACCATCAAATAGATAATCCGCCGAAACCGCAATTCAACACCCAAAGAAACCGCGGCTTCATCGCCTAGGAGCATCAAATTCAAAGTCCGAAACTGACTCATAAAAAACAGCATAGATACCAAAATAACCGGCAAAACCACCGCGTTTACAGGCCATTCCGCCCGGGCGAGACTGCCCATCGTCCAATGAATAACCGCCTGCACGCTGTACGCGTCATGGGATCTGAATATCATGAAATTAGCGGCCCCGGCGCAAAGAGCATTCACCACCGTTCCGGCCAGCACGAGTTTTACCGGCGTCGGAGATCCTCCCGCGCCGGCCAAACCAAGAACCCCCAAAGACGCCGCAAAAGCCCCAAAAAAGGCCATAAAACCCGGGGCGTTTCCGCCGAAACCGCTTCCCCAACCCAACATAATAGCCGCCGCCGCGCCGGTATAGGAACCAGCGGACACTCCAAGAATGTACGGATCCGCCAGAGGATTCCGCACCGCCGCTTGGATAACCAGACCGCTCACCGATAAAGCCGCGCCGATTCCCGCGGCCAGGGCAAGCCGGGGCAGACGTATAAGCCATACCACATCCTGCATCGCTTTTGACGGAATCTTTAAACCGGAAAATCCGATTCGGCCCGCCATAGCCCGATACACATCCGCCGCAGAAATCCGCACCGAACCAAAGGTCACCCCCAAAAGAAGGGATCCCCCAAGGGCGATAATAAGCAGTATCACAGCCCCGGAAAAAACAGCATTTCTGCGGTTTTTAACTGAATTGAAAATCAATTAAAAATACCCGGAAAAAGGCCGTTCGCAATAGTACGAATTCCATCGCCAGCCCGAACCGCCGGAGCGTATATATCCCCCAGCATAATCGGATACACCCGGTTGTTCCGGACAGCCCGCAAACTTCCCAGGGCGGGATCATTCAGCAGTTTTCCAAGCTGTATCTCTTTTACTTTTTCTCCCCCGGCCTCGGGCCGGGGCATATACTCGACAAAAATCACCTCCGGATCGGCTTTTATGAGGTCTTCTTTGCCAATAAACCGCTCCGGAGACAGCATCGGGGAAGCTCCCAACTGGGTAACAATATCGCCGGCCAGCTCAAGACAATAATTCCGGATGCCGCTGTCGTAGAAACCCAAGACCGCCACAGAAGGAACAGATCCTTGGGCCCCGGCCGCGGCTTTTGTTTTTTCCACATCCGCTTTCATCCGCTGTACCAGCCCTTGAGCTTTCTCTTCGACTTTAAAGATCCTTCCGATGTTTAGTAAATCTGCATATTCATGTTCGAGGAGCCGAGAACCGCCCCGGCGGGTGTTCGTATTTATGTACGTCCCTGTACCTTTGGCGTTCCACTGTTCCGTTCCGCCGATAACCGTATCGCTGAACAGTGAACCCCAAGTAAAAATGAAATCCGGCTCCATAAGAAAAACCGTTTCTTTATCCGGCGCGAAAGCCGAGTCTACATAGCCCATCCGGGAAAAGCCGGCTTTCCACTCGTCCTTTACCGGGTTGTCCAAGCCGTAAGAAGCGATCACCCGATCTTCAAGCCCCAGGGCGATCATGGTTTCGATGCAACCTTGGTACACCACAAGCGCCTTTTCAGGAGCTTTTTCAAAAACCTGAGTATATTCATCCCCGTTGAAGTTGTAATTCACGATCGACACCGGATAATAGGCATCCTGCGATGGGGCTTTTGCTTCTGGGGATGGAACCTGCCGTTTTCCGGCGGAAAAAGCCCCGGAAAGGGATAAAACAAGGCTAAATATAACCGTACATATTATTTTCACTGAAATCTCCTAAAATATATTTTCACTTTTTAAAAATAGAAACCCCGAGTTCCGCTTTCAAGAAAAGGCGAAAAATTTCCGGCCGGAGGAACTATGGAAAGACTTCGTCTTTTCCAGGGTATTTTGTTATGCCGGCAAAATACCGAGCCGGCGCATTTTCCGCGCTGTTTCTTGGGAAAGCGGATTATTTCATAAGCGCCTCCTTGTTCCGCGTATTAGGAAAACAAACTGGAAAAAACCGGGATTCGATTTTTCTCAGGTTCGACCCTCGGAACCTAAAAAACTAAAGATGCAGTAGACCAAAGTTTCCTGACTTACCGCTTTATTTTCGCAAGCCTTCCCGCCCAGGGCAGTGGCTGTTTCTGCGAAAACTGTCCGCCGAAACGGACCGCCGATTACAGTTACGGGCTAGTGAGGGATTTTCACCCTGCTTCCTTTGAAATCTCCCAGGTCAGTATATCCGATGGCAAAAATAATGTCAAGTTTTTATTAAGTCTATTTCACATTTGTGAAAAATAGGATACCCTTAAAGAATGCACAACGCATTATTAGGAGACGAGGCGGTCGCGGTCGGCGGCATCCATGCCGGAGTGAGCGCCTCCTACGGATACCCCGGAACCCCTTCCACGGAAATTCTGGAATATCTCATCCAGCATTACGAACAAGGGGGTCCCTACGCGGGATGGTGCGCCAACGAAAAAACCGCCCTCGAATCAGCCCTGGGGGTGAGCTTCGCAGGACGCCGCGCTCTGGTCACCCTGAAACACGTGGGACTAAACGTCGCGGCAGACCCTTTCATCAACGCGGGGCTTCTCGGCATCAAAGGCGGATTAGTCGTGGCCGGGGCCGACGACCCCGGTATGCACAGCTCCCAAAACGAGCAGGATTCCCGATTTTACGCCGCTTTCGCCCTGGTTCCCTGCCTTGAACCCCGGAATCAGCAGGAAGCTTATGATATGACCCGAGAGGCCTTCGATATTTCCGAAAAATTTCAGGTCCCGGTTCTCATCAGACTGACGACCCGGCTTTCCCATGCCCGGGCCGCCGTATCGTTTCGCGAGTCTCGGCCCCAAAACTCCTGCGCCAAAACCGCAGATACCGCCAAATGGTCCCTTCTGCCGGCCTATGCCCGGCGCAATTACGCGAACCTCATCGAAAAGCACCGGAATCTTCGGGCTTGGTCCGAGGCGCATCGGGTCAACGCCCTCGAATTAACCGGCCAAGACCCAACCTTCGCGGTGATCACCGCAGGCCTGGGGGGAAATTATTACGAGGAAAATTTGGACGATTTTGTCCGATTCCGGGGCGGGACCCCTCCGGTCCGGCTCCACATCGGCGCGTACCCCCTGCCGGAAGAAGCCCTGGGCCGGCTCTGCGAACACGCCGAAACCGCGCTGGTTATCGAGGAAGGACAGCCCTTCATCGAAGAACGCCTGCGGGGGATTCTGCCCCAAAGGGTCCGGGTTTCCGGGAAACTCGACGGCCCGCTCCCCCGAACCGGCGAACTCGATCCCGATTCAGTCCGGAAAGGTTTGGGACTTCCGCCTCGGGAAAATATGCTTGCGAAGGTTACGCTCCCGGTTTTGCCGGCCCGGCCCCCTCAGCTTTGCCAGGGCTGTCCTCATAGCGACAGTTACGGGACTCTCAAAAAAGCCCTCGCCGGCCTGGAGCCTTTTTCCGTAACCGCTGATATCGGCTGTTATTCTTTGGGCGCGTTGCCCCCCTATCAGGCAATAGAATCTATCGTATGCATGGGGGCTTCGGTGGGCATGGCTAAAGGCGCGGCCGACGCGGGTATTCCTTATGCGGTAGCGGTTATTGGGGATTCGACGTTTCTTCATTCCGGAATCCCCGGGCTTATTGATGCCGTCGCTGGAGACGCCAAAATGACGCTTATCATCTTGGATAATTCCAGTGTGGCCATGACCGGGTGCCAGACCCCGATGATGCCCTCTTCCCGTTTGCGGAATTTAATTTTAGGGATTGGGGTTTCGGAAAAACATTTTTTGGAACTGGAAGCAAAAAAGCAATTATTGGAAGAAAACGCGCTTCGCCTGCGGAGGGAGATTATGCATCCCGGGCTTTCGGTAGCGGTTTTTCAACGGGAATGTCTCGAAGCCGGGAGAAAACGTCTAAACCAAGGAAAGCCTTGACATAATTCGCCGATCCGGCTATATACATCCTATGAACTGTCTTGCAGAAGAACTCAATGCCCTTCTGGACGGCGCGGCGGCCGGCCGGCTGATGTCGGGACTGGGCCGGCGGTTGTATTTTCCCAAAGGGATTATCGCCCAAGCCGGGGAAGCCAAAAAGTCCGCGCATCGGGGAAATGCCACTATCGGCATGGCTTTCCAGGAGGGCAAACCGCTCATTCTGTCGGCGGCGGCGGACGCTATGCCGGGACTGAAACCCGAAGAAATCGCTGTATATGCCCCGACGGCAGGCATCGAAAAAGCCCGAACCCTCTGGAAAGACCTGATGATCCGCAAAAATCCCTCCCTGGCCGCCGGGAGTATATCTCTGCCGGCCGTGGTCCCAGGTCTCACGGCGGGCATTTCGTACATCGCCGACCTTTTCCTTGACGAGGGAGAGACGCTCCTAGCCAGTAAACCTTCTTGGGATAACTACGAACTCATCGGGGCGGAACGCCGGGGCGGTAATTTTCGGGAGCTTTTCTTCTTTAATAATGAAAAAAATAATGAAAAAAATAATGAAAAAGGGCTTGACCTAGCCGCCCTCAAGAAAAGTCTGGAGGAAGAGGCGGAAACCGGGGAGGTTCGCATCATCTTCAACTTTCCTAATAATCCGTCAGGATACGCCCCAACTCAGGGAGAAGCGGAAGCTCTGGTAAGGCTCATCCGGGAAATCGCCGAGAACGGCGCGGATGTGCTGGCGATTTGCGACGATGCGTATTTCGGGTTTTTCTATGAAGACGATACCTTTAAGGAATCCCTGTTCAGCCGGCTTGCCGGTTTGCATGAACGGGTTTTGGCGGTCAAAATCGACGGTCCCACCAAAGAAGATTACGCATGGGGCTTGCGGATGGGTTTTGTTACCTTCGGGTCCAAAGGCTTAAGCCCGGTCCAATACGACGCCCTGGTCGCGAAACTTATGGGCGCGATTCGGTCCTCCGTTTCCTGTTCCAACACTCCAGCTCAGTACCTGATGCTCAAAACTCTGGAAGATCCCCGAACTCCCGGGGAAAAAGAAGCCAACTATCGGCTAATGTTGAAACGATATCGGGCGGTAAAAGACTTTATCGCCGGCCATCCGCCCCACCCAAACCTCCAGCCTCTGCCGTTTAATTCAGGTTATTTTATGACTTTCCGGTGCATCGGCGTTGCCGCCGAAACTCTGCGGAAAAAACTGCTTGCCCAAGAAGGCATCGGAACGATTTCTTTCGGAAACGAGTACCTCCGAGTCGCATTTTCCAGTATCGATGAAGGGCAGATTTTTTCTATCTACCAAGCCATCTACGCCGAAGCGTCGAATCTAGCGAAACTGTGAAAAAATTGACGTTTATACTCATCAGTATTGCCTGCGGCGGATGCGGTTTTTTTGAGCCTTCCAGGGCCGTGCTTTGGACCGACAGACCGGAATTCGCGCTGTATGCGGAATATTTTAACGCCAGTCAGGACCGGTATAAGGTTGAAATCCGCTATGTCGAAACTCCGGCGCAAACTCTCAAGGATACGAAAGAAAGCCCGGATATTATCGTAGGAAGCTGGCTGAAAAACGTTTCAACCCGGAAGCTATTCACCCCTTTGGATGGGCTTTTTACCAAAAAACTCTCGAAAACGGCGTTTTACCCAGGGCTTTTGGAGGCCGGACTTATTGAGGGACGCCAGTACCTTCTGCCGATAGCTTTTAATATTCCTACCCTGGTGTTTACCCGATTGAATAGCCGGCTCCTTACGAATCCCTTCAGCATCGGACTTGAGGAGTTCAAAACTTTGGGAATAGCGTATAATCAAGAGCAAAATGGGGCGTACACCCAGATGGGATTTTCTCCGGCTTGGGACCCGGAGTTTTTGTATATTACGGTAAGTCTCCGGAACGCAAATTTTCAGGAAGGAGACCCCCTCATTTGGGACCCGGTTGCGCTTCAGCAGGGCATCGATTACCTTCGGGAATGGATGCAGGCAAATACGGGCCCGCCGGGAGAGGAGGACTTTGTGTTCCGGTATTTCTATGAACCCCCGGCGGTCCTTACTCTTTCGGGGCGGATTCTTTTTACCTATATGAACAGCCCGGAATTTTTCACCCTTCCCCAAGAGCGAAGGCAGAATCTCGATTTTCGGTGGATTGCAGAACAAGATAAAATTCCCCTAGCCGAAGAAACCGTGTATTACGGAAATTATAAAAAAGGTAAAGCCCGCCGGGCCTCCGCCGCTTTTGCCCAATGGTTTTTCACCCCGGAAACTCAGAAACTTCTGTTGGAAACCAGCAAAAATCAGGGGATTCACGAAACGCTTTTCGGGATAAGTAACGGCTTTTCCGCCTTACGGACCGTCACGGAACAGATATTCCCCCAGTTTTACCCAAGTCTGCTGGGGCATATTCCTCCGGCGGATTTTCTTGTCCCTTCCCCCGGGCTTCCCTATAACTGGCCCGCGCTCAAAGAACGGGTTATCATCCCGTACTTGCAGGAGAGTATTCGGCCCTCCGAGGGAGAAACGATTCGGCCCTTGGAAAAGCAGATCGCCGAATGGTACAGCCTCAACAAAGAATTTTAAGAAACCTCCACGTCAAAAATAACCCCGGTAACTTCTTTTGACGGAGTATAGGGTTGTTTAGTCGCGTTTTTGAATTGCCGGACCAGGGCATCCATATCCAAACTGGCGACATCGGCTTTCTCCCCGGAATTCAGATGCTCAATTAATACATCGATAATTTTGAGCCGGCTAATCGAAACGCCCCGGAGACCTTTAAGTTCTTCCAGCTCTTCCGGGACCGGTACGCCGGAAACATGCTTAAACTGAGCATAGGTGTAACTCGGAGAAGAGACCGGTAAAGAAAGTTGGGCCCCCGCGACTTTCGGCGCATTTTCTAAAGGACAACTAATCGTATATCCCCGATTAAAAAAGGGATGTAATGAAGCATTCATATTATCCATATCGGAATATCAGAAATGATGTTTAGAATAAGCTCCCCCTTGAAACATCTTTTTCCCTGTGGTATTGAACTGGTATGACCATAACAAAAGATAAGGTGATCCGCCTGGAATACACCCTCCTGGATAAGAAAAATCAGCACCTTGATTCTACCGTCGATTCCGAACCCTTCAGCTACCTCCATGGCTATGGAAATATTATCCCGGGACTGGAACGAGCTTTGGAGGGCAAAGCCCAAGGAGACCGTATTCAAGGTACGGTCCCCGCCGCAGAAGCCTACGGAGAACGGGATGATAAGCTGATTATCCAGATCCCCCTGAATAATTTTGAAGACCCGGAACATATAGAACCGGGTATGCTCTTTGAAGCCCCAACCCCGGAGGGAATGCAGGTCATGACCGTGACCGGCATAGCCGAAGATCTGGTGACCGTAGATGGAAACCATCCGTTGGCGGGATTAGACCTAACTTTTGACATAACGGTTATGGATATTCGGGAAGCCAGCTTGGAAGAATTAGCCCAAGGGAGGGCCGCCGTCCATTCGTGCGGCTGTGACGGCGTCTGCGGCGGTTGTGCGGATTGCGGTTCTTAAACCTTTCGACATTGCCGCCGTAGCCGGGGCTTTGGGCATTACTGTCTTGAGCGCGGTCTATGTCTATGCCGGAAGGGATTCCCCCAAGTATGTACATATCGAAGGACCCCAGAACCGATGGGTGTTCCCCTTGGACAGCCGGGAGATTATTGCCGTTTCCGGTCCTTTGGGAGATACCCTAGTAGAACTTCGGGATAAGCAGGTCCGAGTCATCTCTTCGCCCTGCGATAACCAGACCTGCGTGGCGGCCGGATCAATTCAGGCTCACGGTCAATGGATTGCCTGCCTGCCCAATCAGGTATCAGTTTCTATTACAAGAAACAACCCGGATAACGAACCCGATGCCGCAGTCTGGTAGAACCGAAGAAGCCAAAAACACGGCTCTTCTCGGGGGCTTTTGTCTCTTTTTGTCCGCCCTGGAATACCTGATTCCCAAACCCCTCCCGTTCCTGCGGATCGGGCTTGCGAACCTGCCTCTTCTGTTGGCTTTGGACCTACTGTCCTTCAAATATTTTATCTTTTTGACGCTGATCAAAATATTGGGACAGGCCATCCTAAGCGGAACGCTGATTTCCTACGTTTTTGTATTTTCTCTTGCCGGTGGGAGCATTTCATCCGGAAGTATGTACCTTCTGCGGCGGATTCTCGGATCGAAACGCATCGGCTATATCGGCGTCAGCGTAACCGGCGCGTTTTTTTCCAACTGGGCGCAGTTACTTCTCGCGGGATTTTTCGTGTTTGGAGAGAGCGTCCGGTTTCTGATACCTCCGTTTCTTGCCGTAGGAACGATAACCGGCGCGGCCCTGGGGCTGTTTTGCGAAGCCTTTACTGCCCGGTCCCGGTGGTATCGGGAACGTACCCTATGAAGTTGCCCCTCTTCCGAAGCGGCGATCTCTTCATTACGGGCATTTTTATGATCGGCGCCTTTCTTGCCAACCCTTCCACGCTGTTTAGAACCGGGCAATTCGCGCTTTTTGGGATATACACTCTGCTGATGGGGAAAAAAATCAAATTTTTTTCCCTGTTTTTGACGATATTTTGCGTTATTTTTTTCAATTTGCTGATTCCCTATGGCAAAATTCTTGGGGAAGTGGGGGGATTTCCGATCACTCAGGGCGCGCTTTTGGGGGGATTCCGGCGGGCGGTAACTCTGGAAGGACTTATCTTGATTTCCAAGGCCAGCGTTCAGGCGGATCTCAGGTTTCCCGGTTCTTTCGGTTCCCTTTTGGGGGAATCCTTGATGGTATTTCAACGTATTCTTGATCGAAAAGAACGAATAACCCGGACCCGGCTGATCGAAGGAATAGACGAACTGATGCTTGCCCTGAGCGCGGAACAGGAAAGCCCTCGGGAACCTCCGGGGGTCCCCAGAAGGCTGTTGGGAATCCTGCTCTTGGGATGCGCGGGGGCGTTGATTTTTATCCTTACCGGGCTGGGTTTTTTCTTTCGCTGACTTCCCGGCTCAAGGAATCAGGCCGATGGATTGGCTTTCAGGGAAAGGGCTTGTTGGCGGGTTGTTTTCTGCCAAAATTGGCTTCGCCCGATGCCGAAACCGATTTCGCCGCGCATTTCGAGGGTATCGGTTAAAAACCGCTTGCCGTCTGCGGGACGGTAGATGATCTTACAGCGATAGATTGAGCCGTCTAGGACGTTAATCACATTCCCGCCGCTCCAATGGCCAGTTTTTTCGAGGGTTAAACCGAAAATCCAGGGAGTACCAAGAATGGGCATTTCCCGGACCTTGCCCGGCACCGGGAAGCCGGGATAAGATTCCTTGCAGAGGACTGCTTTTAGGTCCGGGGCGTGTTCGGCCGTTGAAAGGGGTTTCCCAAACAATTTGCCGTCCTGCTGATACACTTCCCAGCCCGCGGTGACCCGTCCGGTTTTTTCATCAATACTGAACCAAAATCCTTCCGCGGGGTCCGCGGCAAAACACATTTCCCCTAGGACTACTAATAGTCCTAAAAAATATATATTTTTCATATACTTAATGTACACATTTTTTAAAAAAGAAGCAAATTTTTTGTTCCGAAAATTAAATCCTCCGCCTTTGGGCGTGAGGATTTGGTATTATTCGCTATAGGTCCAGCTTCCGTCTCGGCCGACACTGAATATATAATTTCCGGCTTGTCTGCCGTTGCTGTTGTAGAATGCGGGAAAGTCGTCGGGAAAGGATGAACGTTCATAATTATCGATTAAGTTGACATTACCGGGCATTGCGATGTTTGTGATAGGGTTGTAATGAAAGGACTCTTCGCCGATATAGGAAACCGTGTTGGGAATGATGATGCGGCTTAGTTCGTTGCCGTAAAATACGCTGTCCTCGATGCGGCTGATTCCGGGGCCGATTCTTAGGCTGGTTAGTTCGTTACTGGCAAATGCGCCGTCCCCGATTTCGATGACGCTGTCCGGGATGGCAATACCGATTAGTTTATTATCGGCGAAGGCTCCTTCTCCGATGCGGACCAAGCCTTCGGGAAGGTCCAGGGTCCACAGGCTGTTCCGGATAAACGCTTCTTTCCCGATTTCGGTGACCCCTAAAGGGAGGGTAACGCCCGTCAGATGCTGTCCCGCAAACGCGCCGGCTCCGATGGCGGTTACCGGGATGCCCTGGATGCTTTCCGGGATGCCGATCCGTTTGGAATCTCCGGTATACCTTAATATTATACCGTTACCGTCGATTTCAAATTCGCTTTCCGGGCTGACCTCAATCGGGGAGTTATCAAATTCTATAACCGGCTTTTCTTCAGGAACCGGAGGTTCCGCTAAAGCCCGCCGCCGAGCCGCCGGGTCCACATTAGGCTGGGCGGTCAGGGAAGCGGCGCACATCAACCCAAAAACAACCGTCCAGAATCGCAATGAATACATACACTCTCCTTTTAAATTTTAATAATACTAAAAAAGTATACCTAGAGGATTCAAAAAGGTCAAGAGTTTTTTTGCACAAAGGCATCCGCGGCCTTGATTTAAGATGTTACCTCTTATTTGCGAATTTTGTTAGTATATAACTATGATAGAAGTTCAAGGACTTACCAAACGATACGGTTCGTTTGAAGCGGTAAAAGATGTATCTTTTTCGGTCGGCGCGGATCAGGTCCTCGGATTCCTCGGTCCGAACGGCGCGGGAAAGACGACGGTTATGAAAATCCTCACGGGCTACCACTTCCCAACCGCCGGAACCGCCCGAATAGACGGCTTCTCGGTTCAGGAAGACCCGGTAGAAGTAAAAAAACGAATGGGCTACCTGCCGGAAAACGTCCCCCTCTACGGGGACCTCACCGTAGACGAGTACCTCTCGTTTATCGCCGACGCCCGGCTCATCCCGGCACAAAACCGGAACCAGACGATCCGGTCCGCCCTCAAAGCCTGCGGCCTCGAACAGATGAGCGGAAAACCCATCGAAACCTTATCCAAAGGGTATAAGCAACGAGTCGGCCTTGCCCAAGCGATCCTCCACGATCCGCCGATTCTCATCCTCGACGAGCCTACCACCGGACTAGACCCGAATCAGATCATCGAAATCCGAGGGCTTATCAAAGAACTGGGCAAACGGAAAACCGTCATCCTTTCGACCCACATTCTGCAAGAAGTTGAGGCTATGTGTTCGGAAGTGCTGATCATAAACGAAGGCCGCATAGCCGCGCAGGGCAGTCCCTCAGCCATTGCCGGAAGCCTCAAAGGAAGCGATACTTGGGAACTGGTCCTCAAGGGCGAGGCTGTTTCGGAAAAGCTGACCCGCCTCGGCGGAGGCGTAACGCCGGACCTCCTTGAGCCTCACCCCGAAACCGGCGCAGTAACGCGATTCTCGGTCCCCAGCGGCGCGCTGACCGGCGAGCAAATCTTCGACTGGGCTGTCGCGGAAGGGCTTAAAATCCTCGAAATGAATCGGAAAAAACTCAGCTTGGAGGACATTTTCGTCAAACTCACCGGGGACAGCGAGGAATCGGTATGAAACGCGCGTTCGCCCTCGCCCGAAAAGAACTTTACTCCTACGGCAACTCGCCGGTTTCTTACGGTATCGCTCTTTTTTTTCTGCTCTTTACCTCGATATGGTTTTTCTATTTTCACCGGTTCTTTACCCTGAACATCGCGACTCTGCGCCCCTACTTCGCGGCCTTTCCTTTGGCGTTTATCTTGGTTGTGCCGGTAATCACGATGAAAAGCTGGGCGGAAGAACGAAAACTCGGCAGTATCGAACTTTTGCTGACCCTGCCTTTTTCGGAATGGGACTTGGTTTTGGGGAAATTTCTCGCGGCTTTTGCGGCCCTGGCGGTAATGCTGGGACTCACCGTGCCGGTTCCCCTCACCCTGATCCCTCTGGGAAACTTCGACCCGGGGGTTATCCTTGGGGAATACTTCGGCGCGTTATTGCTGGGCGCGTCGGCTACCGCGCTGGGTCTGCTCTTGTCCTGTCTGTCCAAGCATCAGGGCGGCGCGTTTTTGGGAAGCGCAGTGGTTCTTATGGCGGTCCTTCTGCTGAGTCAGATTACGCAAACGATGAATCTTCCCCAAGGGCTCGCGGAGGGAATCAACTTTTTTTCCCTATCTTTTCACTTTGAAACCTTTGCGAAAGGCGTGATTGACACCAAAGACGCGGCTTTTTTCATTTTGACGACCGGGTTGTTTCTCTTTTTGAACACCCGGGTTTTACTTTTTAGGAAGTGGAGCTGAGTATGACGAAAAAACAGTTGAGCGTCATTACCGCTTTGACGGTTACCGCGCTGATTTTGGGACTGCTCATCAGCCGGCGGCTTTGGTTCAAACTGGACCTGACCCGGAATCAGGGCTATACGATTTCCAAAGTGTCTCGGCAGTTGCATACGGAAATTCCCGATCAGGTGCAGATTACCTATTATCTTTCTGACAAACTGAGCGCGATGTACCCTCAGCCCGGGGAGGTTCTGGACCTTCTGCGGGAGTACGCCGGGTATTCCCGGGGCAAGATTCGGGTGACAGTCCGGGACCCGGTTAAGGCGGGACTGGCGGACGCGGCGGAACGCCTCGGAATCCAGCCGAATCAGATCAATACTATGGAAGAAGATCAGAATTCCCGGATTACCGTGTATACCGGCATTGCCATCGAGTATCTCGATGCGGCGGAGGTTCTGCCGGTAGTGTTTTCCATTGACACCCTTGAGTACGATCTGACCAGCCGAATCCGCGCCTTAGTGCGAGGGACCAAGCGGGAAATCGGGGTGATTCTCGGCAACGCCGCTCAGCGGTGGGAGGAAGATTACCGGTCTTTTCAGCAATTTTTCCGGCAGTCCGGCTACGAGATTCGGCTTATTCCGGCCGGAGCGGAAATTCCCGATGCCCTGCCGTCGCTCTTTGTCTTAGGCGGAACCGAGGATTTTGACGAATGGGATTTATACCGCATCGACCGGTACATTCGGGGAGGCGGCAAGGCCTTATTCGCGGTGGACGCGGTAACTCACGACGTGCAGACCGGAGACCCCCCCCGGATTATGCCCGATAAGGGACTGCTGGCTATGCTTGCCGGCTACGGCGCGGCGGTACAGCCTTCCCTGGTTCTGGACCGGACGGCTCTTACCCTTTCGTACCAGCGTCCCACCGAGTACGGCATCTCGTTTGTGGAACAGGTGAAATATCCCTTGTGGGTATCTATTCTGCCGAACAGCGGCAACAAAGACAATCCCCTTACGGCGAATTTCAACGGTTTGGATATGTTTTGGGCGAGTCCTATTGAACTTAGCCCGCCGGAATCGGTTTCAGCCCAGCCCCTTTTCACCAGCACGAAGGAGGCGTGGCTTATGACCAAAGACTTTTCGATAGATTACCGAGGAGCGGCTTATCTTTTTGAGCGGGAAGCCGAGGAGACCAAGGGAGTAAAGGTTTTGGGCGCGGCTCTGTCCGGGGCCTTTCCCAGTTATTTTGCGGGGCTTCCCAAGCCGGTCCGGGAAGGCTCTGAGGAAACTCTGCCGGATCAGCCGGCGGAAGCCCGGGATTCTCGGGTGATTGTAATCGGGAGTACCGAAATCGCGTCTCATTCCTATGAGTATACTTCGTCGATTCGGGACCTCGATTTTCTGGCGGCCGCCGCGGACTGGCTCAGTAACGACGATGATATTGTGGCTATCCGCAACCGGCAGGGGCTGGGTCAGCTCGATAA
>JAIRPY010000070.1 GCA_031256905.1 Spirochaetaceae bacterium
TGCCCAGAGGGGGACTTGAACCCCCAAGCCTTGCGGCACTAGTACCTGAAACTAGCGTGTCTGCCAATTTCACCATCTGGGCGTAGGTAAAATATACCTATTTTACGATAAAAGGTCAATCCCATAATTAAATTTTATGAGGCGATTTCGATGCGGGTAATGGAAATAGTCTTTTTGGTTTTCCGGTCGATTTCGGCGGCGATGCCTTGGATCCAGCCCTTTCCTTGAGCGCAGGGTCTTCGGTAGAAGACCTGAGTTTTCGCCCGTTCAAGGCAGGCGGCGGAGTCCATGCCGATGATGCTCTCCCGGGTTCCGGTCATGCCTAAATCGGTGATGTATCCGGTCCCTTGGGGCAGAATCCGTTCGTCCCCGGTCGGAATGTGGGTGTGGGTTCCGGCTACCAGGGAAGCTCGGCCGTCGAGGTAGTATCCGAGGCTTTCCTTTTCCCGGGTGGATTCTGCGTGAAAGTCTACTATAATAAAGGGGTCCCCGGCGGATTGGGTAAGGCGATCAAAGGTTCTGAAGGGGCAGTCTATTGGGAAAAGCATTTCCCGGCCCTGGAGGTTGATGACAAGCCATTCCGCGCCGGCTTTTTCGATTTTCACCCAGCCTCGGCCTAGACAGCCTTCGGGGTAATTGGCGGGCCGCAGAACTCGGGGGTCCTTTTCTAAAATCTGCCAGAATTCCCGTTTTTCCCAGATGTGATTTCCGGTGGTGATGACATCTGCGCCGGCGTCGAGGATCCGGCGGAATGAGGCTTCGGTTAGGCCGAAGCCGTCGGCCGCGTTTTCGCCGTTGACGATGACGAAATCCGCCTCTTTTTGCAGGACCGGCAGGAGGGTTTCCAGGGCCTGCAATCCGGATTCTCCGACTACGTCGCCCAGCATAAGCGCCCGGGCCGGGGCGCGGAGGTCACCGGGCATACTCGATGATGCGGGTTTCCCGGATAATCGTCACCTTGATTCTGCCGGGGTACCGAAGGTCCGTTTCGATTTTTTTGGCGATCTGTTTTGCCAAGTCCCGGGATTGTTCGTCGGTGACCGCTTCGTTGTTGACGATGATCCGCAATTCCCGGCCGGCCTGAATTGCGTAGGATTTTTCGACTCCGGTAAAGCCGGCCGCGATATTTTCCAGGTTTTCCAGGCGTTTGATGTAGTTATCCAGAGTTTCCCGCCGGGCGCCGGGGCGGGAGGCGGAAATGGCGTCCGCGATTTGGACCAGAACCGACTCGATGCAGGATGGTTCCATATCGTTGTGATGACTGCCTATGGCGTTGATGACCCGGGGGTCTTCGCCCATTTTGCGGGCCATGTCCATACCGATTTCCGCGTGGTTGAGGTCCGAATCGGATTCCACGCCTTTGCCGATGTCGTGGAGCAGAGCGGCGCGTTTGGCGAGTTCCCGGTTCGCGCCGATTTCCGCCGCGAGAATCCCGGCGATGATCGCCACTTCTTTTGAGTGATACAGCACGTTTTGGCCGTAACTGGTGCGGAAATAGAGCCGTCCCAAGGATCGGATGGTATCCTGTTTGATGTTGTGGATGCCGAGGTCGAAGAGGACCTTTTCGCCTTCCTCGAAAATCCGTTGGGATATTTCCTTGCTGACTTTGGCGACGATTTCCTCGATTCGGGCGGGGTGGATTCGGCCGTCGATGATGAGCCGTTCCAGCGCGACTCGGGCGATTTCCCGGCGGACCGGGTCGAAGCAGGAGATAACCACCGCTTCCGGGGTGTCGTCGATGATGATGTCCACTCCGGTGAGGGTTTCGAGGGTGCGGATGTTCCGGCCCTCCCGGCCGATGATCCGGCCCTTCATTTCGTCGTTGGGGAGGATTACGGTGGCGACGCTGACTTCCCCGGTGACTTCGGTGGAAAGCCGCTGAATCGTGGAGACTAGAATGTTCCGGGCTTTTTTTTCCGCGGAAAGGACGGCTTCCTGCTCGATTTTATTGAGCAGAGTTTGGGCGTCATGCCGGGCTTCGTTTTCCAAGGCCTGGATGATAATTGTTTTTGCCTCTTCCGCGCTTAGGCCGGAGATGCGTTCTAGTTCGGTTCGGTAGCGTTCTTCCTCCTGTTCGAGCGCGGTTTCCCGGTCTTGAAAATGCCGTTCTTTTGCGGCCAGCCCTTGTTCGGTTTTTTCTATTTGGGCGGTCTTTTTTTCTATGGTTTCTTCTTTTTGCATGACACGGCGTTCGTATCGTTGCAATTCAACCCTGCGTTCCCGAGTTTCCCTCTCCTGCTGGTTCCGTTCACGAATAACTTGTTCTTTCGCTTCAAGAAGAATTTCCTTCTTTTTAGCTTCCGCTTCTTTTATCGCATCCTCTTTGATCCGTCCGGCCTGCTGTTCTGATGCAGTTAATTGGGACCGACCGTAAAGCCATCTAATAATCCAGCCTAAGGTTAACCCGGCAAGAGGGAGGATCGTATACAGTGCCAATTCCATCACTCTACCCCTTACCAGTTTTATTTCGTTACTGTATCCTAAACCGGCTTCTAATGTCAAGACTGGTTGTCAAGGGGATGGAGAGCTTGTATTCCCTGAAAAAATCCGCTAGAATAAAAAGACTCCTCTACCCAGGAGATTCTTAAAGATAAGGAGAGCCAAAGTGCCTTGCGGAAGAAAACGCAAACTGAGAAAAATCGCCACCCATAAGCGCAAAAAGAAGCTCAGAAGAAATCGTCATAAAAATAAGTAGCCGAAAGGGCCAGCGGCTCAGGCAGTGCAAGAAAATCCGCTGGCAAGCTGAAAAATACCAAGATCTGGGCTATAGTCATCGGTACAATGCATGAATCTCTTTTAGCCCGTATCGCCGGCCCTCGGGACCTCCGGGGCCTTCCTTTTCCGGACCTTAACCGTCTGGCCGCTGAAATTCGGGGGCTTATTGTCTCTACGGTGAGCAAAAACGGGGGGCATCTTGCTTCCAACCTGGGGGTGGTGGAACTTACCCTGGCGATCCATCGGGTGTTTGAATCTCCGGAGGACAAAATTGTCTGGGATGTGGGGCATCAGTGTTATACCCATAAACTGCTTACCGGCCGATACAAGGAATTTGGGTCCCTTAGGAAAATCGATGGTCTGGCCGGATTCCCTAAACGCTCAGAAAGCATCCATGATGTATTTGATACTGGTCATGCCTCTACCGCGATTTCCGCCGCCTTGGGATTACTGGCCGGAGAACGCCTCTCGGGGCGGCCTAACCGGGTTGCCGCGGTTATAGGCGATGGCGCCCTTACCGGAGGCATGGCCTATGAAGCTCTTTCCCATGCGGGTCAGCTGGGGCTTCCCCTTATTGTCATTCTTAATGATAACAAGATGTCCATAGGCCCTAATGTCGGGGGCATTTCCAAGTATTTGAGCCGGCTTTCGATGAAAGCCCGGTATCAAAGCTTCCGCCGGACCTTTGACGGTCTCGTGAAACGGATTCCTTTGATCGGCCCGGGGGTTTTTGATATTGTGGTTCGGCTCAAGCGGGCGGTGAAAGCGGTTTTTTATACGGACAATTTTTTTGTTGATTTGGGTTTTGAGTATGTGGGGCCCATTGACGGCCACAACCTTGGGCTTCTCGAGGAGGTATTCCAGGATGTGCGCCGGCTGGACCGGCCGGTGGTGGTTCATGTAATTACTCGGAAAGGCAAAGGGTGCGATTTTGCGGAAGAGGATCCGAGCAGTTACCATGGGGTTTCCGGGAATCTCGAGGAGGCCCAGGATTCAAAAAAACTGAAATTAGCCAAGACCTCGGCCGGGCTTGGGGCGGCTCCGGTTTCCGGGCGTCCTACGTTTACTGACGCTTTCGGCAAAGCTCTGCTGGAGGCCGGGGCCCGGGACCCTCGAATCATGGCGGTTACGGCGGCGATGGAAAAGGGCACGGGTCTTTCGCCTTTTAAGCAGGCTTATCCTAAACGATTTTTTGACGTGGGCATTGCGGAGGAACACGCGGTTACTTTTGCCGCGGGCTTGGCCGCGCAGGGTTTGCGGCCCGTGGCGGCGATTTAT
This sequence comes from Spirochaetaceae bacterium, assembly GCA_031256905.1. Classification (GTDB taxonomy): domain Bacteria; phylum Spirochaetota; class Spirochaetia; order Treponematales; family Breznakiellaceae; genus JAITHW01. The sequence continues at coordinate 3,994 of JAIRPY010000070.1, forward strand.
TCGACGTTTATTCAGCGGGCCGTGGATCAGGTGATTCATGACACGGCTCTTCAGCGTTTGCCGGTGGTTTTTGCCTTGGATCGGGCGGGTTTTGTCAGCGATGATGGGGAGACTCATCAGGGTTTGTTTGATATAGGCTTATTCAGACCGATTCCGAACATGACGATTCTCGCGCCGGCGAGCGGCGGAGAATTGCGGCGGATGCTGGATTGGGCCCTTACCGAACCCCGGCCCACGATGATTCGGTATCCCAAGGGCCTTTGTCCCCCGGAGATCGGAGGGTTTTCTCAGCCCTTGGTCCCGGGCCGGGGGGTTTTTGTCCGGGAATGGGAGTCGAATCTCTGTCTTGCCTTTACCGGCAGTTTATATCCCGAAGTCTGGGCCGGCGCGGACCGCCTGTTAGAGGCGAATATCCCGGCGGATTTGTATAACCTCCGGTTTCTCAAACCGGTGGACGAACAGTATCTGGCCGAGATCCTGAACCGCTACGATTTGGTCGTGTTTATCGAAGAGGGGATGCTGGAAGGCGGTTTCGGGGAGTACGCGGCAGAGCTGGGGGCCCGAAAACGATGCACCGCCCAAGTATACGCCCTGGGAGTTTCCGGAGATTACCTAGCTCAGGGCAAACGGGAAGAGCTTCTCCGGGCTAACGGCCTGGACGGAGAAGGCATCGCCCGGTCGATCCGCCGGATGTACGCAGAAAACCGCATCCTGGCCTATCCGGCCCGGCATCGCCCCCCGGCGGGCTGAAACCCCCGGCTTTTTCGGGAATTACATTCCCTTAAAAGCAAATCCGGCCTGCTTTTTCGGGAATTAAATTCCCTTAAAAGCACATCCGCCCGGCTTTTTCGGGAATTAAATTCTCTTGAAACCTAATTCGGCCTGCTTTTTCGGGAATTAAATTCTCTTGAAACCTAATTCGGCCTGCTTTTTCGGGAATTACATTACCTTTGAAACCTAATTCGGCCTGCTTTTTCGGGAATTAAATTCCCTTAAAAGCAAATCCGCCCGGCTTTTTCGGGAATTATATTACCTTTAAACCTAATTCGGCCTGCTTTTTCGGGAATTATATTACCTTTAAAACCTAATTCGGCCTGCTTTTTCGGGAATTAAATTACCTTTGAAACCTAATTCGGCCTGCTTTTTCGGGAATTAAATTCTCTTATTTGGGGGGCTATTCCAGTTCGAGGAGGATGATGGTGTTTTCCTTGAGGGGGGCGCCTGGGGCTGGGCTTTGACGTTTGACCCAGCCGTCGCCATGCATTTCGATGTGAAGCTCGTCTCGGAGCAGGTACGGCAGGAGTTGACGTTTTGACAGGCCGGAGAAATTCGGGACCGTGGTTCCCAGGGCTGGAAGGGTTTCTTGAGGAAGGGTAATAGAACCGGAATGATTCACCTGGGGGTTTCGGCCCCGGGGGATGCCGAGATAATCCACCAAGCTCTCCGCGGCCAGCCGGATAGACGGCGCGGCAATGCGTCCCCCCAAGTAAGATTCCCCTTGAGGTTTTACGATAGCCACATACAGCACCAGAGAGGGATTTTCCGCCGGCAACATCGCTATGCAGGTGGCGATGAAATCCGTGGAAGAATAGGCTCCGGTTAGGGAATCCGTAATTTGGGCGGTGCCGGTCTTGACGGCTAAAGATAAATCCGAAACATTCGCCCGCCAGCCGGTGCCGATGGCGGAAGTGACGGCCTTCATATACTCCCGCATGGCTTGGGCGGTTTCGGCTTGGAGGATCCGCCGGGGAGAAGCCGGATTATAGGGCTGTTCGGCCGAGTTGTCGGCCGACCGAATTCGGGAAACAATCCGGGGCGGAGTAAGGATTCCGTCATTGGCTATGGCCGTCGCGGCCTGGAGAATCTGAAAGGCCGAGACCGATATTTCCTGCCCCATGGCTATCGTCGGCTTGGATCGATCGGACCATCTATCTGCCGGCCGAAAGAGTCCGATAGTTTCCCCGGGCGCGCCGGTTCCCACCCTCGCGCCGAAGCCGAACCGCCGGAGGGCCTCGTAAAAAGCTTCCGCCCGGAGACGGTCCGCGGAATAGGCCGCGCCGGCATTACACGAATGAATAATAATATCCCGAGGACTCACCCGGCCATGGACTCCGAGGCAGTTTATCATAATCCGCTCCCCCAAGTTGGTAATCCGCTCATAATAGCCGTTACAAACAAAGGTAGAAGAACCGGTAATCGCGCCGAGATCCATCAGGGCCGAAAGAGAAAAGATCTTGAACACCGAGCCGGGTTCATAACTCCAAATGGCCGGCCGGTTCATCCGGGCAATTTCGGTAGAACTTTGAAGATTGTTCGGATCATACGTGGGAAGGGAGGCCGAACCAAGAATTTCCCCGGTGCGAGGATCCAGGGCCATAAGCATAACCGCTTCGGCCTTATTTTCCCGCAGAGTTTGATCCGCTACGGATTCAAGGATGTATTGAACATTAGCATCAATAGTCAAAATAACTTGATTGCCGTTTCGGGTAGCGTTCGGAGCAAGTTCCGCCTCGAAGGCATACTCGATGCCTTCCAAGCCGATGCCCTCGGAACCAACGAAACCGATAATCTGACTGGCCAGCCGGCTTTCCGGGTAGATTCGGCCCACAATAGGCTCAATGTTCACGCCCCTAAGGGTGGTTTTGAGATGCCCTTCAATTTTCTGAATCGTCGATTGATCAACCTGCTTTTTCAGATAGATAAAATCACTCGAAGATCCGCCGATCCGCCGCTGAATTTCCTCGGATGGAAGGTCCAAAATAGGCCCGAGTTCCCGGCTCAAACCTTCAAGGTTGCTTATTTCAGGACGCCAAACGCTTATATTCGCCAGCTTAGTCTGCATGGCCAGGATTCGGCCGTTCCGGTCGAGGATGTTGCCCCGTTCGGTAAAGACCCGGGCCGGAATAGCCGCCTCCGGAGAGGCGGAAAGCATCAGCCCCCCATACCGGACCAAAAGGCCCAGGGAAATAAAACCGAAAATCCCAGCAAGCATCCGGAACCGCCGGCGAAACCTCCGGTGATCCAGCCGAGGCTTTTCTAAATAGGACATACCTACATTCCCAACACTTTTCCAATAATACAGTCGAAGCCGATGGGTCCGTAAGATCGGGAGTCTTTGGAATCCTTGGAGTTGTCCCCGAGAACAATAAAGGTCCAGGCCTCCGGAACTGAAGCGCATCGCTTTACCGCCAAAACCCCATCCGGAGCGTAAAAGATAATCACCTCCCCGGGTTTCGGTTGGGACCACCGAAAAAGATACTCCTCCGCCCCGGGAAGCCGCAGGCCATAGGCCGTCTTCAAAACCACCATAACCGTCCCCGGCTGAATCGCCGGAAGCATAGAACGCCCCTCAGCCACCATAAAGTCAAAGAGAAAAACTTTCATAATAAGGGCGATGCAAAAGGCGCCCAAAATCGCCCGTCCCGGGTTCGTCATATACGTAAAGTATAATGATTAACACCGATTCTGTCGATAAAACAGTATGAATGATATAATCCGGCAACAACAGGTTACCCGCCGGGGGCCCCAGGCCGCCGTACCGCCGAAACCTCAAAATACGGTACTGCCCCAGACTAATCTGATGACTCAGATTAAACAACAGCCTGCGCCGATTCAACGGTACTACAAAAAAAATGAACCTGAATTGCCGGTCATTCATCCGTCCCGGACCTGGGCCTCCTCTCCGCCCCCGGGAGACCCGCCGATTAAAGCTCCCGCAAAACGAGACCCCATCAGCCGGGATGGTTATCCGCCCCCGGCCCCTCCGCCCCGAAAACCCTCCGGAATCCCCCGGCTTACCATTGTGGTCCTAGGCGGAGTCGCGATCTTCGCGCTCATCGCCCTAAACTGGCAACAAGCGGCCGGAGCCTTGAAGATAAGCCTCCTCCCCGAAGGCGGATACAGCCTCGACCCCGGCGCAGACCCAGGGCTGGAACAAAATCTCGCAAGATACATCGAACCCTTAACTCCCTCCCAAGCCGAAGCCGGCGAAGAGATTCCCCTCAATATGGCGGAAACCTTCGCTTGGGATACGTACACGGTAAAAAAAGGAGATAATATCTCAAAAATAGCCGCGAATTTTTCAATTTCTATGGATGCGGTCATCGCTTCGAACAACATCTCCAGCGCGAAACTCCTGCAAGTCGGAGAAACCCTGCGAATACCCAACATGGACGGTATTCCCTATACAGTAAAAAAAGGGGATAATCTCTTGAAAATCGCCAAAAGTATGGGAGTCCCTCTGGAGGCGATCCTCGACGCCAATGATATACAAAGCGATAATATCCTGGCCGGGACTCAACTGTTCATCCCCGGCGCGAAGATGAAAAAAGACGATCTCAACATTGTGCTGGGCCTTAGCGATAGATTTATCTACCCGATCCGGGGGCGCCTGACTTCGCCCTTCGGCTGGCGGAATGATCCGATTAGCGGAGTCCGGCGATACCACAGCGCAATAGACCTCGCCGCAAGTCACGGAACGCCCATCAAAGCCGCTATGGACGGCAGAATTTCAACTGTCGGTTTAAATTCCACCTACGGGAAGTACATCATCATCACCCATGGCAATGGGTACCAAACCATGTACGCCCACATGAGCGGAACTTCCGTCAAACAAGGCGCCTATGTCTATCAAGGAAACGAAATTGGGAAAGTCGGCAGTACCGGCTACAGCACGGGTCCCCATCTGCATTTCGCAATCTACAAGAACGGCCGCCCGGTAAATCCCCTTGATTTCCTAAAATAACCGCAATATACTAGGCAAAACTAAAGAAAGAAAAAGAGGGATTATGAGGAAGTTAGTGTTAATTCTCATCGGGTTTATCGCGGCGGTGACGTTTATCCGAGCCTTTGAAAACAGTAAAGACAGCTCTCCCGCCTCAGCGGTTTCTGGAAGCCTGGAAGAAAAAAAATAAGCAAGAAACGATTCAGGAGGCTTGCGGATTCTTTTAAATATAGAGTATAGTTATGCTATGATTTTTGATAAAGAATCCGTAATACTTTCCGATAATGTATCTTTTGAAACGATTCTCGATAAAACCTGTGAACGCCTCTGGGGGAAAAAAATTCAGTATTCAATCCGCCGGATCAGAGAGATGGACGCTACTCTGCAAGGCATTGAACAGGAACTCGATGCATTGCTTTCCCAAAAATCTACGCTGGTCCCTCCTCCCAAAGAGACCGATCCGCCTAAGAGTTTTTAGATTTTAAGGAACGGAAAAATAACCGGATGCCGTCAAACAGCCGCTTGAAAAAACCGCCTTGCTCCACCTCAAAAAGGGTCCGCAGGGGAAATCGCTGTAGTTCGCCGGTATCGTCATACAGCACAAAGTCTCCTATCTGCGCGCCTGCCGCTAACGGCGCAATCAGCGGGTCCGTTAAATCTTCGGTTTCCCATCGAAGATTATTCCCCCGTTCAATCCTAACCGTAAAGGGCATTATTTCATCCCCGGCGGCGCCGACCGTATCGGTTTTTCCCTTCCAAACTCGCCGGGGCGGTACAGGTGCCGGCGCAGGCCGAAGAGTCTTAAAGTGTTCAAATCCCCAATCCAGCAGTTTCCGGCCGTCGTCGTCCCGGGTCCGGGTGTTAGGGCCTCCCAAAATAACCGCCACGAATCGGGTGTCATTTCGTTCCGCGGTCAGAGCGATGTTGTACCCGGATTCGTCGATATAGCCGGTTTTCAGTCCGTCCGCGCCGTCGAAGGTTCCTAATAAACTATTACTGTTGTGCCGGATCGCGGTATTCAGCCGGGTTCGGGGAGGCAGATTTTCTGCCTTGGGGTACTCAAAATCCCGGACCGAATGATATTCCCGCAGAGTTTCGGGGTGGAGAGTAATATACTCCCGGCAGAACCAGGCGAATTCTTTTGCGGTGGTCAGGTTATACTCGGAAACCCCGGAGGGTTCGACGAATTGGGTCATTCTAAGCCCTAAGTCCCGGGCTTCCTGGTTCATCCGTTCGGCGAAGGCGTCGATGCTTGCGGCGAAGCGAAGTCCTACCGCTACGGCCGCGTCGTTTCCCGAAGGAATAGCCAGTCCCAGAAGGAGTTCCCGGAGGGTCACAATATGCCCGGCGCCTAGGTACATAAGGCTTGACCGGGGAGGCTGATTATTCGCCCAACTTTCTCTGGGGAGGTTGATTACTTCGTTTAGTTCGGCTTTACCTTCGGCCACTTCTTTGAGGGCTATGTGCATGGTCATGAGCTTTGCTAGGGAGGCCGGGGGGATAATCTGATCTCCGTTTTTGTCAAAGAGCAGGGTCCCGGTCGCCGCATCCAGAAGCACGGCCGCTTGGGATGTAATTGCCGGTCCGGGAATTGGTTCCTGGGGGGTCAGGAAAAGAAGGGTCCCCCAAAACAGTATGAAAGAAAAACCATACTTTTTCATATTATTATCAAAATCCGCCATGGTTTTACCGTAGCATATATTTAGAAATTTGAAAACCGTTATTTGGGCTGGAAAAAAAATGGAGGGCTTGTCAAAATTTGCTTTGTCTTTTATAATGAAACATCTTATACTATTTTTGGAGGAATTATGGCTGAAGAACCTTTTGTCATTTGGGAGGATCGGTATTCGGTAGGCATTCCGCTTATCGACGACCAGCACAAAGAATTGCTCAACCTGACCAACGCTCTTTTCACGGCCTGCCGGCAGGGGGACGAAACTGCAAAAGTCCGCTTTCGGGAAGTAATCCGCAGTGCGGTCGAGTACGTCAAACTCCACTTCACTACAGAAGAACAAATTATGGAACAAATCGGTTTTCCAGAACTCCCGGGGCATAAAAAAGAACATGAAGCTTTTGTCAAAAAGGTCCTCGAGGAAGTGAAAAACTTTGAGGGAGGCAAAACCTTCGTTCCGAACCAGTTTGTCCGGTTTTTGCGGGATTGGGTTCTCACCCACATCGCCATGTCGGATAAAAAATATGAAGAATTCATCCGGAAAACGAAAAAACAGATGGTCTAATTTTTTTTCTTTTTTCTTAATATTAAGAAAAAAGAAAAAAGTCTTGACCGAAACGATAGGATTCCTTAGTATATGAAACTATGGAACCCTTTATTGCTTGGGAAGACCGGTACGCCCTAGGCATTCCGGCAGTGGACGAACAGCACCAGGAACTGCTGAATCTGACGAACGAATTGTACGAAGCCTGCCGGCTGGGAGACGAAGCCGCCGGGAAATTATTTAAAGATACCATCCGCCGGACCGTGGATTACGTGAAAAAACATTTTTCCGCGGAAGAACAAATCCTTGAACGGATCGCGTATCCGGAACTGGCTTCGCATAAGCTGGAACATGAAGCTTTTGTCAAAAAGGTCCTCGAGGAAGTGAAAAACTTCGAGGGAGGCAAAACCTTCGTCCCGAATCAGTTCGTCCGGTTTTTGCGGGATTGGATTTTAGCCCATATCGCGGTGTCGGATAAAAAATACGCCGAGTACATTCTTAAACGCAAAAAAGAAGGAGCCTTCAAAACCGGCGCGTAAGGGACTTGTCCAAAACCTCTAAAACGCTTACTATAAAAAGCCTTAAGGAGGCGATTATGACTGAAGAAGCCTTTATCGTATGGGACGACCGGTATGTCATCGGAATTCCGGTGGTGGACGAACAACACAAAGCTCTGCTGAAACTCACCAACGAATTGTACGAAGCCTGCCGCCGGGGAGACGCCGCGGCCCGGGAAGAATTCAAGGATACCATCCGCCGGACCGTGGATTACGTGAAATTCCACTTTTCGGATGAAGAAAAAATCCTTGAACGAGTCAAATACCCCAAAATCGGGGAACAAAAACATCAGCACGAATGTTTTGTCCGAAAGGTCCTCGAGGATGTCAAAAATTTTGAAAATGGTAAAACCTTCGTCCCGAATCAGTTCGTCCGGTTTTTGCGGGACTGGATTTTAGAACATATTGCAGTAGCCGATAAAGAATACGCCGAGTACATATTACGGCTCAAAAAAGAAGGACACCTTACGGGAGTATAGCCAAAAGAAATGCGGGACTTTGCCAAAGGGTATACCATCGCGCTGGAACAGGGCGGAAGCGCGGAAATTATCAGAAAAATCGGGAGCGGCGGACAGGGCGTAGTCTACGAAGTTACCCTCGATAACGAACAGTTCGCCCTCAAATGGTACACCTGTACCCTCAAAAACAAGGAAGCCTTCCGGGAAAATTTGCGGTCCAATATCGAAATGGGCGCGCCGGACGATAAATTCCTCTGGCCCAAACGTCTTACCGTTGAAGAAGACGGCGCTTTCGGCTATGTTATGGACCTGCGTCCTCCGGAATTTTCGGACTTTTCGGATATTTTGAATAACGTCGTAAAATTTCCTTCTACTGATACTCTGATAAAAGCCGCTCTGAATATCGTAAACGGCTTTCGCGCTCTGCATCGCAAGGGGCGGAGCTACCAGGACCTCAACGACGGCAATTTTTTCATAAACGTCGCCTCAGGAGAGGTTCTCATCTGCGATAATGACAACGTCACTCCCGGGGACCAAAAAAACAGCGGCGATGTCGGCGGAAAGCCGGGCTATATGGCGCCGGAAGTGTTTCGGGGGGACGCGCATCCCAATTCGCTCACGGATTTTCATTCTCTGGCGGTGATTCTCTTCAAGCTGTTCCTTCGGCATGACCCTCTCTGGGGCGCGGCGCACGAGAGTACGCCCTGTATCACCGAAGAACGGGAAATGGAACTCTACGGCAAGAATCCGGTGTTCATCTTCGACCCCGAAAACGACTCCAACCGTCCGGTCCATGGGGTCCATCCGAATCCTATTAACTTATGGCCCCGGTATCCGGCCTTTTTTCAGGAGGCCTTCATTAAATCCTTCGTGAAAGGAATGAAGGACCCCAACGCCCGGCTTCATGAAAACGAATGGCAGAAAATCCTCATCCGGCTTCGGGACGAAGCGATAGCCTGTCCCTTCTGTAAACGGGATTGGGCGATTACCCGGCTCGAACGGAACGAAGCGATGGCCTGTCCCTGCGGAAGGACCTTCAGTATGCCTTTGCGGCTCCACATCGGCAGATACGCGGTCCCTCTGTTTCCGGGCAAAAAACTCTACGCCTGTCACACCGTAGAAGCCAGCGACGATTACAACGCCGTCACCGGGGAGGTTATCATGAACAAAAACAATCCCAGCCTGTGGGGGATCAAAAATTTTTCCTCCCAGGAATGGGAAATGATCAATTCCAAAGGGGACCGCAAGAACATCCCTCCGGGGGCGGTGGTCCCTATCGGTTTGGGGGTATCGGTGGATTTCAAAGAACTTACCGGCGTTATAAGGAAGCAATATGAGTGACGAGATGTTCGGGGACGTGCAAGGCATCGTCCGCAGGCAGATGGTATTATTTCTCTTGATCGATACGTCGGGCAGTATGGAAGGCGAAAAAATCGGTATTGTGAATAATACTATCCGGGAAGTTTTGCCGGAACTCCGGGACATCGGGGGCGCGGACGTGGATTTGAAAATCGCCGCCCTCGCGTTTTCCACCGGATGTACCTGGCTCCATGGCGAACCGGTTTCCGCGGAATTTTTCCAATGGAATAATATGGAAGCCGATGGCGTAACCGACCTCGGCGCGGCTCTGCGGGAACTGAACGCCAAAATGTCTAAAGATATGTTTCTCAAAGCTCCGTCCGCGTCGGTGGCCCCGGCGATTTTTCTTTTGTCCGATGGTCAGCCCACCGACGATTTTGACGGAGGCTTGGAACTTCTGAAAAAAAATAACTGGTACAAGTACGCCATTCGGGTTGCCCTGGCTATCGGCGGGGACGACGCGGATAAAGACGTGCTGACGAAATTTACCGGCAACAAAGAAGCGGTTATCACGGTTCACACTCCGGAAGCCCTGCGGAAATGGATCAAATTTATTACCGTAACCTCCACCCAAATCGGGACCAAAAGCCAGCCCTTACAGGACGGTCAGATCGAAACCAAGCAAACCCAAATGACCGAAGCCATTCAACAGCAAACCGATCCGGATATGCTTGATTCGGCATCGACCGATGAGGGCTCATGGTAAAAATCAGCAGACTTTTTACCCATTTTAAGGCGGTCGCTCCGGGGTCCAGTCACAGCGAGCAGAATTGTCAGGACGCGGCCGAGGCGGTTCTCCTGGAGGAAGGGCAAAACGCGGGGATCGCCTTAGTCGCGGACGGCCACGGAAGCCGGCGCCACTTCCGAAGCGCGGCCGGCGCGAAACTCGCGGTAGAAATCGCCAAATCAGCGATGATTAGGTTCATCCAAGATACCGGAGGAAACCTCAAAAAAATCGGCGAAAATTTAAAACCCCTCAAAGGGCATATCATTTACCGCTGGCGCGAAGCGGTTCTGCAAGATATTAGATCGCATCCCTTCAGCGAAGAAGAAATCGGCATCTGCGCCGAATATACGATGAATCCCGGGGACGAAAACGACCAAGCCGCGGCTTACGGCTCCACCCTGATCGGCGCGGCCCTAGGCGAAGCTTTTTGGTTCGTCATCCAAATCGGCGATGGAGAATGCGTGGTAATTACGGATCAGGGCAAAGCCGAAATCGGCATCGCCGAAAAAGACAAACGCCTCGCCTTCGGCCGAACCACATCCCTTTGCAACGCGGACGCTCTGGAAAGTTTCAGGCACAATTTCGGAGGAGTTATCGCCGGCATTACCGTCGCCAGCGACGGAGTCGCGGATTCCTTTATCCGAAATGACCGGGAAGATAAATACACGGATTTCAACCTAAAACTGCTGGAAAATTTCGTTAAATTCCCGGCCGCCGCGGAACAGGAACTCCGGGATTTTCTGCCGAAACTTTCCGCCCGGGGCAGTAAAGACGACGTCGCCTTAGCCGGGGTCTTCGATCTCGACTTGGGAAAGCGGATTCTCGAAATTCCTCCGCCTCCAGATGATCCCGCAGTCTACGGAGATTACTGCCGCAGTTCCGGTACGGCAGACTGAAAAAAAGAGGGATAAAATGGAAAATTCAGAGAAAAAAGAAGCTACCGTTGTTCTATGCAAATGCACAAAACAACACGCCTTCGGCATCCGGGTGGAAAAACGAAATAACGACTGGTTCAGAACATGGGCCTTCAAGCTGGACGAAAAACGTATAAAACGGGAAGGCTACGATAAAGTCAGCATCAAGGGTAGCATGGCGAATGACCCGGAGTATCCGGGTTGCCCGTATTGCGGAGGCCGCGGTTTTTTTCAATGCGACTGCGGACGCATCAACTGTTTTAAAGAAAACGAAGATAAAGAAAAATGGGAAGTAGTCTGCAACTGGTGCGGCAAACGGCTCAGCGTAGTCCGGGCGAATTCCTTTGAAATGCGAGGCGGCGGCGTATAATCCGCATTGCGGAAGTACAGGAATCCGGAGCGTCGCGTAAAAAGAGTCGGCCGGTTTCGGGAAAGCAGAAATGAAAAGTATAGCCCAGCGGTTCCGCAATAATAATTTACTGATTCTATTTTCTGTTCTTGCGGTAGTCGCGGCGGCGGTAGTTGTAGCGGTGGATCAAATATCCGACAATATGTCTGAAAAGTACGCGCAATTTTATTCCATGGAAACTATTGAAAAGTTTGATCTTTATCTGCACAAAGAAATTGACTTGGTAGGTAAGATAGCCGCTTCCAAAGAGCTTATGCAGTGGTTTGCCGATGAAGAATCGGCGGAGAAAAAATTTGAGGCTTACCAGAAACTTTTAAGCTACACCGAGATGATGTACGGCAATGATTTTTATTTCGGCATAAACGAATCTCTCCATGCCTATACCATTACCATCGATACCGAGTTTGATCAGTTCCGCCCCTATGCTACAGCTTTCAGCCGGGAGGATCCGCAAAGCGATTGGTATTTTGCGTGTCTCGAAAAACCTCAAGAATATACGATAAACGTCGATGTAGAGCCCTATTTCCACAAGAAACGTCTCTGGATTAACTACAAGGTTCGCTATGAAGGAGAGATTTTGGGAATTTTTGCATCCGGGCTGTATTTTAATCAGGTGTTAGAAACGCTGTTCGGCAAATACGACCAAGACAACGTCCGCAGTTTTGTCATCGGCCGAGACGGCGCGGTAAAGATGGACAGCGCGTTCATCCGCAAAGCCGGCGAGGAATTCGATCCTCTGATTCTCGAAGAAGAAGCGGAACCGTCTATTTATGAAATCATGCCCCCCGGCGACCTTCAGCGGATTCTTGATCCCTATTTGGACAGCATCGACGGGTATTTCGATACCCGGACGGATCCCCAGGTGTTTAAGTTTACTATGGAACAGTATCAGTACATGGCGGTCGCGCCGATTATGCGTTCCGAGTGGTCCGTTGTTACGTTTTACAATCCGGAATCGCTTTTTAACAGCAACATTCTTTTACCGCTGATAGCAGTGTTACTATCGGTATTTCTGTTGTACGCTTTGGTGAAAAATATTTTTGTGAACCGATTAGTTATTCTGCCCTTAGCTCGTTTGACGAACAGTTTAACTGTTTCTTCCGGGGATGGGCGGGGCCTTTACGGGCTTGACCGGAATGACGAGTTCGGCGATCTGGCCCGGCAGATTCAGGATATGACGTTCAGCATCATTCAAGCCCGAGAAGACGCCCTGGCCGCAAGCCGGGCGAAGAGCGCGTTTCTGTCCAACATGAGCCATGAAATTCGGACGCCTATGAATGCAATTATCGGCATGACCGCTATCGGCAAAACCGCGGATACCGCGGAAAAAAAGAATTACGCCCTTGAAAAGATAGAAGACGCTTCAACCCATCTTCTGGGCGTGATTAATGATATTCTCGATATGTCGAAAATAGAAGCGAATAAGTTTGAGCTTTCTTCGGAAAATTTTGAATTTAAACAGATGCTGGAAAAGACCATTCGGGTCATCGCTTTTAAGATCGAAGAAAAGAAAATAATTTTTTCCGTAAAGGTCGACGAGAAGATACCGCGATTTCTCATAGGAGACGATCAGCGGCTGGCGCAGGTGATTACGAATCTTTTGTCAAACGCGGTTAAGTTTACGCCGAATCGCGGGTCGGTTGCGCTTCGGGCGGATTTGCTTTCCGAAGAAAAGGGCCTATGTACCCTGCGGATTCAGGTAATCGATACCGGCATAGGCATAACGCCGGAACAGCAGTCCCGGCTGTTCGACTCGTTTGTGCAGGCCGAAAACAGCACTTCCCGGAAGTTCGGCGGAACCGGGCTGGGCTTAGTAATTTCCAAACGAATTGTGGAAATGATGAAGGGCCATATCCGTCTTGAATCATCCTGGGGCGGCGGATCGACTTTTGAAGTTACCGTTGAGATAAAACGCGGAACGACTCCGCAGGAAAAACATAATCCCCAAGAAGAACCTGAGGAGGTTAATTTTAAAGGGCGCAGAGTTTTGGTCGTTGACGACATTGAAATCAACCGGGAGATTTTAGCGTCCCTCCTGGAGCCTACTCTGCTTGAGATTGACAGCGCGGCCACCGGATCGGAAGCAGTAGAACTGTATCGGAAATATCCTGATCGGTATGATTTGATTTTCATGGATGTTCAGATGCCTGAAATGGACGGGTTTGAAGCGACTCGTTTGATTCGCGAAATGTCCGCAGAAATTCCTGTTATAGCGATGACCGCCAATGTTTTCCGGGAGGACATCGAGCAGTGTCTCGCCGCAGGCATGAACGATCATGTCGGCAAACCCATCGACGTAAAGGACGTATTGGAAAAACTAAAAAAACATCTTCCCGAAGCCTGATTTTTTCTAAAGGAAGGTACGATTTTTACCGATTATAATAAAGTATAGCCGATTCAAAACATCGAGTTCGCATATCTAAAATAAGGAAATTTGTATGAAGAAAATATATATAGTCATAACGTTTCTGCTCAGTTTTACTCTTTCCGGGTGCATAGACATTTTTCAGCATATAACGAAAGACGGTAACGGCATTGATCGGAATACGATAAAAGTTACGGTTTCTAAAGTTGTTTTCGCCATGGCTAACGGTATGTCCGGCGGAGGAGATATAGACTACGAAAAACTGTTTAACGAAAGCAATACCGTTGATGTACAAGAATACACCCAATTTAACGGTTCTGTGAAAGCCGTAAATGACAGCCTGGATGCCGGGTATTTAGTTAATATGAATATTGATTATCAGGATAAAACTATGGCTGACGCCATCAACCGAAGTAATATCAGTTTTATTCCTAAATACAAGGACAAAAATATTGCGATACATATTGCGTGTATCGGCGGCGGGGCGGGTTCCGAGGGAGATGATATGTCAGCGGCGTTTTTGGCTACGGGCAAATACAGACTTACGGTCAACAAAACGTGCATCGCCGAGATAGACAGAGTTACGATTAAAACCCGGGACGGAGAAAAAGAAATTACCGCCCTTGATCTGTACGATAACTATCTTATCGAGATACCCATTCCGATTATTTTTATGAGCGATATTGATCTCCTGCTCTATTCAAAATAAACGGATATATGAAAAATTTGATTGAAGGCTCGTTATGAAAAAAAATCCTCTGGTTGAAATGTGGTTTGGCTTGCGGGGAAATCCGCGGGCCTGCGTGTGGACCGAACCGCTTTGGGGTCTTTCGATGAATCTCTGTCTGCCGTACAACTCGGTGTATATGAGCGCGCTGGGTCTTGGGGATGACAAGATCGGGTTAATTGCCACGGTGTATATGCTGTCTCAGGTAGGCTTCGCGTTTTTCAGCGGACCCATCACGGATAAACTCGGACGGCGCACGACCACCGCGGTATTTGATTTTTTTGCGTGGTGCATTCCCTGTCTTATATGGTTTTGCGCGGACAATTTCTGGTTTTTTTTCGTCGCCGCGTTGTTTAACGGCGCGATGAAACTCACGACTAATTCTTGGGATTGTCTTATGGTGGAGGATGCGGAAAAAAGTCACATTACCCGAATATACTCGTTAGCGATGGTTTGCGGGCATTTATCCGCGTTATTCGCCCCGATTGCATCCCTTTTAGTCTCCCGGCTGACTTTGATTCCGGCGGTAAGAATTCTCTACATCAACGCTTTTGTTGTGATGACTGCAAAACTGATCATCCTTTACTGCTGTTCGAGAGAAACCAAGAACGGTCTAATCCGCATGAGAGAAACGAAAGGGAAAAGCCTTCTTTCATTAGCCGGAGGATACGGCGGAGTGTTACGGATAATGGCGGCTTCTCCCGGGACGATTTTCTCGCTTATTATCGCCGCGTTGGTCGGCGCGGCGGGCCTGATCAACACGACGTTTTGGCAGATTATCGTCAGCAAAAAACTGGAAGTTCCGGATTCGCTTCTGCCGTTATTTCCTATGTTTCGGTCGGCGATAGCGTTACTGTTTTTCTTTACCGTGATTCCCCAGCTTGCTAAACGGAGTCTTCGCGATTCGCTTTTATTGGGATTCGGCAGTTACCTGATAGGTCAGAGCGTTTTAATTTTGATTCCCGCGAAGAATGAATTTTTATACCCTTTACTTGGCGTGTCGTTATTTTTTGACGGTTTCGGCGGGGGGATTCTTGGGATGCTGGCGGAATCCTTGGTCGCCCTTCATGTGAACGCCCCGGAACGAGCCCGGGTCATGGCGATTCAGCATATGGTTATTATGTTTGCAACCTCGCCTTTTGGGTGGATTAGCGGGAAGCTGTCTGGAATATCCCGGAATCTGCCCTTTGTTCTTACTGGGGTTTTGCTGTTTGCTGGGATTATTGGGACTTTGGGGTATTACGGGAAAAGCTCCGGCTCCGAAGAGCCGGACGGCCCCTAGTTACCGTTGTTCCAGGGCTTTAGAAACTGCTGTGGCCAGTTGGTCCGGGCAGGAGGTTCCGCGGCCTCCGCAGTCGACTCCTTTTAGGAGTTTGATTAGGGTTTGGGGTTCCATACCTTCGGCTAGGATGGAAATTCCCTTGAGGTTTCCGTTGCATCCTCCCTCGAAAGCGATATCGCAGACCTTATTATTCCGTATATCGAAGCGGATTTTTCTTGAGCACGTTCCGGATGTGCTATATTCGTACATATTTCCTCCAAAGTTTTTTCGTTCTTTACGTTCTAATATACTAAAATTTATATAAAACCATCTCGACTCGATAGGAAAAATTTGCTATAGTTGCATTATGCGGATAATAATGGAACTGCTTGCGGGAGTTACCGGGATTTATATGGCGGTTATTTTTATCAGAGTGATGCTGACCTGGTTCAGCGGAGTGCGATATGGACAGCCTATGGCGATTTTGAGCCGTATTACGGACCCGTATTTGGATTGGTTTCGGCGGTTTTCGGTGTTTCGGGTTGGGGCCTTTGATTTATCCCCGATTGCGGCGATGGCGGTGTTATCGGTAGCCTATAATGTCTTTTCGATTCTTGCCCGGTCTGGAAGGGTTACTATCGGACTGATTGCCGGGATGCTGATTTTATCCCTTTGGTCTGCGGTATCCTTTTTTTTAGGTTTTCTCATTATCGCGCTTATAGTGCGGCTGATAGCGTATCTTCTCAATATGAAGGATTCCGGCAGATTTTTGCAGGTTCTGGATGCGATATCGAAACCGGTTTTGTACCGCATTACCCGGCTTTTTTTTCCGGGTCGATTAGTACACTATAAGGTTGCTATTCTTGCGGCCCTAGGCCTTTTGCTGGCGGCTATGATCATTGGAGGATTTTTGGTGAATCTAGCGGTAAATATTTTTTATAAATTTCCTTTTTAGTATAGAACCATGTTTCTCAGAGAACTTACTATGACCCTAGATCATATTAAAGGCGCGGGACCTGCTTCGATTCAGGCGCTTACCAATGCGGGCATTACCAATGTGGCCGGCCTTTTCAGCCGTTACCCTCGGGACTGGGAGGACAGGACCAAACTTGTGCCTTTAAAAGATTTTAAATTGGGAACGGTGTGTACCGAAATTCGGGTTGTTGCCCATGACTGGTTTAACGCGGGAGGGTCCAAAACCCTCAAAATTTTTGTCGAAGACGAAACCGCCCGGGGAGTGTTGATTTGTTTTAACCGTTCGTTTATGGATAAACAGCTTTTAGTAGGGAATCAGTATCGATTGTGGGGAAATTTTCATTATCGGTTTGGGGAAATTCAATGCGCCAGCTTCGATACCGAAGCCGTGACAAAACAAACCGAAAGTACCGGGGCGAAACAAAGCTCTTTCGGGCGGATTCTGCCGATATACCCCCTCAGTACCGGTCTGAGCCAAGGAATGTTGCGGAAATTTATCCAGCAAGCCCTAACTCAATACGCGGGAAACCTTGAAAACGAAGTGCCGGAGTATATCCTATCCCGATTAAAACTCCTCTCGAAGGCCGAATCCTTACGGGCCCTCCACTTCCCCAAATCCTTGCAAGAACTGGAAATCGCGAAACAGAGCCTGATTTACGAGGAATTGTTCTATTTGGAAACGTTGGTCGCCCGCCGGGGTCTGGAACGCCGGGGTCTGGCCGCAAAATTTCAGCCTTCAGGTACGGGAGAACCGGCGGGGAAAAAAATATATTTTTCGGAAATTCAGAAACGTCTTGTGGAACGCCTTCCTTTTGAGCTTACTTTGGGTCAGCAGGAGGCCGTGACGGACCTAAACCGAGACATGGACCGCCCCTATCCGATGGCTCGTCTGCTTCAAGGAGATGTGGGGTCTGGAAAAACCTTGGTATCCTTTCTGGCGGTCCTGCGGACGGTGGAGCTGGGCGGACAAGCCGGGATTATGGCGCCCACGGAACTGCTCGCTCGGCAACACGCGGAGAACGCCGCTCGATTGCTGGAGCCTCTGGGGATTCGCCTTGCATTTTTGACCGGCAACATCAAGGCTTCGGGCCGCGCGGCCTTACTGAAGAGCCTTCTAGCCGGAGAAATTGATGCGGTGGTGGGAACTCACGCGCTTTTTTCCCGGGATGTGGGCTATAAAAATTTGCGGCTGGTGGTGATTGATGAACAGCATCGATTTGGGGTGGTTCAGCGGCAGGCGATCCTGGCGAAGGGCGAACATCCCCATCTGCTGATGATGAGCGCGACTCCGATTCCCCGAACTTTGGCCTTGACGGTCTTTGGAGACCTGGAAATTTCGCTTATTCGGGAGCTTCCCCCGGGGCGCAAGCCCGTGCGGACTCATCTGGCCCGGGAATCCAACGAAGCGAAAGTGTACGACTTTGTCAGGAACGAGCTGTCCGGGGGCCGGCAGGCCTATTTCGTTTATCCCTTGATCGAAGCGGATATAAACCGGAGCCTAAAAGACGCGGAAACCATGGCGGAACGGCTGGCGGTGGAAATATTTCCCCACTTTACGGTGGCTTTGATTCATTCTAAACTTGACGAGGAAGAAAAACGAAAAATTATGGAATATTTCCGTAAAGGGGAGATTCAGGTATTAGTCGCTACGAGTGTGGTTGAAGTGGGCGTAGATGTGCCGAATGCGTCGTGTATGGTGATCGAACACGCGGAACGTTTTGGGCTTGCGGCGTTGCATCAACTTAGGGGGCGGGTTGGCCGGGGGAAGCATCAGTCTTACTGTTTTTTGGTGTACTCCGACGCGCTCACCGAGGACGGCAAAACCCGGCTCAAGGTGATGTTGGAAAATTCTGATGGCTTTGTTATAGCCGAAGAAGACCTCAAACTGCGGGGGCCAGGGCATATTGCGGGAATCGAGCAGTCCGGGTATCTTGTGTTAGGTTTGGCGGATCCCATTCGGGATGCGGAGCGGCTTGAGCAGGCGAGGGCGGACGCGTTTTCCATGCTGGAGAGAGACCCCGAGCTGACTCAGCCGGAACATCAATGCGTCGCCCAAGCCTTAACTCGGCAATCTCCTTTTGGAAGTTCGGGTTTTTAATATTTAAAAAACGAATTGGATTAAAAGAAAAATATTTTTAGAAAAGGAAAAACGATGGAAACGTATAATGGAAAAACAATTATAGCTTGGCTCACGTATAACGAAAGTTATACCGGCGATGACAATCGGGTATTGTATGTATTTCCTCGGTACATAAAGCGTCCGAAAGGGTCCGGAAAGAATCTGCTGGATAAGATGCCCGATGAATACAGCAATGATCGGATTGATGTGTATCTGCATCCGGGGAAAGACGCTCCCACCGAATACGCTACGTACGGCCCCCTGGTGGTGGTAAAATTTTTGGAAGAACCGAAACTTTCTTCTCGGCAGGAAAAGAATCTGACGGATCGGGGTTTAGGCGAGCGGAACTACTACACGGTTTTATTCAGCATGATCGAGATTGAAACGTTCCATGAACAGCTTATACAGGTGATCGACGCGGAAGTTGATTTCAGCGATATCCAAGCAAAAGCCAGCGTTATTTATCCGGCCTCTACGCTCTTTTCCAAAGAAGTAATTATCGGCACCAATGATTACGCCTATTACGGACCCTTCGATACGGCGGAAGAGGGCGATAAAATTCTGCTCCGGGGCAAAAAACAGTATAACTATTTTATCCGGAAATATTCTGTTTTCGAGATCAACTCCCTGTGCCTTCCGATAAATGACGATAAAGGAAAGCCCCAAATCCTGTTTATTCAAACCAATATTCTGCCCCCTCTCGAAGACCCCCAAAGCCGCATCGATTGGATGAGCGACGAAGAATTAACTGACAAATTTCGTTCCATCCTCAGAACCATCGAGGATCCGAGAAAATACACCAAACGGGAAATCAACGAGATAAGCGCGGTAGTTTCCAAAGCTCTGGAGTTAAGCCAAGATGTAGAACTCAGCGAAGAACGAAACAAACGGCTGTCCGGCCTTCTTGATAAAGTAATTAAGCAGGAAAATTTTATCGAGAATATCATTTCATACATGATGAATAATTCTGATCTAATTGAACTGCTGGTCGTTCGGCTTGAAGAAGATGATTTCGTAAAAATCGAGCAGAAGAACGCCGGGTTTTCCAAAGTCCGGGAACGTCTGCAGGACTTGCAGACAAAATACGTTCAGGAAGAAAAAAAGATAAAAGAGCTTTCTTCATCAAAAGAAGAAATGACGGCTTCGATTCAGAAGCTGAAAAAGACAGAACAGAATATTCGGGATGGGATAGCGAAAACCCTCGCGGAATTTGCGGATCAAGAAAAAAATCTCCTTCGGGCGATTGATGTCCGTCTGCTCAACCGGGTTTTTGAGCCGGATCAGGAATCCGGGGAAACCCATTGCGCCGAAGAGCCGGACAGCGCGCCGGCTTTCAGCACCCAGCTTTTGGTAAAAGCCCCTTCGGGAAACGCAATAATCGAAAGAATCTACGATTACATCAAAACCGCAAACCGCGAAATTTCCCTGAACGATACGGTGAATTACCTTATATGCATCATGCAGGGATTTATCACGACTTTTGCCGGGGAACCGGGAACGGGTAAAACGTCGCTCTGCACGATTCTCGCCAAATCTTTGGGGCTTGCCCGTACCGACGCGAACAGCCGGTTCATTGATATTTCGGTTGAACGAGGCTGGACTTCGCACAAAGACTTCATCGGCTACTACAATCCCCTCACCAAACAGATGGAAAAAAGTAACAACGAAGTGTTTGACGCATTTTCCCGGCTGGATCGGGAATGCGATGAACCGGCGGACGCGCCCTTTTTCATTCTGCTGGACGAAGCGAATCTCAGCCCCATCGAGCATTACTGGGCGGCGTTTCTGAAACTCTGCGATCCGGATTCACCGCATAGCCGTTCTTTAGTGCTTGGAGGAAATCATTTTTTGAAAATACCCGAACATCTGCGTTTTCTGGCGACCGTTAATTTCGATCATACGACAGAAGAACTGTCTCCCCGTTTCTTAGATCGAAGCTGGATCATTACTTTGAATCCTCCGGGCGTAGACACATCGGCTTCTGATTCTGAAGCCGTGAATCTTGACAGTATTGTGCCTTTTTCCGGGTTGAGCGCGGCCTTTCTAAACCGAAGCGAAACCAGTGCTGGAGAAAAAAATGATCCCGGGCTTATCAAATGCCACGAAAAATGGGAAGAGGTGCAACGGATTTTTCAGAAAAATAATCTTTCTATCATGCCGAGAAACCGAAAAATGGTGTGGTCCTATTACACGGTCGCAAGCAGATATATGGATC
Organism: Spirochaetaceae bacterium; assembly: GCA_031256905.1. GTDB lineage: Bacteria > Spirochaetota > Spirochaetia > Treponematales > Breznakiellaceae > JAITHW01. The sequence continues at coordinate 25,019 of JAIRPY010000070.1, forward strand.
GGGAGGAGAACCGCTTCACGCCCCTGGACTACGCGGTATCCCAGAAAATTCTGCCGGCTATAAACGGCACGGGAAAACATTACCAAAACCTCTTAATAGAACTCCGGGAAGCCTGTAAGATGATGCCTTTGTGCGATTACCACATCGGACGCATTCTCGACGCCGCAGAAGAAAACATGGGATTCTACCAGTTTTTCGTTAAGTAAAACACAGGAAAAAAACATGGAATGTCATCTGAAATTATACTGCCTCCGGGGACAGGGGCAGTCCGAATCCGGAGAACTGCTGATTCCCCTGCGGCAAACGTACCGGCAGGAATCGATGAAAAAATTAGAGGAAAGTCAGGAAGATCAGGTTGGAGACATCTGCCTGCTTGAAGAGGGCGTGTATATGTGCAAAGTACTGCTTTCCGGCCTGGAATCCCGTCCCCTTTCTGTCGAGCTGTTTCTCAATAACGAGCCTATCGCATTTGCTCCCCGGCTTCCTCACACGCCGGAAGATGCGGCGGTGGATATGGCTTTCAAAAACGATTTTGATGTTCGCGAGGAAGGTCAGCCGTTTATTCTGCAATACGATTTGGTTCGGCTTTCGGTGTGCGTTGAAATTGCAGGAACTTCAGAAGATACATACCGGTACTACGCCAGCGATTATCTGCCTTGTTTGAGCAAGTTCAGCGATAATGTGGAAAACAAGGAAGCTATTCTCAAAGCGTTGTTTGAATTCGACGACCAACGAATCGGAGACTTGATGTTTCCCTCGCGCCTACAACAAAAGGGTCCGAATACCTTTCTGCAAGGCGGCTGGCAGAAAAATTCGTATAAATCTTTGAGTTCCTATATTCAGATGATAGAATCTGTGTGTTTGTGTTATGATCAAAACTATCCGTCTTTTAAAAATAATGTGAAACACACCATCGCTAAACAAAGTTCCATGGAATCTTATCGGAACATACGTCGTATTACTGCCGGCAGTCTGCAATGGCTGTTTCAAAATTCCGAGCGATTAGCGGCGATCCAAGAAACCACGGCGATTCAGATTCACCATCGAAATTATCTGCCGTATCAGATGCGTATCGAAAAGTCGATAAAAAGTTTCGATATATACGAAAACCGCATCGTGTTGAATTTTTTCCAATTAGTGTATAACCACGCCAGATATATCGAAAATCAGTTGAAAAACGATATAGATTACGAAGACAAACTCGTGCATAAACTTCAGCGGATGGAACGGGACGGTATGCGGATGTCGGTCATTCCGGTTAAGCGGATTCAGATCCAAAACAGCCGTACTCAGCTTCAGTCTCTGCGAAACCTGATCGCAAGCATGGAAAAACAGTATCCCAAATATCAGGAAATCCTGCGGTGCGATGAACCAGGAGGTCAGCGGCTTGCGGGGATCCCTCAGAAGACAAAGATATTTCAGGAAGTACAGCCCTACCGCCATATTTTTGAACAGATTATGGAGTGGTACCGCTTCGGAGATTTCAAACTGCTGAAAGAAAATATGATCTTCAACATAAAAACCATGGACACCCTATTTGAATACTACTGCCTCTACAAGCTGTTACTTATGTTGCAAGATGCGGGCTTTTCGTTTCAGGATGCGTCGTCGGCCTATCATGACTATAAACCGATGCTGTATCCGTATCAGTGCGATATCGCCAACACCTACTGGTTTCGGAAAGACGATATTCAGATAACGCTGTATTACCAGCCGGTTATCCGGTCGGACGACTTCGAGAACGGCATCACGCTTTATAGAACGACATCCTTCAAGGATTGCTATACTCCAGACTTTATGTTCAAAATCGAAGTTCCCCAAAACATCGTCAGATATGTAATCATGGACGCCAAATATTCTACCGGCGAAACTATTCGGAAATACTACATCGATAAAACTATTATAAAGTATTCCTGTCAGGTATCCGGCATTGATCGGAATATGGTGAAACTGGTATGGCTGTTTCAGGGACGCGCGGATTTCAACGTCAGAAACGTCGCAGAACATACGCCGATTGAGAAATATCACAACTCGCCCCTGGCCGCCAAGTATAAACCGAACACTTCGTACGCCATAATTCCGTTAAACAACAAAACCGATATGTCCCGACTCTGGACGGAAATTTGCGCCGCCGCCATCCCTGAAATGCAGTAGATTTTCGGCTTCCTAACAGCCCGAAACCGCTTCAAGTTGCTGTATTTCCCGGATGAATTCGTCAATATCTTCGAAATGCCGGTACACCGAAGCGAAACGGATGTAAGCGATCTTATCGATACTCTTCAGCTTCTCCAGCACCAAGCCGCCGATGACCGCAGTGCTGATCTCGTGATTAATCTTACCCCGAATCCCGGCGGAATCTTCGACTTCGTTAATCAGGCTTTCAATGCTCATTTGCGACACCGGCCGTTTCTCCAGGGCCCGCTGAACTCCCCGCTCGATTTTACTTCGGTCAAAAGGCTCCCGCCGGCCGTCCCGTTTGATCGCCATGAAAGGTTTATCCTCGATTCGTTCATAACTCGTAAATCGATGCCCGCACCCGTTACATTCTCTTCTGCGGCGTATAGCTTCACCGTTAGCAAGAGTTCTCGATTCAATCACCCTATCGTCAAAATTACCGCAATGGGGACAACGCATAAGTCTACCTCTCTGTTATTTTTTTTACTATACTACACAGTATTTTATGGTGCAAGGTTTTTTTTACTTTTTTTATTTTTAACCTGCATTCATCTTGGTAGTATCCGCTACCCGTCGAAATCTTCAGTATTATATTCCGCTTCAAAACCCTGAGTTTCTCTCAGAACAGGCGGATTTCCGTCGTTTTTTCGGGCGAGTCGGTCTGGTCAAGGTAACTGATGACCGATGTGTCAAGATACAATTTCAACTTTTTATAGCCTCTACTTATATTCTCTATAATCGTTCTATCCCGCCGTTTATGTTCAGCGCGATGGTTTCCATGTTTTCCAAGCCCTCGTTATCGACGACTTTGACCGCGATACTATGCCGTCCGGTTGTAAGGGATATAATCTGTTTCCCTTCCTTGTCGATGATAACCTCAGGCTTAAAGCCCTTCTCAGGGTCAAACGAAAA
>JAIRPY010000133.1 GCA_031256905.1 Spirochaetaceae bacterium
ATCACCGGCAGTTTGTGGGGCCGGCGGTTTTTTTCCCGGATAATCAAGGATGAGGCGGACTTTGCGAGGGTGTCAGAGTACATTGATGAGAATCCCGTGAAGGCTGGTTTGGCGAAGAAGCCTGAGCAGTGGCGTTTCGGCGGGCTGTTCCACCGGCTAAGGCGCATCCTCGGCCTAATCGACCCCATCCCAGACCCAACAACGCTCTTCACCCCAAACCCATCGCCGATATAACGGTGTCAGACACTGATCATGCCCAGTGGAGAAAAAAAATCCGTTGACGGCTGATCGTTTTATTCTATTCTTTTTTTCTGTGTTTTATGCTAGAGTTGTTGCAATGATACGGGAAAAAAGTTTGGCGGTATATAAGAATCGTCCTGTTATAGTGGCCGAAATTGGGGAGAAAATAACCATAACTCTATCGGGAGGGGAGACCCTTCGGGTTAGGGAGAAAGACATTGAGCCGATTCATCCCGGACCATGTACTTTTGGGGAACTCGACCAAGCGGAGCCTGTAGGAGACGTCAAAGCCGCATGGGAACTATTGGAAGGTAGCGTTGTTGACTTGAAGGAGCTTGCGGCCCTGGTCTACGACGCGTATACTCCGAGAACCGCCTGGGCGACGTATCGGCTTCTCAAGGATGGGCTTTATTTTTCGGGGGAGCAGGATGCGATACAGTCTCGTTCTTCGGCGGAAGTAGCTCAGGGAGAGCAGAAACGTCAGGAACGGCGGCAGGAACAGGAAGAACGAGAGGCCTTTCTGGAACGCCTGAAAACGCAGACTTTGCGGTTGCCTGAAGACGGACGGTTTTTACAGGATGTGGAAGCTCTCGCGTATGGCCGAACCGAGAAAAGCCGGACCCTCAAGGAGGCCGGCAAATCTGAGACTCCCCAGGAAGCGCATCGGCTTCTCCTCAATACCGGCTTTTGGACCTATCACATAAATCCGCATCCTGCGCGTTTTGGGCTTGCGGTCAGTTCCGGGAAGATTCCGGTCCCGCCGGCGCCGGAAGAGGAACGGCTCGATCTTACTCGCCTTGGGGCCTTTGCGATAGATAACGCCTGGAGCGGAGATCCGGATGATGCGATTTCCGCCGAAGGGGATTGCATCTGGGTTCATGTGGCGGACCCGGCGGCGTCGGTGACTCCGGGGAGTCCGGCGGATGTCGATGCCCGAGGGCGGGGAGCCACGCTGTATCTGCCGGAAGGCGCCTCCCGGATGCTTCCGGACGAGGTTCTTCCCTTGTTCGCCTTGGGCTTGAGCGAGACATCTCCGGCGCTTTCTTTTAAAATGCGCCTCCATGAAGACTGCACGATCAAAGAAACTGAAATTGTCAGGTCCTGGGTGAAGGTTACCCGGCTTACGTACGAAGAAGCGGACCTTCAGCTGGACCTCATCCCGGAGCTGAAACAGCTTTGCTCCTTTGCGGAGCGTAATCTGAAGCGCCGGCTCCATGGCGGAGCTATAGCTATCGAACTGCCGGAAATTCATATTTTTAGGGCTGATGGACAAGTTAAAGTTGAGCCGGTTAGGGCCTATCGTTCTACGAGTGTTGTTCGGGAATGTATGCTGTTAGCCGGAGAAGGCGCGGGGTTGTGGGCGTTACAGCGGCGACTTCCCTTTCCGTACATAGCGCAGGAGGCGGGGGAGCTTCCCCAGGATGTCCTGAAGGGTTTTGCCGGTTCGTATCAGCTTCGGCGGTGTATGCGTCCCCGGACCCTTTCGGCGAAGCCTGGCATCCATTGGGGGCTTGGGCTGGATGCCTATACTCAGGTTACCAGTCCCCTCCGGCGGTACACAGATTTACTGGCCCATCAGCAGATTCGGGCCTTTTTGCGGGGCGAATCGCCTCTGGGGGAGGAGGAAGTTCTCTTGCGCCTCGGCGCGGGAGAAGCGGCGGCTTCCGGGGTATCTCAGGCGGAGCGGGCTTCCCGGGATCATTGGCTTGCGGCGTATTTGTCTGACAAGAAGGGTTCTCAATGGCAGGGCGTGGCTTTAGAGAAGCGGGGTCCTCGGACGCTTGTTCTGATTCCTGATCTGGGCTTGGAGACTCAAGTGTCCGTGCGGGGCAAAATCGAGCCGAATGAATCTATTACTCTGACCCTCGGTTCGGTGAAAATTCCCGAAGGAGAAGCGGTTTTCATTGTTCCTTAAATTTGGGTAAAAAAGACTCGCCATAAAAAATTAACAGCGATATTACCTCGTTTTTTTTTCGATGTTCGGGCCGGGTGTATCATTTTAACTCATGTAAGAAAAATACGAAAAACAAATTTTTTGAGGCCGAAGTACTTGTCACTTTATGAGCCTTTTGATACGATAAAATACATGAGGATACTAAGAATTTGTATTCCCCCAGGAGGGAGGGTAGGTAGAGCCGAATTTTGGAATTTTATGTATCAAAAAGATACATAATCCGAAATTTTAGTATCATTTCGATACAAAACGGAGAGACGTTTGACCGCTCGGACAGACGAGTTATTTTACCTTAGGAGATGCCGATTCCAAGGGACCCGGCAGATGTACTCAATGATTATCCTCAAAGGAGTAACCAAGCGGTACGGCGAAATTACCGCCATACAAGACGTAAGCCTGATGATTCCAACCGGAACTATCTACGGAATTATCGGGAAAAGCGGAGTCGGCAAGACCACGCTACTGAGAATCATGAGCCTTCAGGAACGCCCCGACTCCGGAGAAGTCTACTACGGCCGGGCCGGAGACGAACGGGTTGACGCGCTTCAGGAGGCCGAACTGCGTATGAAACGCCGGAAAATCGGCATCGTGTTCCAAAATTACGGCCTCTTCACCTCCCGAAACGCCGCCGGTAATATCGCCTACCCCCTGGAAATAGCGGGTAAAAGCAAAACCCGCATCGCCCAGCGAGTGGACGAATTGCTTGCCCTGACCCGCATCCAAGACAGCAGACACACCCCGATATGGGAACTTTCCCGGGAACAAAAACTACGGACCGCCATTGCCCGGGCCCTCGCCGCAGAGCCAGAGACTCTTTTTTTTAATGACGTCACCCGTTGCATGGACCCGCAAACCGAACTGGCCATCCTGGAACTGATTCAGAGCCTCCGGAACCAGCTGGGGCTTACCGTCGCTATGATCGCCTCCCGGCCGGAGGTCGCCCGGGCAATCTGCGACGACGTGATCCTCTTCGACGAAGGCCGAGTCGTCGCCGGAGGAACCGGGCAAACCGTCAAGGAATTGGTCTATGCCTAATCTTATCGTATTAACCTCCGCCGCCGGGCAGACCTTGTATATGACCTTTATATCTACGCTGTTAGCCTGTTTAGTAGGCTTTCCCTTGGGGCTGGGCCTATTTACCCTATCTCCTACGGGCATACGCCCCTGCCGAAACGCGTACAAACGAACCTCCTGCATTATACGTCTTTTTCGGTCTGTGCCGTTTATTATTTTGATGATTCTCTTATTTCGGGTGTTTCGTTTCATCGCCCCCGGGGAGACCTGGACCTCGGTTATTGCTCCCTTGACGATCAGCGCGATTCCTTTTGTGACTCAAACCGTAGAAAACGCTTTCGCCAGAGTGAATTTGAATATTATCCATGCGGCCCGGGCCATGGGTTCTACGGATTTTCAGATTGTGAAGAAAGTGCTGATTCCGGAAGCTCTTTCGGGGCTGATTTCCGGCCTTACCCTGACGATTATCAACCTTCTCGGGTATTCCGCCGCGGCCGGCGCGCTTTGGGGATGCGGCCTTGGGGGGCTGATCATCCAAAGCAACGTCCCCTTGACCGCCGCGGCCGGGGTCATCATTCTGCTTCTGATCGAATCTGTGCAAATCCTGGGCGCGTTGGCGACCAGAAATATAGCGATAAGTAAATGAGGTCTATATGTCCTATTTAGGTTTTGAGGTCTATGAAAAATCAATAAATCCCATCGGTTCTTCGGTTGTGTTTATGGCGAAAGAAAAGAACGAAAGGGTACTCATCGCCGCGCCGGCGGAATCCGGGAAACCCGCGCCGATTTTGGGATTTACCGGGGAAATCCATAACGGAATATTTCGCGCGCCCCTAACCCATGCCAACGGGGAGGTTTTGCGGAAACTTTTCCCCTTTACCAAGCCGGTCCGGGGTTTAACCCAAGCTAAAAGTTTCGGAACCGGAGACCGTCTCGGGATTGCTACGCCCGGGCACATCCAGGTTTTTGAGCGGTACGATGTATTTCCGGTCTTCGCGCAACAGTCAATTCGGGAGCTGAATCTCACGGACCGAACCTACGAGGACGTTCTGGACGCCGCAACCTTTGGGGTATTCCAGGAGGGCTTTAAATCCGGCTTCGGCGCGGACGGGGATCACCTTAAAACCATCAAAGATGTGGAATACGCCCTTTCCCTCGGTTTTTCCATGATCACCCTGGATTGTTCCGATTACATCCAGCCGCCTCCGCCGGACCTGCCTCCTTTGTCCGCAAAATACCGGGAGGCCTATCTCGGCAAAACCTTTGATATTGAAGGAACTCCCCTCGTCTTCACCGAACCGGAGGCGCAACAATGTGTGGCCATCTACGCCGGGGCCATCGCTTTTGCGGCAGAGGTGTATAACCGATTTTTCGGGTCCCGCAAATACCAAGGAGATTTTGAAATTTCCATCGATGAAACTTCGACTCCCACAACGCCGCTTCAGCATTTTTTCGTCGCCCAAGAACTGCTCAAGGCCGGGGTATCTTTTGCCACCTTAGCCCCTCGGTTCTGCGGAGAATTCCAAAAAGGCATCGACTACAAAGGAGACCTTGATCAATTCGATCAGGAAGTTAAAATCCACGCCGCTATAGCCCGGCATTTCGGGTATAAACTGAGCATCCATTCCGGGTCCGATAAATTCAGCGTCTTCCCCAGCATCGGCCGAGGGACCCAGGGGGTTTTCCATGTAAAAACCGCGGGCACCTCCTGGCTCGAAGCTATGCGGATTGTCGCCGCCGCAGATCCAAAGCTGTATCGGGAAATTCATAGCTATGCCCTGAGGGTTTTTCATATCGCAACCCAGTATTACCAGGTGACTACGGATCTGAAAAAGATTCCGCCTCTGGACGCCCTAAAAGATGAAAATCTTCCGGCTCTTTTTGAAAATAACGACGCCCGGCAACTCCTTCATATTACCTACGGGCTGATTCTAAAGGGGAAGCATCCGGACGGCTCCTTTATCTTTAAGGAGCGGCTTTATCGGCTTTGGCGGGACCGGGAAGCGGATTACGCCGAGGCTTTGGCCCGCCATATCGGCAAGCACCTAACGTTCCTCGGCGTTGCGCCCCGGTAAAGCTACAAGAACAGAAGGCATACTCCGCCGGGCAGAGGGTATTCCTGGATTTGCTTCAAGAGACCGGTCTTGGGATTCCGCCGGAACACCGTAAGATTATCCGAATCTTGATGGCAGACCAGCAAGAACGCGCCGGTCGGATCCAGCCCGAAGTCCCGGGGAGTCTTTCCGCCGGAAGGCACCGCCCCAACCCATTCCAGAGTCCGGTCCGGTTGCCCGGCAAAGATCGCGATACTGTCATGGCCCCGATTGGAAGCGTACAGAAATTGCCCCTCCGGACTGATTTTAAGGGCGGCCCCGGTATTTGGGATCTCCAGACCTTGGGGCAGGGTCCTGAGGCTTTGGATTTTCTCAAATCCTCCCCGGCGGTCATACCGGAGAACGTCGACGGTTGAATCCAGTTCGTTGAGAAAATATCCGGAATCGCCGGCGGGATGCATTATTCCCTGCCGGGGTCCTGCCCCGGGCTTGAAGTAGCAGATAGGAAGGTCCGCCGGAGTCAGGGGAAGGGAAGCCTTGGGATTATAGGCATAGATCATCAGCCGATCTGTGCCTAAATCGCAGGCAAAGCCGTATTTTCCCTCGAGGTCGAACATAAACGAATGGGCATGGGGCCCCTCCTGCCGTTCCGGATGGGGCCCCTGTCCGGAGAATTGTATTATTTGGACGGCTTCGCCTAGGCCGCCGCCGGCTTCCAGGGGAAAGAGGCTGATGGTTCCCGAGGTATAGTTGGCGGCTACCAGATATTTATCTTCCGGGCTGAGGACGGCCTGGCAGGGATGCTTACCGCCGCTGATTTTCCGGCTGATCTGGGTAAGGGCTCCGGTATCGGGGTCGATCCTAAAGGATGAAACCGAACCGGAGGCCCTTCCTTGATACTCCGAGGTTTCATTGACGGCGTAGAGGTATTTTTTTGAGGAACTTACCGCCAGGTATGAGGGGTTATCCGTTTCGGCCGAAAGGGCGAGATCCCGGAGGGTTCCGTTTATGAGGTCCAGTTTGAATCGGTAGATTCCTCGGCCTTTTGCCCCGAGGGTATAGGACCCGATGTATCCTTCTGCATATTTCATCCAATTCCCCTTATTTTGGGCTTTCGTCTAATGTTTTTCGTTGATCTTTTCTTTTTCCTGGGCCTTTTCTTTTTCCTTGATTATTTTGGCGTCCAGTTTATCGATGAGTTTATCGATGGCGGCGTGGAGTTCAAAATCGCTTTCCTTGATATGCCCTTGGATGCCCCACCGGAAATTGACCGTGGCCTCGGCGGTGAAGTCTTTATCATAGGTGAAGCTGAAAAGCAGGTCCACGACCATATTTTCCACATTGGGAAGCCGGGCTATTTTGCGGTTCAGATAGTCCCGGGAATCCTCTTTCAGCGTAAAATGCACGGCCTTAATATCAATATTCATAGATCCTCCGGAAGTATAATACCGGATCTTCTTCGGCCTTACAAGGGGATCAGGAGCTTCTCGGCCTGGGAAGCCGGAGGATTCGGAAAGGATTATTCTTCCGGGGCCTTCGGCGGCTTACTTGATCCTTGGGGATGGCTTAGGTATACTTATTTTTTAAAAAGGTATAAAGGAGAAAGTTTTTATGAAAAAATCTTTACATTTCTTTGGGATGCCCTGGTATTATTTTGCCCTTTTCGGCGCCGTGTTGTTAGCCGGGGTTTATCTCGGCAAATTGCCTAAGGGCATGGTCGGGGCCTTTCCGCTTATGATTTTCATCGGCGCGGTCTTGAGCAAGATCGGAGATAAGGCCCCGATCGTCCGGACCTTTTTAGGGGGCGGGGCGATTGTCGTCATCTTCGGTTCGGCCGGGCTGGTTACCTTCAAGATCTTTCCCGAAGAAGCTATCAGGACCATGCAGAACTTTATGACTTCTGAAGGTTTTCTGGACTTTTACATCGCCGCGTTGATTACCGGGTCTATTATGGGCATGAATCGGGGGCTTTTGATTCGCGCGGCCGTCCGGTATTTTCCGGCGATTTTGGGGGGCCTTATCTGCGGGATGGGGCTTTCCGCTTTGGTGGGAGTTCTTACCGGGTACGGCGCGACAGAAGCGATTCTCTTCATTACTATCCCGATTATGGGGGGCGGCATGGGAGCCGGCGCGGTGCCTCTGGCAAAAATCTTCGGAGAGGGCTTGGGGAAGGACGCGACGGAAATGCTTTCCCTGATGGTTCCGGCCGTGGCCCTGGGCAACGCTCTCGCTATCGTCGCCGGAGGGCTTCTCGACCGTTTAGGGAAAACGGTTCCGGGTTTAAGCGGCCAGGGACAGCTTATGGTGACCCCGGGAGATTCGGCTTCTACGGAACTTGACTTGGACCCGGAATATAAAAGGGCCCGGGATACCCTCGACTTAACCCAAATGGGCACCGGTCTTTTTATTGCCACGAGTTTTTTCATTTTAGGAGCTTTGATTAACAAGGCTGTTCCGGCGGTCCATGGCTATGCTTGGATGATTCTTTCGGTCGCGGTGGTAAAGGCCTTGGGGCTTTTGCCTCAAAAATTTGAGATTTGTTGTTATCAATGGTTTCAATTTGTGATGAATAATTTAACCGGGGTGTTATTGACCGGCATCGGCATCGCCTATACGGACCTGCGGCAAATTGCCGAGGCCTTTTCTCCCCAATATATTGCCTTGGTAACGGTCACGGTTTTGGGGGCGGCCTTCGGCGCGGGCCTGGTTGGTAAATTAGTAGGCTTTTACGCCATTGAGTCCTCCATAACCGCCGGGCTTTGCATGGCGAATATGGGGGGCACCGGAGATGTGGCGGTATTATCCGCGGCGAAACGGATGGAACTTATGCCCTTCGCGCAAATTTCCTCCCGGCTGGGGGGCGCATTCATCCTGATTCTCTCCAGCGTGATTCTGCAAATTCTTTCTTAGAAGAGAAAAGAGAGCTTTCCCGGCCGAGCTTTAGGCTCTGCGGGGATGGCTTTCAAAAGGGCCAGACATAATTGTCCGGAAAGAGTGCCAGACATAGTTGCGCCGGGCCTGGCTTTAGACTTTCCCGGCATGGCTTTCAAAAGGGCCAGACATAATTATCTGGAGAAAGTGCCAGACATAGTTGCGCCCGGCCTGGCTTTAGACTTTCCCGGCAGGGCTTTCAAAAGGGCCAGACATAATTGTCCGAAAAGAGTGCCAGACATAGTTGCGCCGGGCCTGGCTTCAAGGTTTCCGGGCAGGGCTTTAGGGCTTCCCGGCATGGCTTCAAGGCTTCCGGGAATGGCTTCAAGGCTTCCGGGAATGGCTTCAAGGCTTCCGGGAATGGCTTCAGGGTTTCCGGGAATGGCTTCAGGGTTTCCGGGAATGGCTTCAGGGTTTCCGGGAATGGCTTCAGGGTTTCCGGGAATGGCTTCAGGCTCTGCGGGCCTGGCTTTCAAAAGTGCCAGACATAATTATCCGGGGAAAGTGCCAGACATAGTTGCGCCGGGGATGGCTTTCAAAAGTGCCAGACATAATTATCCGAAAAGAGTGCCAGACATAGTTGCGCCCGGCCTGGCTTTAGGGCTTCCGGGCATGGCTTTCAAGAGTGCCAGACATAATTATCCGGGGAAAGTGCCAGACATAGTTGCGCCCGGCCTGGCTTTCAAAAGTGCCAGACGTAATTGTCTGGGAAAAGGGCCATACACAGTTGCGCCGGGGATGGCTTCAGGCTCTGCGGGGATGGCTTCAAGGTTTCCCGGCAGGGCTTTAGGCTCTGCGGGCATGGCTTCAGGGTTTCCGGGCATGGCTTCAGGGTTTCCGGGAATGGCTTGAGGCTCTGCGGGGATGGCTTCAGGCTCTGCGGGGATGGCTTCAGGCTCTGCGGGGATGGCTTCAGGGTTTCCCGGCATGGCTTCAGGGTTTCCCGGCATGGCTTCAGGGTTTCCGGGGATGGCTTCAAGGTTTCCGGGAATGGCTTCAGGGTTTCCGGGGATGGCTTCAGGGTTTCCGGGGATGGCTTCATGGTTTCCCGGCATGGCTTTAGGGCTTCCCGGCATGGCTTTCAAAAGTGCCAGACGTAATTGTCTGGTGAAAGTGCCAGACATAGTTGCGCCGGGGATGGCTTTCAAGAACGCCCGCCCCCAGATCGCCTTCCCTCAAGAAGCGCCATGTCCTCCGGCCTCGGATTTTAGGCCGAAAAGAACTCCCGGATAAACCCCTGGAAGTACACCCAAAAATGCCGATATATAAAATATGAATGCCCTAGCTGTATTATATGGGGGCGCCCTGCAAAAGGCGGCCTATAATCCTGTCTTTTCTGGAAAACAAGCAGTAGCTTTGGCTCTTGAACGGGGCAGGTCCTTTCCAAATACGCAAAAAACCGTACTTTTCCTCGGAGACGAGCATCAACCTCCCGCCGATACGTCTCAATCCTATGAAATCATCCGAGATTCCGGCTGGACCAAAAAGAAATTGCTGGACACCCTAGCCCGTTTATCCGAAGGCTTCGACCTAACCTATTTCGCTTGGGCGGATTG
>JAIRPY010000103.1 GCA_031256905.1 Spirochaetaceae bacterium
GCCGAAGAGTATCAGCAATATATCATTGACCGCCGGGATTTGCTTGTTCCCCAAAATATCCGGGAAGTAAAAGGCTCGTTTTTTACCCCCGCAATCTGGGTTGAAAAGTCCCAAGAGTACCTTGAAAAAGCCTTCGGCGCGGATTGGCAGGAGGAGTATTACATTTGGGATTGCGCCGCGGGAACAGGAAACCTGCTTGCAGGCTTGCAAAACCAGTATAACCTCTGGGCTTCCGATATTGATCAGCCCAATGTAGATACAATGCACGCCTTAATCGACGGCGGTTTAAATCTCCTGCATAACCATGTGTTTCAGTTCGATTTTCTAAACGATATACTTACCCTCGAAGAAGAAAACGCGGAAAACGAAAAACGGGCGAAACTAAAATTGCCCCTTGTAGAACGCAAACTTCCGCAGGAGCTAAAAAAGATAATCGACGACCCCGAAAAACGCCGGAAACTAATCGTCTACATAAACCCGCCCTACGCGGAAGCGGCGACAGCAACCGCTACCAGAGGAACTGGAAAAAACAAAAAAAATGTTTCCAATCTATTTTCAACTCACGATCAGTATTCTGAAGCTTTGGGAAAATCTATAAGAGAAGTTTTTATTCAGTTTTTTATCCGTATTTATTTTGAAATACGCGGATGTAAACTCGCCTCTTTCAGCAAATTGAAATATATTAACGCTCCTAATTTCAAAAATTTCCGCAATTATTTTAAAGCGGAGTTTTTAAAAGGTTTTATTATTCCCGCCAACACCTTTGATAATGTCAAGGGTAAATTCCCCATCGGCTTTTTGATTTGGGATACGGGAATTAAAAAAGATATAAAAAAATCCGCGGTTGACGTGTATGACGAAAAAGGAAATTTTATCGCCCATAAAACTTTTTCATCCTACGATAATTTTAAAACAATAAATAGGTGGCTCAAAAACTATGTTTGCGAAGGCGCGGAATTAGCCGCTATGTGTTGCAAAGGCACTGATTTTCAAAATTCAAATTATGTTAATATTAATTTTAACAGCCAATTAAAAGGCATTGGCGATGCGAAGGGAATAACGAGATTTATTATTACTCCAAAAAATCTTATTCCCGCGTGCGTATATTACTCTGTCCGTCATGTTGTCCCGGCAACTTGGCTTAACGACCGAGATCAGTTTTTGTATCCTGATGACGCTTGGGAAAAAGACGCAGAGTTTCAGCATAACTGTCTTGTGTACACGCTTTTTAACAACAACATTTCCTGCAAATACGGCGTGAATCATTGGATTCCCTTTACGGAAAAAGCCGTCGCCGCGAAAGAAAAGTTTGAGAGTAATTTTATGTCTTCTTTTCTCAAGGGGAAAGCCTTTAGCGAGGAGGCGCAAGAGGTTCTTTCCGCGGGAAAAGCGTTGTGGAAATACTTTCACGAGAAAACGAAAGACAGTAAAACTGTTTCCGTGAACGCTTCGTTTTACGACATCCGGGAATTCTTTCAGGGGCGTAAGGAATCAGGCGCGATGAACGTAAAGTCTGCGGACGAAGACTACACCGCGTTACTTAAAGCCCTGCGGGACGCGCTCAAAGCCTTAGCGAAAAAAATCGAGCCGAAAGTTTACGCCTACGGCTTCTTAAAAGAATAAAGGCGGGGCAATGAAAACGAACTATTCTTTAAAGGTTAAATTTTGTATATTACAAAGAAAGAGGAAAAAATGAGAAATATTACGTTAGGATTGTCCGGTTTAACGGTTCCAGCCATTGCGGTAGGATGTATGCGGATTACCAGTGTGGAAAAAACCGAAGCGGAACGATTCATCAAAACTGCGCTGGAATTAGGAGCGTTTTTCTTTGATCACGCGGATATATACGGGCAAGGCGAATGCGAGGAACGCTTCGCCGAGGCCATCGGTATGAATCCCCGGGTTCGGGAAAGCATTTGCTTGCAGTCAAAATGCGGTATCCGATCTGGGGTCGCCTTCGACTTTTCTAAGGAACACATTCTCGCCGCCGCTGACGGCATCCTGAAACGGCTCAAAACCGAGTATCTGGATGTCCTCCTCCTGCACCGACCCGATGCCCTCATGGAACCCGAGGAAGTCGCAGAGGCTTTCAACATCCTGCACAACCGCGGCAAGGTTCGGCATTTCGGGGTGTCGAATCATAACCCCTACCAAATCCGGCTCCTCACAAAATACGTTCGTCAGCCCATCGTCGTCAATCAGCTTCAGCTCAGTATAACTAACTCATCCATGATAAGCCAAGGATTGCACGTCAATATGTCCGAACAAGACGCAGTTGATCGAGACGGCGGAGTCTTGGATTTCTGCCGGCTAAAAGATATTACCATCCAAACATGGTCGCCCCTTCAGTACGGCTTTTTCGACGGACCCTTTTTGGGAAATAAAAAATTCCCCAAACTCAACGCAAAAATCGACGAAATAGCCGCAAAATACGGCGTATCCAATACAACCATCGCAGTGGCCTGGCTTCTCCGGCATCCAGCGCAGTTGCAACCGGTAATCGGCACATGGAAAATATCCCGCTTTGCAGAATGCGTTAAAGCCGCAGAAATAAAACTCTCCCGAGAAGAATGGTACGCCCTCTTCATAGCCGCCGGGAATACTCTGCCTTAACCATCGGCACAACCCTGAACATCGGACGCGGAACCGGTATAAAAATTATTCGATGTACCATAACTGCGCCGAGCTGGGAAACCCGGTATTGCTTGCATCGATTTTGTGAGAAAGAGTAACGTCAGTCAATCTGGTACATCCAGAAAACGCGTTACTCTCGATGTAGGTCGCCGAGTTAGGAATAGTAACGCTGGTTAGGCGGGTACAATCCCGAAACGCACTGCTATCCTCTCCTCCGTAAAGGCTGACGACCGGCAATCCGTTAATCTTGTCCGGGATCGCAAACTGGGATGCAGAACCCTTATATTTAGTAATTTCGACGGGCTTCGCGAATTATTGACTTATATCTATATGGTTATACCCACGGCATCGATATTCTGTATATTCATCCAGAAACGGAACTAATCCCCACCGAGACCATCGATCAGATTCATGGATTGGGAAAACAAGCCGGTATCGTGATAAACCCCTGGGTCTCGCTGGAAACCGTTAAGGAAATGCTGACTATCGTGGATTACGTCATGCTCATGGGCGTCAATCCGGGATACGCAGGACGTTCCTACCTTGACTATGTAACGCCGAAAGCCAAAGCGCTCAACGAATACCGGACAACACAAAAACTGTCCTACAAAATCGTGCTGGACGGCGGCGCGGATGAACAGGTAATTACCAATCTGTATCATAACTGCGGAATAGAAGGATTTGTGCTGGGAAAACAGGTCTTCTTTTTTCAGAACAAACCGTATAAAGACTGCGTAGAATATATACGCTCGCTATAACTTTTAAAAGAGGAGTTTACCATGAAGAAGTTTTTTGTATCCGCCGTTGTGATAACGGTATGTTTTCTGTCCGCCTGCGGCAAAAGCGGCGGGGCGTCAAGTTCAGCCGGCAGTTCCAGTTCCGGCGAAAAAAAGAAATCCTACACCCTGCGCTTCGGTCACGCGCTCACCGATAAAGACATATACAACGTCTATATGGAAAAATGGGCTGAAGACGTTAAACAGGCATCTGACGGAGGGCTGATCATCGAGATTTATCCCAGTTCCCAGCTCGGCTCTGAAGAAGACGTTCTTGACCAAATACGGCAGGGCGCGAACATCGGATGGCAAACCGACTTCGCCCGGCTCGGCACATACGTCAAAGGTTTAAGCGTGGTAAACGCCCCGTTTTTTGTTGATAACCTTGAAGAAGCTATGAAACTGCAAACTTCGGAAACAATTAAAAAACTAAACGACGAACTGGCGACAAAATTTGGCATCGCGCATATTTCGTTTGGTTGGGTGCAGGGTCAGCGTCATGTATTCGCGAACACTATCGCGAAAAACCCTGCCGAAATGCAGGGACTTCTGATTCGGACCGCTCCCGCGCCGATTTGGGTCGAAAGCGTGAACGCCCTCGGTTGCACCGCGACGCCTTTACCTTACGGCGATATATACACCGGTATTCAAACGAAAGTGGTTGACGGCTGTGAACTGCCCTACAACGCGGCTAACAATATAAAACTGGCGGAAGTAACTAAATATGTAATGGAAACAGGACATATATTTCAGCTTAACGCTATGGTTGTAAGCAAAGCGTGGCTGGATAAACTGCCTGCGGAGTATCAAAAGATACTCATGGAAGCCTGTAATAAAGCCGGCGCGGAGGCGTCCCAAGCCCTTGCGGAACAGACCGCCGCAAGCCGGCAGGCGATGATACAAGGCGGCGTTCAAGTTATTGAGCGGAGCGAACTCGATATTCCGGGCTTTGTGAAAAACAGCGCATCTGCATACGCCGCTCTTGGATTAAGCGATGTGCGCGCCCAAGTGTACGCGGATATAGGAAAACAGTAAAACTACAGGGGGAAAGAATATGCGGGAACTGTATAACAAACTTTGTAAGCTGGAGATGACGCTTGCGCTGATCTGTCTTTCGGTGAGCGTTACGGTTATATTTATCGCCGCGGTTATGCGTACCGTAAAGATGCCGATCCGGTGGGGGCTTGATATCGCGCTTCTGCTGTTTACGTGGAGTACCTTTCTCGGCGCGGATATCGCGTTTCGGCGGAAAGCTCTGGTGCGGGTAGATATGCTTATCAACGCGCTTTCTCCCTCAATACAGAAAGTATTGGAAGCCGTTGTGTATATCTGCATGGTCAGCGCGATAGTTTTTATGCTGGTCTTCGGCGTTAAACTTACTATCATTTCAAAAGCCCGGGTCTTTCAGGGACTGCCGGGATTGAGTTACAGTTGGGTGACCCTCAGTATTCCGGTCAGTATGACGCTCATGCTTATTACCGCGGTTACTCAAGGGTACGAAGTTTTTTTCTCCAAAAAAGCCGTTCAAAATAAGGAGGAGCCGGTATGCTGATCGTTTTTATCGTATTTATCATACTGCTTTTTATTGGGCTTCCGGTAGGGTTTTCGGTATTGATTGCCGGCGCGATGTTTTTCTTTCAAAACTCAGACACCTTGTACACGACTATTGTCCAGCTTCCTATTACGCAGACCCAAAACGTAACGCTTTTGGCAGTGCCTCTGTTCATATTGGCGGGGAATCTTATGAACGCTTCCGGGATAACCAGCCGGCTGATAAAACTCTCGATGGCGCTGACCGGACACATGAGGGGCGGTTTAGCGCAGGTGAGCGTCGTGCTGTCTACGCTGATGGGCGGCGTATCCGGTTCCGCAAACGCCGACGCCGCGATGGAAGCCCGGGTTCTCGGGCCGGATATGCTCAAACAGGGTTATCCGAAAGGGTACAGCGCGTGCGTTATCGCGTTCACTTCGATAATCACCGCTACTATTCCCCCGGGGGTATCTATGATTATGTTTGGTACTGTCGGCAACGTTTCAATCGGAAGACTATTTACCGCAGGCCTAATCGTTGGTTTCTTTATGATGTTTCTTTATATGATTCTCGTCGCGGTTACCGCCCGTATATACGGCTTTAAGGCAGCATCTAACACGCGTCCTGAGTTTACGCAGATTATAAAAATTTTTAAAGAGACCTTCTGGGCGATTATATTTCCTGTTTTACTTCTTGTCGGGATTCGTTTGGGATTGTTTACTCCCTCTGAAGTCGGCTCTTTTGCCTGCGTATACGCCTTGATTGTCGGCGTTTTCATATACCGCGAAATCACGGGGGAAAAACTGTTAGAAACGCTGAAACAATCGGTCGTGGATATAGGCGCGATAATGTTTATGATTTCCATGTCCGGCGTATTCGGATACGGTATTCCCATTGAAAAACTTCCTCAAAAAGTAACGCTGTTTATTTCAAGCCTTACCGCTAGTCCGTATATCGTAATGGCTTTGATCGTGCTGTTCTTAATGATTGCGGGAATGTTTATGGAAGGGTCGATTATCATTCTGCTTACAACGCCGATATTACTGCCCTTAATCCAGAGTTTCGGTATTGATCCTATCGTGTTCGGACTGATTCTCTGTACGGTAGTAACGATGGGCAACATGACCCCGCCGGTCGGTTTGGCGATGTATACGGTATGCGGGATTCTTGACTGCCCTCTGGAACAGTATGTCAAAGCCTGTATTCCCTTTGTTTTAGTGGTTATCATTGAAGCCGCGGTTTTCACGGTCTTTCCTCAAGTCGTACTTTTTCTGCCTAATCTGATTTACCGGTAAGCGGCGGAGGTATCGTTCCGCAACTCCAATGCCACACCGGCGTTGAAAGGTCTGACGAAAAGGGATTCTGCCGGCGGAAATCCGGAAGCCAAGCATCTTCGATGTGGAATTCTTGGTAATAGCCGTCGATGCCGAAATCTTCAAGCCATTGCAGAACCTGCTTGTATTCGTTTTCGCTTAATCTGCGGGCAGGTTCGGCCTTGCCGACCGGAGTATACTGGGTCATCAGAGAAAACAAGGCCCTCCCCTGCCAGTGTTCCGCGAACCAGTGCAAAACTTCTTTGGTAGAATCAAGATGCCCGGGCAAAACTAAATGCCGAACAATAACCCCAGAAACCAGAACAGACCCGCGGAACCGGATCCGGCGGGTTTCGATCATCCGGCGGATTGCGGATGCCGCGTATACCGGATAATCCGGAGCCTTAAAAAAACGTTCGGCGAGGCCGGTATTCAAGGTTTTGAGATCAGGCAAATACACGTCCGCGAGGTTGTCTAGCAGAGTCAGGGATTCCAGGCTTTCATAACCCGAGGAGTTCCAGAGAATCGGTATTGTAAGCCCCAGCTCCCGGGCCGAGGCTAGACCTTCGGCAAGCCCGGGAATGGCATGGCTTCCGGTTACGATATTAATATTTTCCGCGCCCCGGCGTTGAAGGGCGAGGCCTATTTCGGCGAATTCTTTTGGGGATACGGTTTTACCCAGGCCTTGCTGGGAGATTTGCCGGTTTTGGCAGAATTCACAGCCCAAATTACAGCCGGTTATGAAAATTGTTCCGGATCCGCCTCGGCCGATAAGGGGGGGCTCTTCGCCTTGGTGTATTGAGGCGGCGGCGATTCGCAGAGCGGAGGTTTCTCCGCAGTACCCCGCCCCGCCGGAGCTTCGGTCGATTCCGCATTTTCGGGGGCACCATAAACAAGTCATATTTCTTTAAAATATAGTATACTTGTTTTTATGGAAAGAGCATTTTTGGCCGGTCTTGCCGGAGGAAGCGGGGGAGGAAAAACTTTTTTTTGTGAGAACCTTGAACGCGCGTTAGGAACCATGCAGGTGAAATCCTTTCACATGGATGAGTATTTCAAGCCCAAAGAGGAACGCCCCTATACCGAAGCCTTTATTACCGGCAAAAAGTATGTGGATGATAATCATCCTTTAACCGTAGACTTGGATCGGCTCAAACGGGACCTGAGGGATTCGCTGGAAAAATGGGAGGTGATTCTTATCGAAGGTCTGCTGACCTTGTGGGATCCGGAATTATACGAGATGCTGGATCTTAAGCTCTTCGTCGATTGCAGAGCAGATGAACGGATTGTCCGGCGTCTTAGGCGGAATATGAGGCGGGGCCTTGGGTTTGACGAAATTGCCGATGTGTATCTTGATATGGTCCGGTATCGGCATGAAGAATATGTCGAACCTTCCAAGTGGCGGGCGGATATTATCCTGAACGGCTCCAATCCTTCCGAAACATCTTTACGTCTCGTGGCGGAGTTCATTCAAAATCACCGGAATGAACGGATTATCCGTAAAAATCTGCCTTAGTAAGGATGAAACCTCTTGACAAAACGTGTACTTAGGGTAAATATCGGTATATTTTAATACAAGGGGATCAGAATGGAACAGAATTTTACCGAACAGATGCATACCGCTTTGGTGAAACTGAAAACTGAAATTATCTCGAATTTGGCGGCGGGTAATGAGACCTTCCGGGACATTGTGGAAGGCATGGATCCGAAAGACTTGGCGGATATAGCTTCCGATGATATTGACCGTAAAATGCTGGAGGCTATCGGGTCCCAGGAGCTGAAACAGCTCAGACTGATAGACTCCGCGCTGACCCGGATTCAACAGGGCAAATACGGACTCTGCATAAGCTGCGGAAAACGGATCCCCCAGGATAGGCTTGAAGCGATACCCTACGCGCTCATGTGTATTCAGTGCAAAACCGCCGAAGAACGCCGGACCCGCTAACCCAAGTCCCGCCTAACGGGTTTCCGGCCGGCGGGAATTACGAAGGGTATTAGTATTTTAGGAAAATTCTGCGGGTTGGGAAAAAAAGGTACGTTTTCTCTTGCCGAATCAACGGTATTATACTATATTTAAGTCAATAATAAGTATCATTTACTTGAAAAGTAGGAAAGGCATGGTAAGTACAGGCAGAAAACACAGCAAAAAGCGGGATGCCATCCTGCATACCTTGAGGTCCACGACGGATCACCCCAGCGCGCATTGGGTATACGAGCATTTGAAACCTTCTATTTCCGATCTTTCTCTTGCCACGGTGTATCGCAATATCAATCTGTTTATAGCCGAAGGTTCGGTTTTACCGGTTTGCGTGGTGGATGGGAAGGAACGATTCGATGGGATTGTGGAGCCTCATCCGCATTTTGTCTGTACCAAGTGCGGGCAGGTTTTCGACCTTCCCTATGAGCATTTGCCGGTTTTGGGGGAGGCCGGGGGGTTTAAAATCGACTACCGGAAAAGTTTATTCTACGGATTATGCCGGCATTGCGCCGAATAACCGCAGTCTAACTGCGGCATATCATGTAAGGAGAGTATTATGAGAAAGTGGGTCTGCACGGTCTGCGGATATGTGCATGAAGGAGACAAAGCTCCGGAATCCTGTCCGACGTGCAAAGCTCCAGCGTCAAAGTTCAAGGAGCAAAATCAGGGCGGCGGATACGCCGCAGAACACGCCGTCGGCGTGGCTAAAGGCGTGGAAGAAGACATCCTGACGGATCTGCGGGCAAATTTCAACGGCGAATGTACCGAAGTCGGTATGTACCTCGCCATGAGCCGGGTCGCTGACCGAGAAGGCCTGCCCGAAATCGCCGAAGCCTACAAACGCATCGCCTTCGAAGAAGCCGAACACGCGGCAAAATTCGCGGAACTTCTGGGAGAAGTTATCACCACCAGCACCAAGAAAAACCTCGAACTCCGAGTCGAAGCCGAACATGGAGCCTGCGGCGGCAAAACGGACCTCGCAAAACGCGCCAAAGAACGGGGCTACGACGCCATTCACGACACCGTCCACGAAATGGCCCGGGACGAAGCCCGGCACGGATGCGCCTTCAAGGGACTCTTGAAACGTTACTTCGCCTAACGGCAAAGGGCGGGAGTTACCCTCCCGCCCTTTTTATCCTAAAAAAGCAAAAAATCAGTAACCGAATCCCGTAAAGACATTACCGTTTCCCGATACAGTTCCCGGTTGAGCATCGAAAGAATGAGAATCGACCCCGGCGGAAGCCGATACGGAACCGTAAACTCTCCCCCAATATACGGAACCGATAGAAGGGTCCGGCGTTCTCCGTTGGGCAAGAGCGCGTCAACCTGTACTTTCAGAGGATAGGGATTCCGGGGAAGGGGGTACGTAAACAGCCCAAATACCGTTTCCGGGTCTTCTTGCGCCGGAGCGGTAAGGGTAAGTTCCACCGGAGTTTCCGCAGAAATGGCGGTCCGGGGGGCGGGATTTTGCTGGACCACCCTTTCGGGGACTTCGCCTTCTGCGGCGGG
The DNA here is from genome assembly GCA_031256905.1 of Spirochaetaceae bacterium. Taxonomy (GTDB): domain Bacteria; phylum Spirochaetota; class Spirochaetia; order Treponematales; family Breznakiellaceae; genus JAITHW01. Next base: position 9,742 of record JAIRPY010000103.1, read on the forward strand.
CCGGATCTTGAAAAGGAAGTTGATCTCGGTACGGCTGATTTCCGCCAGAGCTTTTTCCAAAGACAAACCTGTCAGAGCCGGCACGCTGATGGATGCGTCTTCCTGCCCCCGGCTGACTACAAATTCCAGCAGGGTGGGACCGGCTATAGGAGTTCCGGGTTCCGGCTTTTGCTGGAGAATGGTCCCTGCCGGAGCCGCCGAATATTCGTACATAAAGGGTTCTTTCAGGGTCAGCAGGGGCTGTCCTGCGGAGGCCGTGGAAGCCAGCAGGGTTTGTATGTCGATCCTCACGGTATTGATATTTCGGCTGATGTAATTTTCGACCTTGTTGATAATCACCCCCTGACTTACCACAAGTTTTATCCGCCGGCCGGCTTTTACTATGGTGCCTTTTTCCGGGTCCTGTTCTAATATTAGGCCCCGATCCGCGGAAGATTGGGAATACCGAAGCTGAATCCGGGGGTAGAGTTCCCGTTCTTGGAGTTCCAGCAGAGCGGCGATGACATCCTTGCCCCGGACGTCCGGGACGAGGGTCTGTTCAGCTCCGCTGAGGGATGCAAAAAAGACTCCCCCCGCGATGATTCCAACGAATATAAGCAGACAAAGAGATAAAAAGAGAAAGGACCCTACCGTAGTCTGTTTCATTGCACATGTACCTTTATCGGAGATGCGCTTTGAGGATATCTCTTGCGCCGTTCAGAAATTCCTGCCAAGGCAGGGCTTTTTTCGCCTGATATTGGAGGCGGGTGAGGCCGAGGATTCCGGCTCCGGTCTGGACCAGAATACCCCGGTCCCCTTGGATTCCCAAAACCGCGCCCGGCTCTGCTTGGTCCTTTCCTGGGACCCCTTCGGCGGCGAGGATATACAGATACCGGTCTCCATGGAGAGTATACGCCAGGGGCCACGGAGTGTAGGCCCGAATGTGGGCGTCGAGGGCCTCCGCGGACTGGGTCCAATCGATGCGTCCGTCGGTTTTGGCTATCCGGGGGCAATAACTGACCCTTCCTTCTTGGGGTCTGCCGGAGACGCCCTGCCGGGCTATTTCCGCAATGACCCGGGGAAGCATGGTTCCGGCTTTGCGGGCGGCGGTTTCGGTTAGGCTTGCGGCGGTTTCCCGGTCCTTTAAGGGAAACCGTTCTTGCGCGAGGATGTCTCCGGCATCAAGTTCCAGGGCGATGCGCTGGATAGTGACTCCGGTTTCGCTGTCCCGGTGAAGGATGGCCGCGCTGATGGGCGAGGGACCTCGGTACTTGGGGAGAAGGCTGGGATGCACGTTGATTCCTCCCAGGGGAAACAGCTCTAGAAACTTGGGACCGAAGATACGGCCGTACGCGAAGGCCACTAGCAGGTCCGGCTGGATTTCGGAGATTGCGGCCCGGGCCTGGGCGTCGAGGGTTTGGGGCTTGAACTGCCTAAGGCGCGGTTCCGCCTGGGCCCCGGCGGAGCTTATTTCGCTGGGTTCCGGGGTGTTTTTTCGTTTTTTTGGGGCGTCCGGGGCGGTGAGGATCCCGGCGACTTCGGCTTCTGGGGTATTCAGCAGAGCCAGCAAACTCGGCAGGCCGATGCCGGGCGTACCGGCAAACAAGATTCGTATTTTTTTGTTCATGCTTTTCCGTCGGCCTTTTGCGGGCCTTGTTTGGCCTGTAATTTTTCGAATTTCGCTAGGAGCCGGATTCGTTTTAGGTCCGGCAGGCGGTCGAGGAAGAGGATGCCGTCGAGGTGGTCGTATTCGTGGAGGATGGCCCGGGCGAGGAGGCCTCCGGCTTCGAGGTTGAAGGGGCGTCCCTTTTCGTTCCAGGCCTGAATCCGCACGTTTTTCGGTCTGCTTACTTCGCCCCAGATGCCTGGGACTGAAAGGCATCCTTCTTCATATTTCACGAGTTCTTGAGAGGTTTCTATAATCGAAGGATTTATGAAGATCCGGGGGATGTCTTTTTCGATATGGATGGCGAAGATCCGTTTCATTAGGCCCACCTGGGGCCCGGCCAGGCCGATTCCTTTTCCGCGGTGCATTAGGTCGATTAGTTTTTCTGCGGTTTCCTGGACCTCCGGGTCAATATCCCCTATGAGTTCCGCTTTTTGGCGGAGTAAAGCGTTCCCCAAGCGCAAAATTTCCATACGGCTAGTATAAAAGGAATCGGGATGGAAAGACTAGTCTTTCTCTTCTGTTTCTTCCGGGGCGGCCGGCGGAGAGGCGGCAAGGGGATCCTGGACTACCCGGTCTAGGCCGATTACGAAGTCCGGTTCGTCGAGCCGGAGGACTCGCACGCCCTGGGCTGTTTTTCCCATGACTCGGATGCTGTCGGCCTTGAGTTTGATGGATTTACCCTGACTGGTGATGCAGAGGATTTCTTCATCTTCCAGAACGGTGACGCATCCGGCGATTTGACCGGTCCTTTCGGTGATGGGGTAGATGCGCTGACCTCCGGTGCCCCGGCCGTGGGGGGTGAATTCGCTGAAATCGATGCGTTTGCCGTATCCGTGTTTGGAGAGCAGAACCATGGATTCCTTTGCATCTACCCGCAGGAGGCCCGCGAGTTCGTCGGTTTCGTCGAGGCGCATACCCCGGACGCCCCGGGTTGCTCGGCCCATGGTTCGCACTTGGGATTCTTCGGTCCGGAGAGCTTGGCCCTTCCGGGAGATGAGCATCACCTCGTCGCTTCCGCCGGTGAGGAGCGCGCTGATGAGGCTGTCCCCGGCGTCGAGGCTTACGGCGGCGACTCCCCGGGTTTTGGCGTTGGCGAATTCCCGGATTCGTACTTTTTTGACCACCCCCCGGGCGGTGGCCATGAACAGACATTGATCTCCGGAAAAGTCGGGGACCGAAACTACCGCGGTAATTTCTTCTCCGTCCCCGAAGGTGAAGAGACTTTTGATGTGCGCGCCCCGGGCGGTTCGGGAGGCCTCCGGCACTTCGTGGACCTTTACCCAGTAGGCTTTTCCCGCGCTGGTGATAAACATAATACATTCGTGGGTCGAGGCCGCGAAGACCCGGGAGATGCCGTCGTCTTCAGCGAGTTTCGCGCTGATCATGCCTTTACCGCCCCGTCCCTGATTCCGGTAGGAGGCCGCGGGCACTCGTTTGATGTAGCCCAGATTGGAAATCAGGATAATCATCTCTTCTTGTTTGATGAGGTCTTCGATATTGATCTGTTCTGCTTCGCTGTCGACGATTTCGGTGCGGCGTTTATCGCCGTACCGCTGGGCTATATCCCTAGTTTCTTCTTTGATGAGGTTTAGAATCTTTTGTTTATCTTCCAGCAGGGAAGTGAAATAGCCGATTTGGAGGGTCAGGCCGTCGAGTTCCTGCCGGAGCTTTTCGGTTTCGAGGTTGGTGAGGCGTCCGAGGCGCATATCCAGAATAGCCTGCACTTGGACTTCGGTGAGGTGAAACCGTTCCTGCTGGGCGGTTTTGGCGGATTGGAGGTCCTTGGAATTTTTGATAATTCCCACAACTTCGTCGATGTGATTGAGGGCTGTCAGGAGACCTTGCAGAATATGGGCCCGTTCTTGGAATTTTTTGAGGTCGAATTGGGTTCGCCGGGTAATTACCTCCACCCGATGGTCTACGAAATAGCGAATCAGTTCTTTTAAAGAAAGGCATTGGGGCCGGCCCTGGACCAAGGCGAGGTTTATCACTCCAAAGGACGATTGCAGGGGCGTGTGGGAGAAAAGCTGATTCAGCACAATTTTGAGGACCGCCCCTTTTTTGAGATCAATGACGATGCGCATCCCGTCCCGGTCGGATTCGTCGTTGGAGGAAGCGATGCCGTCGATGACTTTTTCCCGGGTCAGGGCGCCGATGCGTTCCAGTAAGGCGGCTTTATTGACGGCGTAGGGGATTTCGGTAAAAACGATGGTTTCCCGGCCGGTTTTGGAGGTTTCCACATGGAACTTTCCCCGGATGATAATCTTCCCCCGGCCGGTTTTGAAGGCCGAGAGAATCCCCTGTTTTCCGAAAATAATGCCCCCGGTCGGAAAGTCCGGGCCGGCCGCATACTGCATCAATTCCTCGATGCTTATATCCGGTTTATCGATGTAGGCGCAAATCCCTTGGCCTATTTCCCTAAGATTATGGGGAGGCATATTAGTCGCCATGCCCACCGCAATGCCGCTGGAACCGTTGATAAGCAGATTGGGAATCGAAGCCGGCAACACCGAAGGCTCTAAAAGGGTATCGTCGTAATTGGGAATAAAATCCACCGTTTCTTTGGCGAGGTCCTGGAGCATTTCATTCCCAATCCGGGAAAGCCGGGCCTCGGTATAGCGAGACGCGGCCGGAGGATCCCCGTCAACCGAACCGAAATTACCCTGCCCCCGAACCAAGGGATACCGCAGAGAAAAATCCTGGGCCATCCGAACCAGCGCATCATACAGAGAGGCATCCCCATGGGGATGATATTTCCCCATGGCATCCCCCACAATCCGGGCGCTCTTTTTCGTCCCGCCCCCGGGACCCAAACCCAACTCGTTCATAGCGTACAACAGCCGCCGATGCACCGGCTTAAGCCCATCCCGAACATCCGGCAAAGCCCGGGACACAATAACGGACATGGCGTAATTGAGATACGCGGTTTTTACTTCATCTTCTATTGCGATAGGTATAATTTTGCCAATATTAGCCACGAATCTGCATCCTTTTCATTAAATTCCTCTTTGGTATACCAAAACCCGCCGTAAATGTCAAGCCAGCCCCGCCCGGGATCCTGCCGATAAGCCCGACCTTGCCATGTCCCTTCCAAGCCTGCCCTGCTTCCTTCCGAGCCTGCCCTGCTTCCTTCCGAGCCTGCCCTGCTTCCTTCCGAGCCTGCCCCGCTTCCTTCCAAGCCTGCCCTGCTTCCTTCCAAGCCTGCCCCGCTTCCTTCCGAGCCTGCCCCGCTTCCTTCCGAGCCTGCCCTGCTTCCTTCCAAGCCTGCCCCGCTTCCTTCCGAGCCTGCCCTGCTTCCTTCCGAGCCTGCCCTGCTTCCTTCCAAGCCTGCCCCGCTTCCTTCCGAGCCTGCCCCGCTTCCTTCTGTTTTTTGAAGGTCTCGTGAAATACTACGAAGGGTTTCACTCCGAAACCCTCACCTTAACGGGCGCGGAATCCGGCGGCGAAGTCGATTTGAAAATAATCTTGGCCGGCCTTTCGGGAGCCTACATTTTTAACCCCGACCATTCGCTCCGGAGCGTGTATAACCTGGACCGGAAACAGCGTACCTCTAACGCCAGTTTGCTCGTCGGCGCCGGCGGGTTTTATTCCGCCCTTTATGCAGATAATGGACCTCCCAACTCCGGCAATCAGCTTACGCTATACTTCGGACCGAACGCCGGATATTCCTATATTTGGATTTTAAAAAATAATTTTTTCATAAATCTGCTGGGTATATTGGGCGTCAATGGAAGCGTCAAAAACGGAGAGTTTTACTTAGGCTTTTCCGGATTACCGAAATTCGCCTTAGGCTGGCACGGCAAAGACTGGTCTTTTAACGCAGTTCTCAGCAACACCTTATTACTGGCCATGAAAAAAATGAAATTCGATAATATCATCAATTCAGGAACCTTTAGCATCACTTTTTCAAAACGCTTCTAACCAGCTCTATACTTGAAAAAAAACAGGTAAACAGCTATACTAACTATATGGCGGTAATTGCTTGGAATGAGATTAAGACCCGGGCCGAGGCTTTTGTCAGCGAATGGCAGGACAAAGCCGTAAACGCCCGGGAAGAAGCAGACGCGCAAACCTTTGAAAACGACTTTTTTCACATCTTCGGCGTTGCCCGCCGGAAGGTCGCGCTCTTTGAAAAAAAGGTGCGGTTCAAGGACGGCTACGATTACGCCGAGCTTTTCGC
>JAIRPY010000024.1 GCA_031256905.1 Spirochaetaceae bacterium
AGTAATACTATCGTTAAAAGACTTGCTTTTTTTATCACGCGGAAACTCCTTTCCGCGCGGGGCGTAAGACAGCGATGCTGTCGGCATATACCGTATTGCTACCGTTTGATAGAAACGCTGTGTTTTTATTTTTACCGCGGCTCGGAACAGCTTTACTGCCGCGATATAGCAAAGATAGTATTACTATTTTTGATAGAATAGCTGTTCTATCGTAAGATAGAAAAACTATCGGGGGGGGGGGGGGGGGTAGTAAAACTGTATTTTTAGTATAAAAATAAAAAACCTTCAGTATTAGAAAGCAAAAAAATAAAACCGGCTTTTCCGCCGTTAGCGGGTCCATCTTAGTCGGTCCGCTTCGCGGCGGCTTCTCAAGACTCCCTATTCAAGAATATAGCGCGTCACTCTGTTTTTATCAAGAAAAAGGCTAATATTTTTTAAAAAATAATAGGCCCCTAGGATTATAACCTAATAGGCGGGTAAAAATTTCCCGATTTCGCCGGTCCGATATTCCTTTAGCTGATTTTAAAAAACGTCAAAAACCTCTTGACATTTTTTTGTGAGTTTAGTATACTTTAAACATCCTGCTGGGAAGCGGGAATGAACTTAAAAAAGGGTACGGTAAAAACGGTAATGCAGATTAAAAACGCCAAACATCATTACTCATTACTCATTACTCATTACTCATTACTCATTACTCATTACTCATGATATAATTTTATCTCAATATTCTCGTGTCATCTTTGCTCGTCCCGCCGCGCAGAGTCAGGGGAGAAGCTCAGTCTGCGCCAAAAGTTTAACGCCTTGCCGCGCCTCAACAGAGGCATCTCTGCCGTCGCAAAACCAACGTTTCGGAAATTATCGTGGAAAATAAGAACCTCAAGTTTGACGATATTTTACGGAATATTCGGAACAATATCGTCAAAATTATTCCCGAGAACAGCCCGCTGTTTAGGTGGCTGACCATTCAGGGACTCAAACTGAACGCGAAAAAACATCACCGCCCGTTAACGTCATTGATTATGGGCGTATACGCTACGGAACATTGCAACCTTAACTGCAAAAGCTGTACCGCCTTCAGCCCTATCGCCGGCGAAACGTTTTTGAATATTGAGTCGTATAAAAAGGACATGGCAAAACTGGCGGAACTAACCGGCGGCAAACTTTCGTCGTTTTATGTTACCGGCGGCGAGCCGCTTTTACACCCCCGGCTTCTGGATATATTCGGCATAGCCCGGGAATATTTTCCCGAAACCCCCATAGGTTTTATGACCAACGGCATACTCTTATTAAAAATGTCTGAAACCTTTTGGACCCAATGCGGACAGTATGCGGTTTCCATCGGCATTTCGCGGTATCCCATAAGCATAGATATAGAAAAAATTAGGGAAAAAGGAAAAGCCCATAGCATAGAAATAGGTTATGTGGGCGGGAGCGATGTGCCGGTAAAGTCGATGTGGAAATATCCGCTGGATGTGGAAGGGAAACAGCCGTTAAGCCGGAGTTACGCGCTTTGTTCGCAGATAAACCGATGTATCACAATGAAGGAAGGGAAGATTTACGCCTGCAACACGATAGCCGGCATCGGGCATTTTAACCGGTATTTTAACAAGAATCTGGAAGTAACGAAGGCTGATGTCTTGGAACTGCATAATGTAAAAGATATTCAGGAAATATATGAATATTTGTGTACGCCGAAACCGTTTTGTAAATACTGTAACCGTAAAGGTGTGGAATTGGGAATACAGTACGGCGCGTCAAAACGGGAAATAAAGGAATGGACATAAAGCCCGGAAAGTTTAACGGAAAGCCCGGAAGGTCTAACGGAAAGCCCTGAAAGTCTGACGGAAAGCCTGGAAAGTTTAACGGAAAGCCCGGAAAATCTGACGGAAAGCCCGGAGAGTTTAACGGAAAGCCCGGAAGGTCTGACGGAAAGCCCGGAAGGTCTGACGGAAAGCCCGGAAGGTCTGACGGAAAGCCTGGAAAGTCTGACGGAAAGCCCGGAAAGTTTAACGGAAAGCCCGGAAAGTTTAACGGAAAGCCCGGAAAGTTTAACGGAAAGCCCGGAAGGTCTGACGGAAAGCCCGGAGAGTCTGACGGAAAGCCCGGAGAGTCTGACGGAAAGGGACTGGCGGAGGGCGAATTTTCGGGGCATACTGATTCCATGAAACCTATTCAGGAGATGATGCGGGATGAAGCTCGGGGGCTTCGGTTTGTGCTGACCGATATTGACGATACCCTCACGGATGGGGGCAAACTGCGCGCCGAAGCCTATACCGCGCTTTGGTCCCTGCGGGAGGCGGGTCTCAAGGTTATCCCCGTAACCGGACGCCCGGCGGGATGGTGCGATCTTATTGCTCGGGAGTGGCCTGTGGATGGCGTTATCGGAGAAAACGGCGCGCTGGCCCTTTGGGAGGAAGGCGTCCCGGGAAAATTGCAGGCCGAGTATCACCCGGAAGCAGTACGAAACACCCATCCCGTTCTGGTCCGGATTCGGGAACAGGCTTTCAGAGAATTTCCGGATCTGCGGCTTGCGAAGGATCAGTTTGCCCGGCTTTTTGATCTAGCCCTAGACTTCGCCGAAGAAGAACCGGCCCTGCCTCTGGAAACCGCGCAACGGGTTAAGGTCCTAGCCGAAGAAGCCGGAGCCATCGCTAAGATTTCTTCTATTCATGTAAATATTTGGATGGGAAAATACGATAAACTTTCCATGACCGAAAGGTTTTTGACCCGGCGGTTCGGCCGGGAAGCCCGGCCGGAGAGCGGGTCCGGGATATTCATCGGCGATTCCCCGAATGACGAGCCTATGTTCGCGCGTTTTCGGGTATCCTGCGGAGTGGCTAACGTAAACCGGTACGGCCGGCTCTTGGGATGCCGGCCGGGTTTCATCGCCTCCCAAACCGGGGGCCGGGGCTTCGCCGAAATCGCCGAGACCCTTTTAAACCTAAGAAAATAAAGGCCTCCCGGGGAGGATTTTAAAAAACTTGGAAAAAATTCTAAGTTTTTTCTTTTTTGAATGTGCCGATATTCTATACATGGAGGCTCTAATTGATTAGAGGATGGTATACCGGCGCCAGCGGCATGAGGGCCCAACAATGGCGGCTGGATGCAATAGCCAATAACCTTGCAAATGTAGACGTGGACGGGTATAAAAAGGATATTATCGCTTTTAAAACCTTTCCGGAACTGCTTTTGCGCCGGGCCGGGGACGACGGGGTGATTCAAAATCCCTTCGGGTCCAGCGATAACGCGCCGATCCTAGGCTCAATCGGGACCGGGGTGGAACTTAACGAACTTTACACCAGCTTCACCCAAGGAGCCCTGAAGGAAACCCAAAGCGACTTCGATCTAGCCCTGGACGGGAAAGGCTTTTTCACCGTCCAAACCCCCTGGGGCGAACGATACACCCGAAACGGTTCGTTTCATCTGGGAAAAGAAGGCTATCTTGAAACGAAAGAAGGCTACCCCTTGCTCGGAGAAAAGGGTCCCATCCAGGTAAAGGCCAATAACTTTCAGATCGATAAAACCGGCCGAGTCTGGATAAACGCCGCGTATACCGAAGACCCCAATATTATGGTTTCCCGGGAAGGCAATACTTGGGAAGAAACGACCCTCCTGGATACCCTCAAAATCGTGGATTTCGATATTGAACGCTACATCGAAAAACAAGGGTCCAGTTTGTACCGGTCTACCGACGTTTCAGGAGAAGCCCAAATTCTCGAAGAGGGCCGCCGCCCGAGAGTAATTCAGGGCTTCACCGAAGCCGCCAACGTAGACCCGGTAATCGAAATGGTGCAAATGATAGAAGTAAATCGGGCCTACGAAGCCAACCAAAAGGTAATCCAGACCGAAGATTCCATGCTGGGGACCCTCATCAACCAAGTCGTGCGGCTCAGCTAAAGAGGTAATATATGGTACGAAGTTTATGGACCGGCGCGTCCGGCATGATCGGACAGCAGGCGAATATCGATACGATTTCCAATAACTTAGCAAATGTGAACACCACGGGCTACAAAAAAATGCGGGCCGATTTTGAAGACCTGCTCTATCAAACGGTCCGAACCGCCGGAACTCCGGCTACGGAAGATACGGTAGTGCCCGTCGGAATTCAGATGGGGCATGGCATCAAAATCGCCGATACGCAACGGCAGTTCGGGCAGGGTTCTCCTCAAAACACCGAAAACGCCACGGATATGGCCATTGTCGGAGAAGGCTTCTTCAGAATCCAGATGTACGACGGAACCTGGGCCTATACCCGAAACGGCTCGTTTCTGATCGATTCCACGGGACGCATGGTAACGGCTAACGGCTACTGGCTTCTGCCCGATGTGGTCCTGCCCGAGGGCTTCCTGCCGGAAAAAATTACCGTGTCCAAAGACGGCCGGGTTTCGGTCATCGTCCCCCAAATCGACCCCAATGAGCCGATTCAAGTAGCCCAACTCGAACTGTACCGGTTTCCCAACCCGGTAGGCCTTACCGCAGTGGGAGAAAATCTCTTCAAAGTAACCGAAGCCTCCGGAGGTCCCATCGCCGCCCGCCCCGGTTACGAAGGCATGGGACAGATTTACCACAAATTCCTCGAAATGTCCAACGTATCGGTGGTCCGGGAAATGGTAGACCTCATCGTAGCCCAGCGGGCCTACGAATTCAACTCAAAAACCATCCAAACCAGCGATAATATGCTCGGCATCGCCACCGGCTTAAAACGATAGGAAAAAAATGAATATAGAAAGCATAGGGTCCCTGTACCTGGAACCCCAATTACCCCGGATTTCCGCCCCCAAACCCGAGGCTCCGGAACCTACCTTTTCCCGAATGCTCGACGCCGCCGCAGAAAAAGAAACCCGGGAAAAAAAACCAAAAATAGACAAAACCGATAAACTCTACGAGCAATGCGAAGCCCTCGAAACCTTTTTGATAAAAAACCTTATCAACGGGATGCGAAATACCGTCGAAAAATCCGGGTTTATCGATGAAGGATTCGCCGGCAAAATGTACGAAGATATGCTCTACGACGAATACGCTAAAGAATATACCAAAAACTCGAACTTCGGGCTGGCGGAATTAGCATACCTCGAACTAACCGGTCAACGCTAAAGCCCTTGCGGTCAGCCTGAAACGCTGACCGCAAGCCAGACATATAAATTATACCCCCCATGGGCCCAAGCGATTCCATGAAGAGATCGGGACCTCCCAGAGCCGAGGGCCAAACAAATCCCGGCAAGGCCAGCAAATAAAAAACCCCCGGGGCCTTCGTATATATGGCATAAAGCGAATAGCCCGGCGGCGATGAAAACCCCTTTCCCCCAAGGAAGGCCCGCTTCCTCCAGCTTCCAGGGCAGGTAGAGCCGGAAAAAACTTTCCTCCATGTAGCCGGTCCCCAGACAGGAGAGGGCCAGAATCGTCCATTCCGGCAGATTCTTCGGCAAGACCGGCGGAATCCCCGGCCCCTCCCCGGCAGAAACGCCAAGGCCCAGCAGAATCAGCGCGGGAAGGACCCATCCGCAGGTTATAACGTCTTGGAGGCCGGGCCGGGCCGTCTTTTTCCGGAAAGCAAGCACTCCAAAAGCTGGAAGGGTATACAAAAACAGCCGGAGCAATTCGCCTTCCGCCGAAAAACCCGGGCCCGTTCCTTTTGGGCGTAAAATCAAACCGGACCCGAAAAACGCAAGATACAAAAGCAGGGCTTCTATCATTTTCCTGTTCTGCTGAAAAAATTTTGGGCCTGAAAAGCCCGGGACTTCTTTCTTTTTTAAAAAAAGAATACTATACTTACTTTATGAAATATACCGCTTCTGCGCTCCTTATAATAGACGTACAGAATGATTTTTGCCCCGGCGGCGCGTTGGCTGTTCCTGAAGGCGATGAAGTTATAGAGCCCCTTAACCGTCTAGGGAAAAGGTTTGCCCTTGCCGGGGGAATCGTTGCGGCCACGGCGGATTGGCATCCGCCGGATCATGTATCTTTTGCGGAAACCCAGGCCGGCAAAAGCCCCGGGGATATTCTTCCCGGGGGGGACAAGATTCTTTGGCCTTCCCATTGCGTTCAAGGATCTCCCGGGGCGGATTTCCATAAACGTCTCGATTTGAATCCGGTTCGGGGCATTTTCCGCAAAGGCTTTCGGCGGACCTTGGATTCCTATTCCGCTTTTTTTGAAAACGATCATAAAACTCCCACCGGGCTTGACGGATTTTTAAAAAGTCTGGAGGTACATTCGGTGTTTTTAGGAGGTCTGGCTACGGATTACTGCGTTCTTTACGCCGCTTTGGATGCGGTTCGGCTGGGGTACAAGACTTTTGTGTGTACCGATGCGGTTCGGGGCGTGGGGTATCCGGCGGGGTCGGTTGAAAGGGCCTTTGCCGATATGCGGTCTGCCGGAGTTCAGCTTATTTCCGGGGAGGATCTATGACGTCTGGGTTGTTTACCGATTTTTATTCCCTTACCATGGCCCAGGGCTATTGGAAAAAAAACATGAACCGCCGGACTATTTTTGAGATGTTTTTTCGGCGTCAGCCTTTTGGGGGGGGATTTTCTATTTTTGCCGGCTTGGGGACTCTTTTAGAAAAACTACAGACCTTCGCCTTTACTGAAGAGGACTTGGCCTATTTGGAAAGGCTCAATCTTTTTTCGGCCCCCTTTCTTGAGTATCTTAGGGGCTTTCGTTTTACCGGGTCCCTTTGGGCTATGGATGAAGGGACGGTTATTTTTCCCCAAGAAGTGTTGATTCGCATTGAGGGTCGGCTTATTGAGTGCCAGATTATCGAAGGTTTAGTTTTAAATACGATAAACTTTCAGAGTCTTGTGGCGACGAAGACGGCTCGGGTATGGCTTGCTTCGGGCCGGGGCGCGATTATGGAATTCGGCTTGCGCCGGGCCCAGGGGCCTGACGGCGCGTTGGCGGCGTCTCGGGCGGCTTTTATCGGCGGCGCGGAAGGCACATCCAACGTGTTGGCCGGCAAGGAATTCGGCATTCCGGTGATGGGAACGATGGCCCATTCTTGGGTTATGGCCCATTGCAGTGAGGAGGAGGCCTTTCAGGCCTATTCGGATATTTATCCGGATCGTCCGGTGTTTCTCATCGATACGTATGACACTTTGAAAAGCGGCGCGCCGAAGGCTATCAAGGTGGGGCTGGGGCTGGCGGCCCAGGGGCGGAATTTCGGGGTGCGTTTGGATTCCGGGGACATTCATTACTTAGCCGTGGAAGTGCGGAAAATGCTGGACGATGCGGGCCTGCCTCAGGCGTCGATTTCGGTTTCCAATGACTTGGATGAGACCATTATCCAGGCCCTTACGGAAGGGGGCGCGCCGGTAAACAGTTGGGGCGTCGGGACCCGGATGGTGACCGGGGGAACGGATGCGGCTTTTACCGGAGTGTACAAGCTTACTTCCCGGGAAGACGGCGAAGGGATTATGACTCCTACCATGAAATGTTCGGACCATCCGGATAAGACGACGAATCCGGGCATTAAGCAGGTTTGGCGGATCCGGGATGCCGGGGGCCTGACCGTGGCGGACGTGCTTAGTCTTGAGGACCCGGATAATCCGGATTTGCTTGAGCCGGGCCGGGCCTATACTTTTTGGCATCCGGCCGCGGATTACCGGCATTTTCAGCATTATCTGGAGGCGGAACCTGAACTTTTGCTTAAAAGATGGATGGATCGGGGCAAACTTATCCGGGGTATTCCGGCTCTTTCGGAAAGCCGGGCTTGGGTGCGGACCGGGCTGGATCAGTTTGATCCGAGTTACAAACGGTTTCTCAATCCCCACATTTACAAAGTATCTATTACGGAGCGTTTGCGGAATCTCAAATTACAGCTTATTAAAAATTATTTAGGTCTTCTTTAAGAAGCCGGAGGAGTTTTTCAAAAAACCATGAGTCCGGCCGCCCGCATCGGGATTTTTTCCAGGGCCCTGGCTGAAATCCTAGACCATGCTCTGATTGCTCCCGGAAAAACTTTACGGTGGGTTCTTATTGCCAATCCCCGGGCCGGGGGGTTTGTTATTTCTTCCCGGTGGGCCCGGCACGCGGAGGCTTTGGGGCGGATCCAGGCTTTAGCCCGGGGCAATCCCCGGCGGTCTGGGGCGCCGGGTTTGGGTTCTTCCGGGCTGATTCTTACGGATCGGTTCGGCCGGCCTAAGGATTTGGCTTCGGTTCTTAGGGCTGATTTTTTTCCTTCTGAATTTTCCGATGAGGGTCCCTTTTATCTGATTCTCACGGCCGGGGGAGACGGCACCAGTCGGGATGTTCTTCAGGCTCTGTATGAAATGCCTCGGATGCAAAATCAGGGCGCGGTTTTGCGGCTCCCCTTAGGGACCGGCAATGACGGCGCGGACGCTTGGGAATTGGACCGGGCCCTGGAACTTTTGCTTTATCCGTCGAAACTTGAGTTATCCCGGGCGGTGCGGCTTACGACGGCCCGGGGGCGGGGTCCCTTTTACGCTTTTAATATTTTATCCTTGGGCTTGGATGCCTTTGTCACCCACATGACCAACAAGATAAAGTCCTTTTTTCCCGGGGATTTGTATAAGCTTTGGGTAGATTTAGCCGCGCTTTTTTATGATCGGTTTTATCGGCCGGGGCCTATGGGGGTTTGCGCCTTTGACGACGAGGGCAATCCGGTTAAGTTGTTTCGGGAATCCTTACTGCTTTTGGCCATGGGCGTGACCGGCGGGCGGACTTACGGCTCTCACCGGCGGATTTTGCCGGATGAACGAAACGTTTGCGCCCTCAAGCAGATGCCCCTTTTCCGCAAGTGGGCCCTGAAAAAATCTATTGACGCTGGTTCCCATGCCTTGGCGCCGGAGGCCCTGTTATTTTCCGCTCATCGGATAGAACTGCGAGGGGACCATCGGATTCTGGCCCAGATGGACGGCGAAACGATAAGCCTTACCCCGGAGGATTTTCCCGCAGTGCTGGAACTCACCGAGCCGGCCCTGCCTATCCTCAAGCCCGGGACCTCGATTTGAGGGCCGGACACCTTTCCCCCCAGGCCTCCGGGGAGGGCTTCAGGGCCAGACACTTTTTCCCCCAGGCCGGCCAAGTTTTTTTTAGGGTCAGACAAGATTTTTTCTGCCTCTGCCAAGTTTTTGTCTGTGCCGGCCAAGATTTTTTCTGCGGCTGAAAAGTTTTTGTCTGGGCCTGCCAAGATTTTGTCTATCGCTGAAAAGATTTTTTCTGCGGCTGAAAAGTTTTTGTCTGGGCCTGCCAAGATTTTGTCTATCGCTGAAAAGATTTTTTCTGCGGCTGAAAAGATTTTGTCTATCGCTGAAAAGTTTTTTTCTATCCCTGCCAAGATTTTTTCTAGGCCTGCCAAGATTTTTTCTGCGGCTGAAAAGATTTTGTCTATGCCTGCCAAGATTTTTTCTGTGCCTGCCATGTTTTTTTCAGCCTCTGCCAAGATTTTTTCTGCGGCTGAAAAGTTTTTTTCTGCCCGGTAAAACTTTTCTTCCCTCCTTTTCTTCAAAAAACCGGAAAAAAAGCCCCTCCGCCGGGGCTTCTCAAAAAACCGGAAATCCAGTAGCCTAAAAAAATGGATACCCAAATTACCGTAAAAAATCTGCACCCCCTCGAAATAAAAATTATCCGGCATTACAGCCTCCAGGACGAACTTACCGTCGAAAAGGTCGAAAGGGACCTGAACCTCAAAAACGGCAACGGCAACCAAGCCCTGTCCTGGCTCGCCGGCAAAGGCCTCCTCACCGAACGCCGCCGGAATAGCGAAACCTTCTTCGAACTAACCCCCCGAGGGAAAACTTGGAAAGAAACCGGCGCCCCGGAAGAACGGCTCCTCGAACTAACCCGCCTAAAACCGGGCCTAACCTTGCCGGAAATCGCAGAAACCTTGAAAATCCCCCAAAAAGACGCCGGCAGTGCCTTCGGAAACCTCGCCAAACTCGGAATCCTCCAGCTGAACTCCGCCAAACAAGCCGTCCTCATCCAAGAAAACCTCGGCCCAGACCAGCCCAGCCCCAGGAACACCCCGGAATACCTCCAAACCCTCCGGGGCCTCCTCGATAAGGCCTACCCCAATTTCCCCCTCCCCGAAAGGGACCTCTCCCCCAGGGAAAAACAAATCCTCTCCAACCTAGCCAAAAAACGCGGCGCCGGCGACGCCCCCTTCCGGGAATTCCGCCGAGATACCCCAGTCTACGCCTTCACCGAGGCCCAAAAAGCCCTCGCCGAGGCCCTCGAAAAAGCCGGCCTCTCCGGAGACGAAACCAACACCCTCACCCCGGAAATGCTCGCCGCCGGCACCTGGCGCACCCAAACCTTCCGGCCCTACAACGTAAAAGTCCCCCCCACCCGGCTCCTCATCGGCCGAAAAAACCCCTACGCCGAATTTCTCGAAGCCGTAAAGGATAAACTCGTTTCCTTAGGCTTCGAAGAATTCGACGGCCCCCTAGTGGAAACCGAATTCTGGAACTGCGACGCCCTCTTCATGCCCCAATTCCATTCCGCCCGGGATATTCACGACGTCTACCACCTCGCGGAACCCCAAAAAGCCAAAGAAATCGAAGAACCCTGGCTCTCCAACGTCGCCGAAACCCACGAAACCGGAGGCTCCACCGGAAGCAGAGGCTGGAATTACCCCTTCGACCGGGAATTCACCAAACGCCTCATCCTCCGCAGTCAGGGAACCGTCCTATCGGCCAAAACCTTGCCCCGCGCAGCAATTCCCGGCAAATACTTCGGTATGCTCCGATGCTTCCGCTACGACCGAGTCGACGCCACTCACCTTTCCGACTTCTACCAAACCGAAGGCATCGTCTTAGGCGAAGAAGTAAACCTCCGAACCCTCCTAGGCTTCCTCGAAATGTTCGCCCGAGAAGTCGCCGGAGCAAAAGAAGTAAAATACGTCCCAGGCTACTTCCCCTTCACCGAACCATCCATAGAAGTTCACATAAAACATCCCGTCCTAGGCTGGTTCGAACTAGGCGGATCCGGAATTTTCCGCCCCGAAGTAACCTCCTCCTTAGGCGTAAAAGTACCCGTAGCCGCCTGGGGCATCGGCATTGACCGCATGGCCCTAATGGCCCTAGGCCTAAATGACCTGCGAGACCTCTTCAGCTACGACATCGAACAAGTCCGCCTCCGCCGAACCCAAGCCTAATCAACCCCCAGTTCCCGCCAAACAAAAAAAAGCCGAAAGGGTACAAACCCCCCGGCTTTTTCCCGCCCCCGCCCGCCCCCGCCGGTTAATATATGCCGGGGAAAAAATAGTATATATTTCGGAACGTTCCAATGCGCATAAATATTCCGGCGGATTTTAAAGCAATATTCCAGGTCTTTCCTTATTTATTGTATGAATATACAACGATGGGCCGCGTTGGCTCGGGAATATATTTTTCCGGCAGGGTGCGGAGTCTGCGGCATCCCTCTGCTGGGACCAGAAGAAGCCTGGTATGGGCTGTGCGAAACCTGCCATAAAGCTTTGAGCATAGACCGGGACCCTCGATGTTCTCGGTGCGGCCGTCCTTTGATTTCCGAGAAGGATATATGCCTCTCATGCAGAACTGAGGAGGCTTCGTATATGGATTTACGGACCGTCATTTTTCCATATACCGGAATCTATCAGGAAGTTTTGCGATCCTACAAGTTCGGCAGGCATCCTGGGTTGGGCAATTTTTTGGCGGAAAAAATACAAGAAGGACTGACCTTATTTTCCGCGCCTATTTCGAGGGAGGCAGTACTGGTTCCCGTTCCTCCAAGACCGGGAAAACTGAAAAAAACCGGCTGGGATCAGATCGAGTATTTGGCGAAACTCCTCAGCCGGTACGGTTCCGCGCCGCCGGTATACCGATGCCTCGAGCGGCTTCCCTCCCAGAGCCAAAAGGAACTCGACAAAAAAAGCCGGAAAACTAACCTCCTCGGCCGGATTCGTTGCGTCCGAAAGGTTCCGCAAGAAGCCATTATCTTTGACGACGTAACCACTACCGGCTCGACTCTTGAAGCCTGCGCCTCCGCGCTCAAAGAAGGAGGCGCGGAAAAAGTCTACGGGTTATGCCTTTTCTACGCTTAAATCTCCGGGCGACAGAATGTCTTAGGTATCTTCGGCGTTTCTCAGGTTGTGCTGGTACACGATGAGCATTTTTTCGATGTCTTCTTTGGATATATTCGACCGTTCGATCATCGCGGCGAGCATTTGCTCGATTGAGCCGTATTCGTCGAAGGTGTTTTCCAGAGACGAAACGTTTTC
>JAIRPY010000077.1 GCA_031256905.1 Spirochaetaceae bacterium
ACCGCCGCGGCGTAGAAAAACATCCGCAGGGCGATGTTCTCATTCTCGGTGGACTGATGCTCGAAAAAGATAATCAGCCGGTCATCGAGCAGAAACGCGAGGTCGTTTTTGAGGTTCCGGTAGAAAATATCGGACAGGGTTTTGAGGACCACCGGCGTGTTTTCGCGGTATTTTCGCCCGGTTATTGCGCTGTATAAGTGCAGAATCCGCCGCTCGTCGCTGAAGAGGGACACGAAAAAGCTGTCTTTGTATCGTCTGTTCGGATGATTTTTCTCTGCCCGGGCCATGATTTCAGCATAGCATGACGCCCGCCCTTTTGCAAGGCTGGCGGGCGGGCTTTGCCGGCTTGGTCAGGCCTCTGACATGGGCTTGGTCAGAAGCCTGACATGGACTTGGTCAGAGGTCTGACATGGACTTAGTCAGAGGTCTGACATGGGCTTGGTCAGAAGCCTGCCATGGGCTTAGTCAGAAGCCTGACATAGGCTTAGTCAGAGTGCTGACCAAGCCGGCAAAGCCAAAAAGTTTGGGGGAGAACCTCATCCCAGGAGAGGAAAGGCGCATCCATGTCCGGGGGATTGTATTGAAGAAACTTCTGAAAAAGACTATACTTTTTCATATACCCTGACGGAGGTTCACATGGATAAAGAACGGTTAGCTTTTTTGCAAGCTAAGGCTCTGGAAATCCGCAAGATGACGATTGAAGAGATCGGGACTTTAGGGACCGGTCATATCGGCGGAGCGATGTCGATCGCGGATTTGCTGGCCCTTTTATATTTCCACAAAATGCGGGTGGACCCGCAAGAGCCGAGAAAGCCCACTCGAGACCAGCTTGTGGTCTCCAAGGGACATTCGGGTCCCGGGGTTTACGCGGCCCTGGCTCTCAAAGGCTTCTTTCCAAAAGAGTGGCTTAAAACCCTTAATCAAGGGGGCACCAAACTCCCCAGTCACTGCGACCGGAACCTCACTCCGGGCATCGATATGACGACCGGTTCTCTGGGGCAAGGCTTTTCCGCATCCCTGGGCATAGCCTGGGGACTCCGGATGGACCAGATCCCCGCTACCGTATACGTCATCATAGGGGATGGCGAATCCAACGAAGGACAAATTTGGGAAGCCGCCCTTTTCGCCGGATTCCATGGCCTGTCCAACCTCATAGCCTTCACCGATTACAATAAGCAACAACTCGACGGCTACGTCAAGGACATCCTCGACCTCGAAGACCTCGAAGCCAAATGGAACGCCTTCGGCTGGTTTACCCAACGAGTCGACGGCCATAATATCGAAGCCTTAGACGCCGCTATCGATAAAGCCGGAAGTCAAAAGAAAAAACCATCTATGATCATCATGGATACCATCAAAGGTAAGGGCTGTTCCTTCGCCGAAGGAATAGCCAATAATCACAGCATGGCTTTCAACCTCGAAAAAGCGAAAGAAGCCATCGCCGCCTTAGAAGCCTCGGGGCAAACCTAAGAAGGAGCAACCATGGAAACAAAAGACATGGAAACAAAAGAAATGCGGACCGCCTACGTGGAAACCATTACCGCCTTAGCCGAAAAAAATCCGAATATCGTGGTCCTCGAAGCGGACCTCATGAGTTGTACCGGCACCGGAGTTTTCAAAAAAGCCTACCCAGACCGATTCATCAATGTAGGCATCGCCGAAGCCAATATGATAGGCATCGCCGCCGGACTTTCCGCAGTAGGTAAAATTCCCTTTGCCGCAAGTTTCGGAAGTTTTTCCGGCCGCCGGGTCTACGACCAATTCTTTCTGTCCGCAAACTACGCCCGCCTCAACGTCAAGCTCATCGGCACAGACCCGGGAGTAACCGCCGCATACAACGGCGGAACCCATATGCCCTTCGAAGATTTAGCCCTGATGCGGGCAGTACCGAAACTCACCGTCATTGAACCCTCCGACCCGGTGTCCTGCGGGGCTCTGGTAAAAGCCGCCGCGGAACTCTACGGATGCGTGTACCTCCGAATCCCCCGGAAGGCCGTGCCCTATCTGTATCCGCCGGAGGAAAAATTCGCCTTTGGAAAAGCAAAGGTTTTAAAACCCGGAAAGGATGCAGGCCTTATCACCCTGGGCAGTCTCATGGCGAATAACGCGCTGAAGGCCTGCGAAATCTTGGCGGGCCAAGGCATCGACGCAGGCGTGCTGGACATCCTGACCCTCAAGCCCATCGATAAAGAAGCAATCCTAACCCTAGGGTCGAAAGTAAAGGCCCTGATCAGCGCGGAAAATCATCAGATTGACGGCGGTCTCGGCAGTGCGGTCGCGGAAATTCTCGCCGAAGGCGGCTTTAAAGGCAAATTCGCCCGAGTCGGCATCCGGGACGAGTTCGGCGAAGTAGGCACCCAAGATTACCTCGCCAAACGCTTCGGCCTAGACCCCGAAACCTTAGCCGCCCAAGTCAAAAAGTTACTCTAGCCCTTCGGCCGGGCGTTAAGCCGACTTACTTAACGCCCGAATCGTCCGTTTTTGATAATTTTCACTTGATTATTTTCGTTTTTTCCCTGATAGTAAAAGACGTAGCGAAACCATAACGGGACCGTTGGTCCTGGGATCACACTACGTTGCTAAGGGATTGAGAAATCCCTTCAGAGGAGAGGGAATGAAAAAGCTGATCATCCTTGGAATGACGGCGCTGGTATGTCTGCCGAGTTTCGGCGCGAGCAAACGGGATAATCCATCGCCGAAGCTCAAAAGCGTAAATGTGGGCATCACCAATGACCCGGCCACAGTCAGCCCCCTGTCGGTTAATAATATCATGGCTTACTATGTATCCTGCATTTTGTTTATGCCCCTGGTATCGGAAACTTCGGAACGGACCTTCGTGTACCGGTTAGCCGAAAGCATCATCACCGAAGATAACACCACCTTCAAAATAACCCTCCAGCGAAACGCTAAATGGACCGACGGTACCCCGGTTACCGCCGACGACGTCATCTTCACCCTAAATACCTTTTCTAACCCGGCTGTCGGCATTTCCGATACAAGCCTCCACCGCATCCTCGAGGGAACCGACGATAACGGCCTCTTCCCCGCCGGCGGGGAAGGACTTGCCGGGGTTAAAAAAATCGACAGCCGCACCTTGACCGTAAAGACCAAGTACCCTTTGACTCTGAACGTGTTTAACCTTAACATCGGCACTATGTTGCGAACCATGCCGAAACACATCCTCGAAAAGGTCCCCCCGGAAGCTATGCTCAAGGCGCCGTTCTTCCAAAAGCCTACGGTAACGAACGGTCCCTTCAAATTTAAGGAGTACGCCCCCAGCCAATACCTTTCTCTGGAGGCGAATGATACCTATTTCTTGGGACGGCCTAAAATCGATATTCTGAATTTCAAAATTCTGACGGGTCCCCAAATCGCGGCCCAACTTGAAAACGGCGAAATCGACATGAACTACCCCGGAGTCGGGAACATCCCCGCCGACGATTACGACCGAGTTATGGAACTTCCCCATATAAGCACCAAACGAGGCGAACCGGGAACAGTACAGGTTCTCTTCTATAATAACGCCGTTTTAAATAACCTAAAACTCCGGCAGGCCATGGATTTGGCGATTGACCGGGACAGCATCTTAAAAAATATTTTTAAGGGCCAGGCCTTTATGACGAAAACTCCGGTTTCAAGCCAGATCGAATTTTGGAACGAAGCCGCATCGAAATACGTCTACGATCCGGTTCGGGCCCAGGCTCTGCTGGCGGAATCGGGATGGGATCTGTCGAAAAAGCTCACCTTCCTCATCCCCACGGGCAACAACACCCGGGAACGGGTATGCACGATGATCGCGGAAAACTTTAAAGCCATCGGCCTGAACATCGCTATTGAACGCGCGGATTTTCCCACTACCATGGGGCGGGTCACAAAACGGGATTACCACATTTCCATTATCGGAATGCCCGCGAATCCTTTCGATGCGGTCCGGAATCTGCGGTATTACGTGTATTCCAAAGACGCCCACACCGGGTACTCCAATCCCAAAACCGATAAGCTGATCGAAACCATCACCGCCAGCATAGACAGCGAGGATCTCAAAGCCGGATATTACGAGATTCAGGATATAATCGCCGAAGAAGTTCCCGTTTCCGGGGTGTACAGCGAGCTGGTTCTCAAAGCCGTGAACAAACGAATCATCTACGGGGACGTACAAGATTTCGGAACCCTCCGGGATTTAGAAAAATGGGATGTAAAATAACGTAAAAAGATGCCGGGGGAAAGCGAAAGCCCCGCATCGCCTAGGAGAAGGCGGAAAAGAAGGGCCTTCTCCGGGAAAGAAATTTTCTGATTTTCTTTCCATCAACAAAACCGAAGGCTGTACCTTGAGTACGGGAGTAGGAAATGGCAAAAACGCTTTTAAAAGTACAAGAACTTCAAGTTCATTTTCGGCGGGAAAAAGACGTCGCCGTAGGAGTGCGGGACGTCAGCTTTTCAGTAACCGAGGGAGTAAACCTCGCGCTAGTCGGCGAATCCGGATCCGGGAAAAGTGTGACCTCCCTTTCCTGTATGCGTCTTTTGGGAAATAACGGCCGAATCGCCAAAGGCGCGATCACCTTCGAAGGCCAGGATATAACCCGGGCCGGAGAAAAAGAAATGGAGAAGCTCCGGGGAGAACGAATCGCCATGATCTTTCAGGAACCCATGACGTGCCTCAATCCGGTGCTTACGATTCGGTACCAGCTTTCCGAAGCTCTGCGGCTCCACACTGCTCTGACAAAACAGGAAATCAAAAGCCGATGCGCGGAACTAATAGGCCAAGTCGGTATTGCGGATCCGGAAAAAGTTTTAGCCGGATACCCCCACGAACTGTCCGGGGGAATGCGCCAGCGAGTAATGATAGCGATAGCGCTCGCCTGCAAGCCCCGATTGCTCATCGCCGACGAACCCACCACCGCGCTGGATGTAACTATTCAGGCGCAGATTCTCTCTCTTCTCAAAAAACTGCAACGGGAAACGGGAATCACGATCCTGATAATCACCCACGACTTCGGCGTAGTGGCTGAAATGGCGGACGAAGTCGTGGTGATGTACGCCGGATACGCGGTCGAACAGGGAACGGTACAAGAACTGTTTTCTAATCCTCTGCATCCCTATACTCGGGGATTGTTGAAATCGATTATACCTTTGGAAGCCGGGGAGGACGCGCCCCTTTACTCGATTCCGGGGGCGGTTCCGGCGATGAACCGGGAACCGAAGGGCTGTCCCTTTGAAGACCGCTGTTCCGACCGGCTTCCCCGATGCGGCCGGGAGTTTCCATCCCTGAGGGAGCGAGTCCCCGGGCATACCGCGCGCTGTTTCGCCGGAGAGGGGCTTGTATGAAAACCGAATCCCCGGCGCCTCTCGTAGAACTGAAACAAGTCAGAACGTATTATCCGATAAAAAAGGGCCTGTTTTTTCGGGATACCGAGTATGTTAAAGCGGTGGACGGCGTGTCTTTCCGTATTTTTCCGCATCAGACTCTGGGCCTGGTAGGCGAGTCCGGATGCGGCAAATCAACCTTGGGGCGCAGTATCATCGGCTTAGAGAAGATCACTTCAGGCCGGGTGTATTTCGAGGGGACGGATATTTCCCATTACACCCAGAAGCAGATGCGGGATGTGTGGAAACGGATGCAGATAATATTTCAGGACCCCTATTCTTCGCTGAACCCCCGGAAGTCGGTGGAAAATATGATGGAAGAAATTTTGCGGATTCACCGTATTGTGCCGCCGGAAACCATCGGCTCGGAAATCGACCGGATTCTCGGTTTAATCGGGCTTCTTCCGGACGCGAAGAAACGGTTTCCCCATGAATTTTCCGGGGGCCAGCGTCAGCGGATCAGCATCGCGAAAGCGATCACCCTGCGCCCGAGGTTTCTCATCTGCGATGAAGCGACTTCCGGGCTGGACGTTTCGATTCAGGCCCAGATTCTCACCCTTTTCAAGGAACTGCGGGCGAAGTTAGGCCTTACCAGTCTCTTTATTTCCCACAGCCTGGGCGCGGTGAAGTATATCAGCGATATGATAGGAGTGATGTATTTGGGAAAGATTGTGGAGTTGGGCCCCTCGGCGGAAATATTTCGGAATCCCCGGCATCCCTATACCCAGGCCTTACTCAGCGCGTACCCGGACCCGAATCCTTTGAACCGGGGCAGAGAAAAGATTCTCCTGGGAGGTACGGTTCCGAGTTCGGCGAATCCTCCGGGAGGGTGCGGCTTTCACCCCCGCTGTCCTTTTCGGGAAAGCATCTGTTCCGAACAAGAACCGGAACCGGCGGATGATACCGGGCATCGGAGCGCGTGTCATTTTACTATTCGGCTTTCGGATTGGCGGTATTCCCAGGCGGTTTAAACCATGAAAAATTATCTTATCCGCCGGTTCCTGCTGATGATTCCTCTTTTGTTTGGCGTATCGGCGGTGAATTTTTTCATCCTTAGGCTTGCCCCGGGAAGTCCCATGGATTTGATGATCAGCCCCACGATGACCGCCGAATCCCGGGCCGCGATGGAACGGAATCTCGGTCTGGACGCGCCGATTTATCGTCAGTATGGGGCGTGGCTTTGGAACGTGTTACAGGGGAATTTGGGGTATTCGTACAACTCCTATCGGCCTGTGGCCGATATAATTGGAGAGCGGCTTCCGGCGACCTTTTTGCTGATGGGATGCGCTTTGCTGGCCGGGCTTCTGCTGGCGGTTCCCCTCGGGGTGGCCAGCGCGGTTAAGCAACATTCGGTATTCGATTATCTTGCTACTTTCGGGGCCTTTGTGGGGGTTTCTACTCCGAATTTTTTTCTGGGCCTGGGGTTTATCTATCTATTCAGTGTGAAGCTGAAGCTATTTCCATCGAGCGGCATGACGACTCTCGGCGGCGCCGGCGGAATGATAGATCTACTGCGTCACTTGATTCTGCCCTGCGGAGTTCTGTCTATCGGTATTTGCGGACGGTTTATCCGGTATGTGCGTTCCTCGATGCTTGACGTTCTGCATCAGGATTATGTGCGTACCGCGGCGGCGAAGGGTGTACCTTTTCTGCCCCGTCTTGGAGTGCATGCCTTCCGTAATGCGCTTTTGTCTATTATCACCCTTATGGGCCTGGAGATTCCGGGGCTTCTTGGGGGCGCGGTGGTGACGGAGCAAATTTTTTCCTGGCCTGGTATCGGCCGGCTTACGGTGGATTCGATTATGACGAGGGATTACCCGGTACTGATGGGGCTTAATCTTATGTCTGCGGTGACCGTGGTACTGTCGAGTCTCTTGACGGATGTGCTGTACGCTCTTGCGGATCCTCGGATTAAGTATACCTGACAACCGGGATGTGAAACGATGAATATATGGCAGAGGTTTATCCGGCATCGGTTTGCGGCGGCGGGGCTTGGGGTTATCGGGATGCTGATTATGTGCGCGGTCTTCGCGCCCCTCCTGGCGCCGATGGATCCTTACGTCATCGGCGGGGATTTCGGCGCGGCGCCGGATGGAAAGCACCTTCTCGGCACTGATTCCATCGGCCGAGACGTATTGTCCCGGCTGATTTACGGTTCCCGGGTTTCAGTGAGCGTCGGCGTCGGCACCGTGCTTATAGCGACTATCCTGGGAATTTTGCTGGGCCTGCAATCCGGGTATTTCGGCGGGTTTATCGACATGATTATCATGCGGATTGCCGATGTATTTCTTTCGTTTCCGACGATGATTCTGCTTATGGTTATCAGCAGTATTGCGGGACCCGGCTTGGATAAAATGATTATTATTATGGGCCTCTTGGGATGGCCTGGAGTCGCCCGATTAGTCCGGAGTAATGTGCTTTCTATTAAACAGCTGGACTACACAAAATCGGCGATTGCTCTGGGATTTAAGAATCAGCGGATTTTATTTTTTCACATTTTGCCTAATGCGATGGGGCCTATTTTGGTGAATGCTACTTTTGGAGTGGCCCGGGCGATTTTGGTTGAGTCGTCCTTGAGTTTTCTCGGCCTGGGGGTGAATCCTCCAACCGCGACTTGGGGGAATATGCTCACGGACGCGCAGTCCCTCACGACTCTCACGTCAAAACCCTGGCTGTGGGTGCCCCCGGGAGGGATGATTCTCTTGAGTGTGCTGGCCTTTAATTTCGTCGGCGATGGCCTGCGGGACGCCCTCGACCCAAACAAGTAAATCCCTACCTATTCGGCAAAAAGCCTCGGCGGTTCCAGGCAAAA
>JAIRPY010000008.1 GCA_031256905.1 Spirochaetaceae bacterium
TTCCTGAGCCTCTCGCTGGGCGCAGGCAACACGAAACACGCGGGCAAATCCGTTGCAAACAGCGGATTGTTTTCGTTTCTCACAGGTTTAGCGTTGATTATCATAAGCTATGTTTTGGGGGACGGATTATTTTACGGACTCGGCGCGACGGACGCGACGATAAGCTACGTCAGAGATTACGGATACATCATCTTCGCGGGCATACCGATAGCCCTTGCGGGGCAGACGCTTATCTCGATTATCCGGGCCGACGGCAGTCCGAAATACGCGATGTTCACGATGCTTACAGGCTGTATTTTAAATATCATCTTCGACCCGATTACGATTTTTGTCTGGGGCTGGGGCATTAAAGGCGCGGCTTATGCGACGGTTTTCGGGCAGTTGGTGAGCTTCATGCTAAGCGTCGCCTATCTTGCGCGCAGTAAAGGTTTCCGGGTGAAACCCGCCGATTTCAAGCCTGATTGGGGCGTTTTGCGGCAGATTATCCCTTTAGGGGCTTCGAGTTTTTTTACGCAGATTTCTATCGTGATAGTAACGATAGTCAACAACAAACTGCTCGTTTTCTACGGCGCGAAGTCTGAGTTCGGTTCTGACATTCCGCTTGCGGCGTTTGTAGTGATAATGAAACTGTTTCAGATTGTGCTGAATATCGCCATCGGCATCGCGGCCGGCGCGCAACCGATAATCAGCTACAACTACGGCGCGAGACGGGAAGACCGCGTAAAGGAAGCCTTCAAATTAGTTATGGTTTCGACATTTATCATTACGCTGATTGGAACCGCGCTGTTTGAAATTTTTCCCAGACCGTTTATTGCGCTGTTCGGCGCGGACAGCGAATTATATACCCTGTTTGCGGTAGATTGTCTGCGGATATACTTGTGCCTGATTGCGCTGACCTGTCTGCAAAAGGCCTGCGCGATATTTCTGCAATCCATCGGCAAGGCGAAGGCGGCGATTCCTCTGGCGATGCTGAGGGACGTGATTCTGCTCGACGCGCTTTCGCTTATTTTGCCCGCGTTTTTGGGCGTTACCGGGATATTCTGGGCGGCTCCGGTTGCGGATGTGCTTGCAATAATAGTAACGCTGTTGGTGATTGTCCGGGTGTGGAAAGGCCTTGCCGGGGCGGTTTCGGATCCGCAGACGGCGCAGGCTTCAAAGGCGATGCAAGCGTCTAAACCGGGGGCGATTATCACGATAGATCGGGAACACGGTTCCGGTGGAAAGATTATCGGTCAACTGGTCGCAGAAAAACTACAGATTCCATTTTATTACAAAGAGATGATAGCTCTCGCCGCGGAAGAAAGCGGGCTTGCAAAAGAATTTATTTCCGGCATTAACGCGGCGGAACCCGGGGCGTTACATGGATTGTATATCAGCAGTGAACCGGTTCAGCAGGCGATTATCGCCCAGGAGAAGATTATCCGTAAGATCGCGGAAAACGGTTCCTGTGTGATCGTCGGCCGGGCCGCCGGGTATGTTTTGCGGGAAAACAGTAAAGCTGTGCATATTTTTATTCACGCCCCGGAATCGTACCGTCTGGCTCAGGCGATGAAGACTTACGGCGATACCGAAGCGGAAAGCCGGAAGAGCATCGCTCAGGTTGATTCCGCGCGATCCGGATATTACGCGAAAATTTCCGGCCGGAAATGGGGAGATGCGAAACAGTACGATTTGTGTCTCGATAGTTCCATCGGTTTGGAAAAAACCGCGAAGGTAATTCTGGAATACGTGAACAGTATTGACGCCTAATGAAAACCGGGGTTTGGGCAGGCGGAACGCAATTCGTCTCCCAAACCCTGTCTTCCGCCGGGAATCTAATCCAGGTGGAACATTTCTATTAAGGCGTCGCTTACAGGGGATTCGTCGGGGTTTGTGTCCATAATATCTTTCATGCGATGCCACCATTTTTGCACGATTTCTTTGCTGGGCAGAGCGTCGGCCTCGGCGTCGTCGGCAAGATACTGAAACGCAAAAAGCGTGGAAGTTTTCGGATCCAGGTAAATCGAGTAATCCGAAATACCGGCTTTGCGAAGTTCCGCCTTGAGTTCGGGCCATATTTCGTCATGCCGTTTTTTGTATTCCCGCTCACAGCCCGGACGGAGGCGCATGGCGAAAGCGTGGCGTTTCATGCCACGTCAATCCCGAAACTGCGGCACAACGCCGCGAGTCCGCCGCTATAGCCTGCCCCTACCGCGCTGAACTTCCAGTCATTTTCGTGCCGGTAAATTTCGCAGATTACCAATGCGGTTTCGGTTGAGAAATCTTCGCCCAAATCGAAGCGCAGAACTTCTTCGCCGGCGAAGTCTTTTTCATTTGCCATTTTCGCGACTCGTACATACGCGTTAATTACCTGTCCGAAATTCTGCCGCCGGGCTTCGGCCTCGTAAATGGTGACCGTAACCACGATTCTCGATACATCCCCTGGAACTTTGGTAAAGTTGATGATGATCTGCTCGTCGTCCCCGTCTCCTGCGCCGGTGCGGTTATCTCCGGTGTGGATTACCGCATCTCCTCGGCTTCGCAAATTGCTGTAAAAAATGAAATCCTCATCCCGGCTGACTTTGCCGTTCGGACCGAGCAAAAAGGCCGAGGCGTCCAGATCAAAATCCGCGCCGCCGTCAAATTTTTTAACATCCCAGCCGAGTCCCACCATCGCTAAGGTGAGGGATTTTTCCAGCTGGATCCGTTGCCCCTTGGCAAGATTTACTCCCATATTGGCCTCCTAACTGTAGCGCGCTATAATTGCCGCCAAACTTGGATCTTGGGTGCCTTGTCCCACCGCGTTGAACTTCCATTGTCCTTCTTTGCGGTATATTTCCCCGAAAATCAGAGCGGTCAGGCCTTCGTACTGCTCGGAAAGGCTGTACCGAAGCATTTCTTTGCGGCTTTCGGTGTCCACGATGCGGATAAAGGCGTTTTGTATCATTCCGAAATGCTGTTTTCGCTCTTTTGCTTGGTAAATATTTACCACAAACACGATTTTTTCATACTGATTCGGCACTTCCGAGAGGGCTACGAAAATTTGCTCGTCGTCCCCTTCGCCTTTGCCGGTGAGATTATCCCCGGAATGATGCACCGCTTGGGACGGATGTTTCAAGTTGCCGAAATACACCGCGTCTTCTTTCCGGGTGAGTTTGCCATTTCCGGCGCAGAGCAGAGCCGACGCGTCGCAATCGATCTGAAATCCGCTCCGATTAGCCGTCATGTCCCAGCCGAGACCCACCATAACTCGGCGCAGAGCCGTGCCGTCCTCTTTGGACAAACTGACCCGTTGGCCCTTTTGCAAATTTACCGCCATTTTTTCTCCTTAATCTTTTGATCCTGCGGTCCAGCGCATACCCCACCCGAAGGCCTTATCTAAGGCAACCTGATCGTCAAAAAATTCGACCACTTTCCGGACCTCGAATTCGCCGGTTTTCGGATTTTTTTCAAACAGAGCGATGCCGCAGAGCGTTTTCTGGGAACCGTACTCGTCCATTCGGACCATAAAGTCTTCGCGGTCCGGATATTTTACGGTAACCAGCCCATCGACTTCCTGCCAATTCGCCGCGCCTTCGTAGATAAAAGTATAGACGAGAATCCGCTTGAACTGGTCGAACATTGCGCCGTTGATTCGCAGATTTTCTCCTTCCGCCGCCGCTCCGGTCCGGTCGTCTTTATCCAGCAGGATATAGGGCGGAGCGTCGTATTTCCCGAAAGCGTTGCCCAGGGCTTGCACACAGCCTTTGGTCCCGTCAGACAGCTCATACAGGCATCCGAGGTCCAAATCTACGGCTTTCGGTTTGAACAAAAGGGACAAAATTCCCGGTTTCGTTTCACCGCCCGATTGATTCCAATTCAGGTTGATGCGGAATTCGCCGTTCAACCCCGCTTTTTTCAGACTGATTTTCTGTCCCTTGGTAAGCTCCACGGCCATGCGGTCCTCCTGACATTCGTTTTTTGCCAGTCTAGCCTGCCGAAAAATTTTATACAAGTCCGAATCCCCGGTAAGGCAGACAAAAAAACGAAAAGAACTGCCAAGCCTAAAAACTTCCTGCAATACAAGATTCAAAAAATGACTAGGCTCATCCTAAGGAGAAAATATGGAAACGAAAAAATACACTCCGGTTATAGCCGAAGAAGATTGTACGGTTTACTGCGCTTTGTGCAACAAGACGGTATCGGTAAAAAAAGGGCAGGAGATTCCGCTTTGTTGCGGCCGGCTGATGGAAGTCATCGACTAGGCGTCTAGGGGTCAGACCTTTGGCTCCTCGACTTTGAAGCGGGAGACTTTTCGGACCAGGACGTCGATGGTTTCCTTGTTGATGCCGCTGATGCGGTTGACTTCGGTGACGGCGGAACGGATCCGCTGGGCGCTGCAGGACATTTCGTCCATGCCGGCGGCGATTCCGGCGGCGGCTTGTTCCAGATTTCGTTCTTCTTTCATGACTTCCCGGCTTCCGTTGAGCATTTCGGCGGAACCGGTTTTTACGAGGCGGGTAATTTCCGTAAGGGCTGTTATGGCTTCCATAATTTGCCGGCTTCCGTTTCTTTGGGCTTCCAGGGCTGTTTGAATTTCTGCGGTTTGGGATGAGACCAGCTTTACTCCGTTATCGATGGCGTCGAATCGTTCGAGGACGGTTCCGGTGGATCGGCTTATTTTATCGATAGATTCTTTAATTTTTTTGAGAACTGCCCCGATGGTTTTGGACTGACTGCTGGAGTTTTCCGCGAGTTTGCGGATTTCGTCGGCTACGACCGCGAAGCCCCGGCCGGCGTCCCCGGCGTGAGCGGCTTCGATGGCGGCGTTCATCGAGAGGAGGTTTGTCTGGGCCGCGATGTTTTGCAGGACTCCGTTGATGGCGAGGAGTCCTTCGGATTCTTCGGCGATTTCCCGGATATTTCCGGCGACTTCTTCGAGACCGGCGTGGCCTGCGCCGCTGGCGTCGAGAAGAGTCTTGATGCTCCCCGCGCTTTCCCCGAGGGCTTCGCTTACCTGCCGGATGGCGCCGATCAGGTCTTGAACCGCCTCGGATGACTGGGTTACCCCTCCGCTCTGGCGTTCTATGTGGCCGTTGAGTTTATCGATATTTTCGGTGATGTTTTGCATGGCCGAGGTGGTTTCTTTAAGGGATGAACTTTGTCCGGCGGCCTGGGTTTTGACGTTTTCGACCGCCGAGGCGATGGATTCCACCGCGCCGCCGGTGATGTCCATATTATGCTGGAGTTCCGCGCCGATCTTCGAGAGGGAGTCCGCCCGATCCCGAATTTCCCGAATAAGCCCCCGGATTTGTTCGAGGGTGCCCTGGAGGGATAAGGTCATCTCCCCGATTTCATCCCTATTGCGGATGGGCAGTTCCCGGGTGAGATCGCCTTCGCCAATATCTTGAAAAGCGATTATCAGATTTTTCAGAGGATTGACGATGCTTCGGGCGATAAAAATCGACGCCGCCCCGGTAAGACCGATGGTGAAAAGTCCCAGAATCACCCCGATAATCGCCATCCGGCGAATCGGGGCAAGGATAACATCTTGGGGGATGCCGATAACCAAGGCCCAAGGCGTAGTACTCATTCCTATAGTAAAAGGGACGCAGGTGAAGATCATTTTTTTCCCTAAACTTTTAACCTCCTGAACAAACCGGAAATTGCGCCCTTCTTGGATGGCTTCGCTTAGCTGGTGAAGGTACGGACCCGCTAGGTCCTGATCCGCCTCGAGGAGATGTTTTGAAAACCGGCTTTCGTCAAAATGGGCGGTGATCATCCCTTGGTTGCTGTAGACCATAGCGACCGTGCCGGGATAAGGCTGAATCTTTTTGGCATGGTTTTGAATGTCCTGAATGCTGATGTCGATAGTCACGGCCCCCAGGAAACGTCCCTTTTCGGTAATCGGCGCGGAGAGGGTTGTCATGAGAATATCTTTGCCTTCAAGAGGGTAAAAATAGGGTTCCATGATGTTCTCTTTGCCGGTCCGTTTTGTGTCGAGGTAGTAGCCTCCGGTTTCGGGGTTATCGTAACCCTGCAAAGCTTCCACCCCGAGGCCTTCCGCCCCCCGATACCACCAGGGAATAAAGCGGCCTGTGGCGTCGCTTTCCGGGGTATTGGCGTACTCGGCGTCGAGGCCGTCCAGGGCGTTCGGCTCCCAGATGCTCGATGAGCCGGTGACTTCCGGGTTTTTTTCCACCAGACTTTTGTTGATGAGGTTGAAAACCGGCCGTCTCAGTTCTACCGGGATGTCCCGATACTCTTCCATAATTTGCGCCGCGGTTCGAACCGCATCCATGTAGATTTCAAGCCAAATTTGAATATCTTTGCCATGTTGCGCCCCCAGATTGGTGATTTCCCGTTCTTCCAGCCGGTTTATTTCCGACCGGGACAGGGAAAGCAAGGACCCCACGAGAATGCCCGTCCCCAGCAGGTTCAAGGCTATGATAAGAATAATAAGTTTTTCCCGAATTTTCATTTTTTCCCTTTTTTTTCTGAAAAAGTTTTCTTTCATTTTCATACTTCTTTTTATTATTTTCAAGTTTTTTTAGCGATGCCGAAAGTTAAGTTCTTCGATTCTGGCAGGGAAGCTGAAAATCGGATATACTAGAAGCATGAGAAAAATTGCTTTTTTGATTCTTTTTTGTGCAGACTTTGCCTGGTCCCAAGATTTGGGAATAAGCCGGATGACCCGTCAGCCTGACCCTCCGTCCCCGGGGACCCCGGGAGCTTCAAGGCCCGAGGCTTCAATGCCCGAGGCGGTCCCCGAAGCGGCGGACGGAAAAGAGGCTTTATCGCCCTTTCCTCTGGGGTTGTTGCTTACCCGGTCTCAGCAGAAAAGAGGGCTTTGGCAACCGGATTGGGATGAGGCCATGCCGCCGGATGGCTTTGCCCTGGCCTCGGGGCGGGCGAATTCCATCGTGTTGAGTATGGAGGATCAGACTTACCAGGCCCGATGGAATTCGGATGGTTCGATTAGGGAATTTCCGTTTTGGCTGGAGAATCAATTTGTTCAAGTCCGATTCGAGCATAGGCCTTCCGGGACTCCCGAAAAACTGCTCGTCACCAGCCCGAACGGAGAATATACGGTAGATTTTATCGATGATAAAGCCCGAATTACCGCAGGAGCCGGGGTGTATTTTGTCGGAATCCGGCAAAACGATTTTGGAGTCGCTGAAACGTGGTACGATTCCGCCGGCGGGGCCCTCGCGGATTTCCTGACCCGTACCGGGTATGCCGATAGAGAGCCTCGGCCGGTCAGTCTGGTCCGCCGGTCCCTGGAAGAACAGCCCGGAGAAGTGTTTTATCAATACGATAGTTTTGGAAATGTATCGGCCGTGGATGCCGAAACGAAAGTCTGCTCTGCGTTATATGCCGAAGAAGGACGGCCTCGGTACTGGGACCGAGGAGAAGAGCATCGGACCCTCCAGTGGGATGAACGGGGATTTCTCATGAAAATTTTCGGAAGTCCCGCCCCGGAAATACGGTACGAGTACACCTTCGACGCCCGAGGAAATTGGACGGAACGGCGGGAAATCCGGATGATTCCCCGCCTTGGGATGCTGGTCCCCGAAGCGGGCAGAACCGTAAAACGGGTAATTACGTATCGGGAGGAGGGATGAGCCTCTCGGCGGATTGGCGGGACTCGCTATACGCCCAAATCTTTGAGCAGGAAATCCGGGGCTTGGAACGCCGAAGAGCCTCAGACCCGAAGTGTACCGCGGAAGACCTCAAAGGGGTACTGCGGGATTTGTATGTTATGGACGGCGCCGACTGGATCGGCCGAGGCGAGGTGCAGGATATTACGATGGCGGCGACTATCGCCGCTTACGAAGCGGTCATCGCCGGCTGGGAATCCTAAACCCCGCTGTCGAAAACGGTTTGTCCCAGACTTTGGGTTTTGATGTTATTTCGGTATTTTTGGAGGGAGGATTTTTCCCGTTCCAAGTCTTTGAAGGCGTACACGGTTTTGCCGGCGTCGTTTATAGTCACCTCGGGAAGGGCGTAGCTTCCCATCTCTTGGATGATTTTTTCCTTTGCTTTCGGAAGGATTTTGGCTGAAGGGGGATTCATACTCTGGGGAATCAGCTCGTCGGAAACCACGTTCCCCGGATCGGACCAGATTCGGCTGTATCCCGCTTTTCTGAGGTTTTCCATCGTAATATTTTCATTTTCTTTTTTTACATGGCCCCGCCGAACTGCGGGAATAATCCAAAATAACAGCGAAAAAATCACCGGCACCGCCCCAAGGCCGATAGTAATAAAGGGCAAAGGATTTTCCGCCAGAATTCCAAACAGCACATATCCCACATGGTAAATGTAAGAAGCGGTTTTTGCGGTTTCCGGAGTAATCGCCCCGGTGGTGACGGCGTTATACAAAAAGTAAGAACCGAAAACTAGATTGACCCCGTTCAGGATGCTGAACCAAAGGTTCATGCTTTTGGGGTTGGAGGAAAAGGCTTTAAGACGTTTGAGAGGAACCGCCCCGTTGAAAGAGCGATCCCGGGTATCCTTTCGGAGGAGCAGTTCGTCAAACCGATAGACCACCGTGCCGTCTTCTGCGGCTTCGGGCATCCCTCCGAATTCGACGCAGAAGGCTGTAATGGCAGATTCCGCCTCCTGGGGGGGCCGCCCGGTGAGGCTCATAAACTCCGGCAGAGTCATCACTCCCCGATTAGCCTGAAGATAAGCCACAAGGTTCTGTTTTTCCTTGGAGGACCAATCTTTGTTTGGATCTTCGTCGCCGAAAATAAACGAAAAGATCGCTTTATACAGAGGCCGAGGTTTGGGACCCTGGGGCTGTCCCCGGTAATTTCGGTCCAGGGTTTTGGTTAATTCCGAATAAAACCAAAGACGGATGATAAGATCAAACACCGCGGAGGCCGCCCATAAGCCCCCGAAGCCTTCGCCGCGTTCGTCGCTTCGGTTGTTGGAGTTGCTGGCGACAGAAAGCAGAAGGGAGGCCAAGGCGATAAGCATGAAAAGGACGAAATAACCCACCAGCATCAGCATAATCCATATTTTAAACAAGAACCGGCCGGCGGTTTTTGCGGCTTTCCCGAATTTTTCCCCGAAGGACCGCAGTCTTGCCCGGAATCCTCGGTATTTACTGGTGAATCCTCCGGGGAAGGAGTAGAGAATCTCCCCGGATTCGGTTACTTCAAGCCTTGCGGAGTATTCGTCCGCCGCGAGGGGGATCAGCTCCCGAACCTTATGCAAAGGCAAACCGGTTGTGGCGACCACATCCGCCGGGGTCGCGCCGGTTCGCTGTTTTTTGAAGGCTTCGGTAATCTTTTGATACGCTATTCTATCTTTTGTATGAAAGTTCATGAAAACTCCTCTATGCTTTCCTCGCAAGGTTGATCGTTATACTCTAAGATTGAAGCGAGGGTAAGGTTTTTGAAAAAATTATTCAATAAATTCGTTGCATCCGCCCATATTCGATGACTTGGGCAGATGCTCATCCGCTCACATTGATCGATATGTTTACGGCAAGACACGTTATCGACTTCTTCCCCGGCGGCGTCGAGAATTTCTTTGACGGTCAGCTTGTCTAAGGGCTGGGCGAAGCAGAAACCGCCTCCGGGACCTCTAACGGAAGTCACAATACCGGCTTTACGGAGTTTGTAAAAAATCTGTTCCAGAAATTCGGACGAAATATGTTCCTGTTTCGCCAAACTGGTGATGGATACCGGCAATCCGTTTTTACCTAACTTCGCCAAAGCCAATGATGCCCGGACCGCGTAACGTCCCTTGGTGGTAATCCTCAAAACCAGCCCCCTTACTTTTAGAATAATGCTTGATCCTGACAAAAAAAGCAAGCCTCTATAAGTATACTATACCAAAATACGAAATGGGATGTATCTTTAAAGATGAGTATGCGGAATTTAGAAAATTTTTTGAAAAATCTCAATAATAGTATCGAATTAAAAGGCTCTTTTCGGTTTGATGAGCCTATGGGGGCCCATACGACCTTCAAAGTTGGAGGACCCGCGGATTTGTGGATTCGCCCGGACCCGGCGGAATTTCCTGAATTCTGCCCGCTTCTCTTGAAAAACGCTTCGGCTGAGGGCCTTTCGGTTTTTATCTTGGGGGGCGGCGCGAATATCGTGGTTTCCGATGCCGGTATTCGGGGGATTGTGCTGGACCTCGGGGCATGGACCGGCATGGACCGGGTCGGCGAATCCGGCCTCAGCTTCCGAAGCGGCACTTCCCTGGACGCCGCCGCAAACGCCGCCGCCGACGCCGGCTTGACCGGGCTGGAATTCCTCGCGGGAATGCCCGGCAGTATCGGCGGCGGAGTCTGGATGAACGCCCGATGCTACGAAACGTCGATGTCCGATGTATTGACGGAAACGGAAATTTTGGACGAAACGTTCCGCCGGGTATGGGTTAAGGCCAAAACGGAAGACTTCGGCTACAAGAAAAGTCCCTTTCAGAACCGCCGGGTTTTAATCCTTTCGGCCCGTTTTCTTTTGGCAAAAGACGAACCCGCCCGGATACGTCATAAAATGGAAGAGCATCGCCGGGATAGGGAAGCGAAGGGGCATTACCGGTTTCCATCGGCCGGGTCTGCATTTAAGAATAATCGGGATTTTGGAAAACCTACCGGGAAAATCATCGACGAACTTGGTCTGCGGGGGCGGTCCCGGGGAGGCGCGGCGATTGCGCCATGGCATGGGAATCTCCTCATCAATACCGGAGGCGCCTCCGCCGAAGACATTCGCGCCTTAGTCGAGGAGGTGACGGAAGAAGTCTATCGCCGGCGGGGAATCATCCTGGAACCTGAAATTCTCTTCATAAACTCATTCGGCAAACTGGTTTGCCGAATGAGTTTGTCAAACCAGTTTGTTTAAAAATTTTCCAGCGGAGAATCCGGGTCAATCATGTCCGGGATGACATAGGCCAGCGAACCCGATTGACGGACCCGAAGTTCCGCAAAGCCTTTTGAGACCATAGCTTCGAGATATTTAGTGGCTTCTTCCAGAGGAACATCGGCCCGCAGAGCGACTTCGGTGGGAGAAACGACGCCTTTTTGTTCTTTAGCTACTTTGAGGATGGTGCGTTCTATGCTGTCTTTTTCTTTGAAAGAACTTTCAAAGACGTACCGCGTATTTTTTTGGCCGTAGAGTTGTTCGGTTACGGCTTTGCGGATATTCGCTTCCCGGACTTGGTTTGAAAGGGTGAAAAAGTCGTAAATTGAGCCTATCATACACAGTCCGCCGGTGAAGGCCCAGAGGATTCCGGACCGCCATTTATTCAAATAAAACCGATGGAAACCCAAAGCCCCAAAGCCCGATATCAGCCAGAGAAAATACGCTATGCCGGTGCTATACATCGCTACCTCCATTAAATTTAGTATACCGATCTGGCAAAGCAGATCAAGTCCCCGGGCCCCGGGCCCTTTTAGGGAGGGATGCGACGCCGGGCAAAGGCTTAAAGGTTTTAAACGACAGGTACTTAAAGGGATGAATATCCAGCACATTCGGATACCAGCCGTCGATTTCGTCGGTATCCACGATGTTTAAGGCCGGATTATAAGCTATAGGCAGGACCGCGCCCCGATCCAGAAGCAGGCGTTCTGCCGCGGCAAGGGTTTCCATTCGGCGTCCCCCTTCTTCCAGCATGGAACGATCCATGAGGGTTTCATAATCCGCATCGTTATACTGGGCGTAATTCATTGTGGAATCCCGGCGCCACATTTCCAGAAATGTGTAAGGATCGGCAAAATCTCCGATCCAGGTGGTGCCGCCGACGCTGTAATTATCTTGTTTGAGGGATTCTTCGTACTGATTAAAGGGAACGACCTCGATTTTTACCGGCACTCCGAGGTTTTCCGTCCAGGCCTTTTGCATGAAGGCGCCGATTCGGGCGGCTTCAAAGGAAGGATTCAGCTTGATGACGAGTAACGGCAGACCGTGACCGTTGGGGTACCCGGCTTCCGCGAGGAGTTGGCGGGCTTTTTCTATATCGGTAGTCTCGACCCCTTCGACATGAGGATAGCCGGGGAGGGGATTGATGAGGGTTTTTGCCGGCAGAGTATACCCTTGGCGTACCTGGTCCCAGGGCAAAGCCAGCAGAAGGGCCTGCCGGATGCGGTAATCGTTCCAGGGTTTGGCTTGGGACCGGATGAAGTAGTAATGGGTTGAAAACATGGAATTCACCATGATGCCGCTTAAATCGGTGAGATTCGCCATCGTCACATCCCGATAAATCCATCGGGCTTCCCCGGAATTCCAGGATGCCGCGGCTTCGTCTCCGTCTTTTACGAGCTTCAAGGTGATTCGGCTGAGAGCTACGTTTTTGGCGTCCCAGTACGCATCGTTTTTGAGGAGGGTGATCCGGGTCGGCTTATTTTCTTTTATATAAAAGGGTCCGTTGGAGATGAGCGGCTCCTGGGTCCAGCTTTTTTTGGTACGCATCGACGGATGAATCGGGCTGAAGGCATGGTGACAGAGCATACTCCGGAAAAACGCCGCCGGCGCGGTGAGCCGCACAATGAGGGTTTCATCGTCTTTGGCAATAACCCCGACTTTATTTGGGTCCCGGATTTCTCCTAGTCTGTAGGCTCTGGCGCCTTCAATTATATCGAACAGGGACGCGTAGGGAGCGTTTTTCGCGGGATGTAAGAGAGAAAGCCAAGCGGACCGGAAATGCTCCGCCGTGACGGGATCGCCGTTCCAGTATTTGGCGGTTTTCCGGAGGGTGAAGGTCCACTCTTTCCGGTCCTCCGAAACGGACCAGGCCGCCGCGACCCCGGGAACCGGCTCCATCGTGAAGGGATGATACGAAAAAAGCCCTTCGTAGAGACCGGTAAAGAGCTGGGCTTCATGGGTGAGAAAGGCTTTCCTGAAATCCAATTCTATATCGCTTTGGGGAAAGGCTACGGTTAAGGCATCCCGAACTTTCACCCGGGGCCGAGGGGAGGCAAAATTCGGTTCTTCCAGGGCTTCCTGAGAATAAAGACTTTGGGGCAGACTTCCGCATCCCATTAACGCCACTATACCTACCAAGGTTATTATTTTATACATAATATTAGAATACGATCCTTATCCAACCGAATCAATCCCCATACGCTTAAACTGATCTTCTTCTGCTTTAAGGGATGTATATTCAGTAAATTTTTCGCTGGCTTTG
This sequence comes from Spirochaetaceae bacterium, assembly GCA_031256905.1. Taxonomy (GTDB): domain Bacteria; phylum Spirochaetota; class Spirochaetia; order Treponematales; family Breznakiellaceae; genus JAITHW01. The sequence continues at coordinate 13,099 of JAIRPY010000008.1, forward strand.
ATGAACGCGTTTTTGATTGTCGCGAGTTCTGGTTTTATTCCTTTTACTCTATTGCGGTCTTCTTTGTCAACGGTGGCTTTAAAGTAATCATCCAAAGCCCCCAGGACCCGGTGCAGACTGCGGACATCTTTTATGGCCGTTTCAAGAAATCGGGTGAGCTGGTCGTCCGGAAGGGCTTCGAGGTTTGCCGCGCTCCGGTTGCCCGCGCTGGCGAGATTCTTCGCTTTTTTTTCCATATCTTCTCGTAAGGTGGTGAAGTTGACTCGTTCTTTTACCGCAGTGCCGCTACTTCCATCGGCGAATTCGATTTCGTAGATAGTCGGTTCTGGTTCTTGGTGGAGCATCTGTCCCATTACCCGTTTTACTTTACTCCAGAATCCGACTCTCCGGCGTTCCATGAGGATTTCGTTTTCGTCAAATTTTTCGCCGATCGCGCTCAACGTGGAAGCCACCGAACCGATAGCCTGAATGCCTTCAATAAGAATCGGTTTGATAGTCGGCTCTGCCTTGGGAGTTTGCTTGGTTTTGGGCCCGGCCGGGATGTTCCCCAGGGCCTTGAGAATCTTATTCCGCAGTTCTTCGCCGTTGAGGGAGTAATCTTCTTTTATCAGCTCTTCCGCGAGTTCGCTGTAGAAGGACCCTCCTTTTTTGGCGGCGCCGTATTTTTTTTTGATGTCCGTCACCGAAGGGGTTTTGCCCTCCGGAAAGGCCGGGTTTATTATCGTCCTAAGTTCGAGTTTGTACGCCTCTTTGCTGAAATCCGTGAGAGCTTTAAGGTCCGCCATGATACCCCCGGTCAGCTTGTTGAGAGTTACGGTCACTCCGTTGACGATGTTGATCCCCATGGGATCCGAGCCGCTCCGGAGGCGGTTCACCAGAGAACCTACAGCGGCGGTAATCGGGGATTCCGACGTCGCGCTGAGATGAACCCAATCAACGTACTTTATCAGCCCCACGATGAGTTTTATCCGTTCCAGGGTGAAGAAGCCGGTGTTTAAGTCGTAAAAGTTCACGAGGTAATCGAGCTGGGTATCGTAGCTTGCAAGTCTGATGCTGATCTGCTCCCCGCTTTCCGTTTCGGAAAAGGGACCGCTGGGGGGAATGACAATAACTCCCATTTTGGCGTCCCCTTTATAGGGGTCCTCCTTTACCAGACCTTTTTTCAGCAGAAGCCCGTAAAGCGAGGTGTAGGCCGTGTAGAAAGCCCGAAGTTTTTCTTTTAAATCCAGCACTTCCGTCTTTTCAAGCCAATTCCGTCGGGCTTCTAGGGCTTCCGCCAGGGCTTTTTGATAATCCGTACGTTCGCTCATGGTTGTATAAAAATGACCTTTACCTTATCGTTAAAGATACCTTGAAGCAAGATACCCCAAATCTCCGGGATAGGACTCCCCGGGATATACTTTTACTTCGGAATATTTACAAAAAAAATTATATTTTTATTGCGCCTGAACTTCCGGTTCGGTTTGTTCGTCGTCTTCGGCTTGGGGTTTCGGCATCCACTTACGAACTTCTTCGGATTCTTTTTGGGCGGCGTATTCGGCGGATTTTTCTGTCGCCTTGATGAAGGCGTTTTTCATCGCGCTGAGTTCGGGCTTTATGCCCCGCACCCGGTCCCGATATTTCTCATCTACCTTCGTTTTAAAGAAATTATCCAGAGCTGTCAAAAGTTTGTAGAGATTGCTTATTCCCTTGATGGCCCGTTCCAGAAAACTGAGCAGTTCCTCTTCCGGCAGAGCTTCGAAGCGGGTGAGGGAGGGTCCCTGAAAACTCATGCTTGCGAGGTTTTGGCTTTTTTTGTCGAGGTCCGCCCGCAATTCTTCGTAGATTACTTTTTTTTTGACGATTTTTACCTCTTCCGGCAGGGGTTTGGGCTGATTTCCGGCCGGGTGTTCTCGGAATTCGAGTTCGTAGACCGCGGGTTCCGGCTCTTTGTTCATCATTTTATCGATGAAACGTTTTACCCGAAGCCAAAAATCGGGTTCCGGGTCCTCGAGGAGGTATTTATTGTAATCAAACTTTTCCCCGATAAGTTTCAGCAGATTCGCAATAGAGCCAATAAACTGGATGCCGTCCATGAGGAGATACCGGTTAGAAGAGGCCGGCGCGGCCTTTTGTTTTTTTTCCGGCACTCCCAAACTTTTGAGAACTTCTTCCCGCAGGCGCGGCCCCTCCGGGGTATAATCTTCCTTAATAACCTCTTCCGCGAGTTCCGCGTAAAAAGAACTGCTGGGTTTGACCGCGGCGAGCCGTTTTTTCATTTCCGGAAGGGTCAGCGGTTTTTCCGAAGGAGGCCCTGCGGTGGCGGCGGTTCGCAGTTCATATTTGTAGTATTCCCGGTTATACTGATTCATCACTTTGAGGCCGTTCAGGATCGAATCGGAAAACTTCGCCAAACTTTCCGGCGCATTGAGTACGGTATGATCCGGATCCGTGAGAACTTGCTTGCGAATCTCGGCGACGGCCTTGGTCATCGGATAATCCGACTCGCTGGTAAGGTTGGGCCAGTCAACGTACTTGACCAATCCGCTAATCGTGTTGATATTGTCAAAATGAAGAATATCCACACTAAGGGGAAAGAAATTCGAAAGAATGTTGAGCTGAGTATCGTAATCCGAAAGCCTAACGCTGAGTTCCTGAATTTTCGAACCCTCGCTGAAATTTGCGGTTTTCGGCACCCGGACTTTTCCAATTTCGATGCTGTTTTCGTTTTTATAAGGGTCTTCTTTAATCAGCCCTTTTTTGATAAAAAACAAGTAGAGGGCGTTGTAAGCTTTATAAAAGGCCTGAAGCCGCTCTTTAAGATTTTCAAGCTGGGTTTCCTCAATCCAAGCCCGGCGTTTTTCCAGAGCTTTTGCAAGAGTTTTTAAATACTCCCCGGTTTCCATATCTATAGAATACGGCAAAAAAAAAGAAAAATCTAGTTTTTCTTTAAGGAAAATATCTATAATGAACGAAAAAACCTCCGATGCCCATTGCCATCTTTTTGATCTTTTTAAGCTGTTCCCCGAAGCCGAGACCGAACGCCGGAACCTTGGGGTCCTATGCGCCGGCTCCGCCTGGAACTTGGAAGATTTTTTGTACCAAGAAAAACTGAAACACCAGGCTTTGCAGGATGGGGGTCCTCGAATCCTCTGTTGTTTTGGGGTTCACCCCCAAATGCCTGCCCTGAAAAGGGACCAGCAAGTTTCCGAGGCAACCGCTCTGCTCGAAAGCCTAGCGGAACAGCGCCGCCTCGACGGCGTAGGCGAAACCGGCTTCGACTTGTTCGACCAGCAGTTCCGGGCAACCGAAACCATCCAAGAACGGCTTTTCGCCCGGCATTTATCTATCGCTCTCTCCTATGACCTGCCCTTGATTCTCCATGTCCGCAAAGCTCTGCCGAAGATCTTCGCCCAGGGGAAAATTCTCAAACGACTGCGGGCGGTTATCTTCCATGCCTATCCCGGCGGTCTATCCGAAGGGGAAGCTCTTTTGCGGAGAGGCATAAACGTCTATTTTTCTTTTGGGAATGCCGTGATTCTGGGGCGGAAAGAATCTCAGCGCGCGGGCGCGGGACTTCCCGGGGATCGGATCCTCACCGAGACCGATGCTCCCTACCAAAAACTGCGGGGAACGGGCTTTTCCTGCTGGCGGGATCTTGGTCCTCTTCGGGAAAGCCTTACCCGTCTGCGGGTCTCCGGGGGCAATTCTCTCCCTTCTCTGGATGCGAATTTCCGCCGCGCCTACGGCATTTAACTCTGTCGGCGCATCTGCCCTGCCCCGCCGCTTATATCTTGGGGCGTCCCTTTTGCTAATTTCCATTCCCTCATGGAATTAGTGGTGTTACTTATCTCGTCGGTAGCCTTGTCCACAAAAAACTCATACGTAGGATCAAACGGATATTTGCTAGAATAAGTATACCACAAATGAAAAACTGTTTTTATATTCCTCGTAAAAATCGCCAAGTTTTAAATAGCACGTTATCTTGTCTTTGCCTTCGTACTCGGCTTTATCTTCCCAGGTTTTAAGCTCTTCGCAGTTCTCGGGGCAGGCTAGTTTCTGGGAGGTTTTCCCGCCTTTGATCTTTCGACGTAGGTGTTGATGCCGATGCAAAGGTAGGGTTTTATCCCGAAAGATACAAAATCTCTCACTTTGCCGTTGGATAACTCGGTGCTTATGTAGGTTTTATCGATTATCTTGCTGGAGGTAGAGCGATCTTCGTAGCCTAAAAAGAAACAGGAAAGGGTAACTCCGGTATTGATGAAGAAGACATCGCTTAAGTCAAATTTTAAGCCCAGATCCGCGCCGATTCCTAAATATAAGCTGGTCTTTTGGTACGCTACTTCATACTTTTTATACGAAGAATATCTCATAAAGCAGTCAAGCCCCGCGCCGCCGTAGAATTTAAAGGTATCGCTGAAACTATACCGAAATCCGGGACCTATAATAAAATCGTAGATGAAGCCTTCTTCAAGATTTTTCCGGCCGACCCCCGGCAAAGGAGACAAGGCCGGGTCCTGCTCTCGGTGGATTTCCCAATCGTCCGCGCCCGCCACCGGAAAGAGAAACCCCAGATGCAGGAAAAACCCGATATTCTGATTATCCGTAAAAGTATAAATCCCGAGGTTAAAACCCGCCGCGCCGGTATAGGCGGACTCGCCCCCGGCCATGTCGATGTAATTGCCGAACTCAAAGCCAAACCGGGACCAGCTTTCCTGAAGGGAAAAGCCCCAGCCCGAAATCCCTATCAGGGCAAACCCGACAAGCCCGAATCTTTTCATGTTTTACTCCTTACTATGGTTAAGTATACCGCATCCGCAAATTTTCGCAACTTTTCCCCGTCCGGAATCACTCCCATTCGATGGTCGCGGGAGGTTTACTCGAAATATCGTAGACCACTCGGCCGATTTCCGGCCGGGCGTTGGTAATAAGAGTCGCAATTTCCAGCAAATCTTTCATCGGAAAAGGATACACCTCTGCGGTCATGCCGTCCGCGCTGGTAATCGCCCGCAGAGCCAGAACCCGGCCGTATCGCCGGGCATCCCCGGCAAGCCCCACGGTCCGCACCGGCAAAAGGACCGCAAAAGCCTGCCAAATATCGTCATACAGTCCCCGGCGGCGCAATTCCCTCAAGTACAGCGCGTCCGCTTCCCGGAGTATTTCGCAGGCTTCCCGGGTCGCTTCTCCTATAATCCGCACCGCCAAGCCGGGTCCTGGAAAAGGATGCCGCCGGACTACCGCCTCATCCAAACCCAGAAGAGTCCCCAGCCGCCGGGCTTCATCCTTATACAGCCGGTCTAAGGGCTCGATAAGCCGCCCGGCCCGACGTTTCGCCTCGATAAGCGGACTTCCCACGTTGTGATGGCTTTTGATGACCCGGGCTTTATTTCCGACTCCCTTTCCGCTTTCAATGAGATCCGTATACAGCGTTCCTTGGGCGAGAAAATACTCCTCCGGCAGATTAAGGTTCCGCACTTCCCGTTCCTGAATTTCGACAAACAAATCCCCGATGATTTTACGTTTCCTTTCCGGGTCGGTGACGCCTTTAAGCGCGTTTAGAAATGCTTCTTCGCAATGAATGATATGCAGACCCCGGCCGAGTCGTTTCAGATTACTTTCAACTCTTTGGGTTTCGTCTTTCCGCATGAGACCGGTATCCATATACATAAGATGAACCTGCTCGGCCGGCAGAGTTTTCAAGAGCAAAGCCGCCGTAACCGCAGAATCAACTCCCCCGGAAATAAGCAATACCACCGGATGCTTCCCCACCTTTTCCGCAATCCCGGCGCCGGCGGTTTCGATGTAACGTTCCATGGTCCATTCTGTTTTGCATCGGCAGACGCCGAAAACAAAGCCGGCTAGGATTTCGCGCCCCCGCTCGCAATGGGCCGCTTCGGGGTGAAATTGAAGGCCGTACCAGGGTTTTGATTCGTGAGCTACCACCGCCGGAAAGCCGGTTTCGCTTCGCCCGTATTCCCGGAATCCCGGGGCAAGCCGGGTCAAAGTATCGCCATGGCTCATCCAAGCGGTTATCGATACGGTTTTCGAGTTTTGCGGTATAATTTGAGATTTTATCTCTTCCAGAGAAACAGCTTGGTCAAAACCCGAAAAGAACGAATCCCCCGGGGGAAGATCGACGGCGACAGTTACGCCTCCGTATTCCTGTTTCGGCAGAGCTTCCACCTGTCCGCCGAGGTCTGCGGTCATCCGCTGAAGCCCGTAGCAGACGCCCAAAAGCGGAAGGCCGGCCCGGTAGATTTTTGGGTCCGGAACCGGTCCTTCCGGGGCGTATACCGATTCAGGCGAACCGGACAGCACCAGGCCCTCCGCGCCGGCAAGATCCGGAAGGGGCCCATCTCCGGGAATAATCTCCGCGTACACTCCCAGGTCCCGAATGCGCCGCCCGATAAGTTGCGTCGTCTGGCTCCCAAAATCAAGGATCAGGATCATGAAATACCTCAAAAATCCTAGAAAGACGCCGGAATTGCGGTAAGTCCGGCGGTTTCGGGGAAGCCGAAAAGGATGTTCATATTTTGCACCCCTTGTCCGGCCGCGCCTTTCACCATGTTATCGATGGCGGTAGCGATAATCAGGGTTGTTCCGGTTTGGTCGAGATGAACCGAAATATCGCAGAAGTTAGAGTACCGTACCCGGTTGGTCGCCGCGAGGGTATCTGCCGGCAGGATTCGCACGAAGGGCTCATCCCGATAAAATTCCGCGTAGACCGACCGAATCTCTTCGGCCTTTTCTTCCGTTTCCTTAGCCGGAGGCCGGGGCGCGCCGGTAATCCGGTTTTTCGATTTCCAGGCCTCCCCTAAGGGGATATAGATCGTGCTGAGAATCCCCCGGTTCATAGGCGCAAGATGAGGCGTGAAAATCACAGGCCGAATTCCCGTCCCCGATTTTGCGGCGGTCATAGCCTCAAAGTTCCGGCTGATTTCCGGAGTGTGCCGATGCGCGCCGATTTTATAGGGACTAACCGAATCCGCGCATTCTGGATAATGAAAGGACCGGCTGGGCTCCCGGCCGCCCCCGGTGACGCCTGAAGCGGAGTCTACGATAATACAGCCTTCCCCGGCTATTCCTTTAGCCAACGCAGGATACGCGCCGAGAGAAGCTCCGGTCGGATAACATCCCGGATTCCCGATAATCACCTGTTTTGCCGCCGCCCCCGCGATAATCCGCTTCCGATTAAGTTCGGGAAGCCCGTACACCGAATATTGCCGCAGTTCAGGATGCGCGTATTGCTTCCCGTACCAGGCGGCGTAAACCGCTTCATCATCGTCAAATCGAAAATCCGCTGAAAAATCAATAAAGGGAATTTTCTTTTCCACACATATTTTGGCAAAAGCCTCGCCAACCCCAGAGGGAAGCGCGGCGAAAACCGCATCTGCGGCGGCGATAACTTCTTCCGGCTTCACCAGAGGAGCATCCACTCTTCCCAGAAAGTTGGGGTACACCCGCTCAATACAATCCCCTTCAAAACTGACCGAACCGAGAACTAATCGATCAACCTGGGGATGCCCTGCCAAAAGCCGGACCAACTCCGCGCCGGCATAACCCGTCGCGCCAATAATTCCTGCGATCATTCCAATCTCCTTTTCATAAAGCAGGGTACCTATTATTTGCCACCAAAATTCTCCAAAATAAATCTTTGCTGATTATAGTCTATTATGTAAGGATAGTAAAGGGATTTTCCTGGGTTTACCGGCCCGGGCCTGGTTATGCTATCCTTGGCTTTTGAGCCGCCGGACT
>JAIRPY010000071.1 GCA_031256905.1 Spirochaetaceae bacterium
ACAAAATACTTTGGAACTATCGCTATTGATGAGGCAAGCGATTTTGAATATATTGATGTAAAATATAAAGACAAGGATGTAAATATTTCATTGTCTGATTGTAATAAATTGGGGGACAACCTTAAAGTATGTTTAGACATTATAGATAAATATGTTGAAATAAATGAAATCGCAAAAAAGGCGGTTCTTGAAAATTTTCCTGAAAATGAAACGGTTAAATATTATTTTGAATGTCATTTTGACATATTAGAAGAAGAACAAATTTTTGAAATATTTGGTGTAGAAACCTTTGATAAATTTGATATTGTAAAAACGGTTGAAAAATTGGATTATCCCAATTTGCTTTTTGGAATCGGAAAAAATAATGAAATTAACTTTTCAGTTGATTATAAAATTTCAAAAGAATATTCGGATGAAATATTATGTGTAAAAATGGACGCAAAATTAAACATAAAGAAGTTTTCACATGAGAGTTAAAAATAAATAGAGTACGGCACTTGTCAAGTATTATTTGATAAAAATTTGCGGTCATTTTTTTTCAGAAAATTAGAGAAAAATCCTTGACGAAAAAATAGGGGCAAGATATACTCTTTATATCCTAGTATAAAGATATGTATAATAGAGAAAAGCCCTTGGGTTAAAAATACTAAAAAAGGCGGACTGGCATTATGCACATGATGGACATCGTGGGGAACACGCCCCTTATCGAGCTTAGGCATTTCCCGGATATACCTGAAGGGGTGAGTCTCTTCGGCAAAGCGGAATTCCTGAACCCTTCCGGCTCAGTGAAGGACCGGGCGGTGAAAGCTATGGTCGAACAAGGTATCGCTTCGGGACGGCTTGCGCCGGGCAAGACCCTCATCGATGCCACCAGCGGCAATACCGGCATCGCCTATGCCATGACCGGCGCGGTCCTCGGCTTTCCGGTGAAAATCTACCTCCCGGCAAATGCCAACCGGGAACGCAAACGGATGCTCAAGATTTTCGGCGCGGAAACCGTCGAAACCGACCCGCTGGAAAGTTCCGACGGCGCGTACCTCGCCGCAAAAGCCGAAGCCGAAGCGCATCCTGAAAAATACTTCTATCCCGACCAATACAACAACGACGAAAATTGGAAAGCGCATTATACCGGCACCGCTGTCGAAATTTGGGAGCAAACCCAGGGCAAAATAACTCATTTTATTTCTATAACTGGTACGTCCGGCACGTTTATCGGCGGGTCCCGGCGGCTCAAGGAGTTTTCCCATAGAATTCGATGCGTTCTTGTGCAACCGGATTCGCCATTTCACGGCATCGAGGGGACTAAGCATCTCGCCAGTACCTTAAAACCGGGGTTTTTTGACCCGGCTCTGGCGGATGAAACTGTCGAAGTCAGCACCGAAGAGGCTACCGTAGCGGTTCGCGCGCTTGCCCGGTCCGAGGGTATTTTCGCGGGCCTCAGCGCGGGCGCGAATCTCGCCGCCGCCCTAAAAGTTTGCCGGACTTTGCCGAAAGGCTCTTTAGCGGCGACCATCCTCTGCGATACCGGAAACCGCTACCTTTCCGAAGAATTTTGGGATTTTTTCTGATTTTAATAAGGAGAAAAAAGTGATTCTTTCATCATATCTTAAAAAAAAGATCGAAGCCGAAGCCCAAGCCGCCTATCCCAAGGAATGTTGCGGGGTCCTGCTGGGCCCAAAGGAGGGCGAAACGGTAAAAATTTTTCCGATTACAAACGCCTTTGAGGAGGAGGAAAAATATCATCGGTTTCGGATTGAGGCGGAGGACCTTATGCGGGCGGAAAGACAAGCGGTTCGGGAGGGGCTGGAGACGCTGGGTTTTTACCATTCTCATCCGGACCATCCCGCCGTTCCGTCGGAGTACGACCGGGAACAGGCTCTGCCCTTTTATGTGTATATCATAGCCGAGGTCCGGCAAAACCGCGCCGGAGATTTCCGGGCTTGGCGGCTGAAAGAAGACCGAAGCGAATTTATAGAAGAAATTATACAGGAGAAAGTATGATAACCGTAATAATACCAACAGCGTTGCGGAATTTTACCGCCCGAAAAGCGGAAATCGAAGCCCAAGGCGAAACCGTTCGGGAAGTCCTCGCGGATTTGAATCAGCAGTACCCGGATCTCAAGCCCCATCTGTATCAAGACGGGGAATTGCGTTCCTTTGTCAACGTTTTTGTCGGGGATAGGAACATCAAGAAACTCAAGGGCTTGGACACCCCGCTTAAAGATGGGGATTCTCTCATGCTGGTCCCGGCAATAGCGGGAGGCGCCGGTGAACCGTGACAGTATTCTCAAGGACCGGGAACTTCCAAAGCTCACTAACGAAGAAATCAGCCGATACAGCCGGCACATCCTCCTGCCTGACGTCGGGGTCAAGGGGCAGAAACGGCTGAAAAGCGCGCGAGTTCTTATTATCGGAACCGGCGGGCTTGGCGCGCCTCTGGGTTTATATCTTTCCGCCGGGGGTGTTGGTACTATTGGCCTGGTGGATTTCGACTTTGTGGAAGAATCCAACCTCCAGCGGCAAGTGATTCACCTCAACCGAGACATCGGACGCCCGAAAGTCGCATCCGCCGAGGAACGCATCAAAGGCATAAACCCGGCCGTAAAAGTCATAACCCACAACATCCGGCTGACCCGGGAGAACGCTAAAAATATTATCGAAGACTACGACGTTGTAGCTGACGGCACAGACAACTTTCAAACCCGCTACATGGTGAACGATGCCTGCGTTCTCTTGGGAAAACCTCTGGTATACGGCTCGATTTTTCAGTTTGAAGGGCAGGCCTCGGTGTTTTACGCGAAGGAAGGTCCCTGTTACCGATGCCTGTATCCCAATCCCCCGCCGCCCGGTCTCGTGCCGTCCTGCGGCGAGAGCGGAGTCGTCGGGGTTTTGCCCGGCATTGTGGGCTGTATTCAGGCTAACGAGGTCATCAAACTCATTACCGGAAGCGGAGAAAGCCTTATCGGGCGCATCCTGTTACTTGACGCTTTGAGAATGAAGTTTCGGGAACTCAAGCTGGATAAAGAGCCGGCCTGTCCGGTCTGCGGCGCGAATCCCTCGATTCATGAGCTGGAAGACCTAGATTATGAGCAGTTTTGCGGCTTTAAGAAAAACGATGCCGAACCTATTGAAAACATCAGCCCGAAAGAACTCAAAGCCCGGCTCGATGCAGGAGAGCCGATGCAGATTATCGACATCCGGGAACCCCATGAGCAAACCCTCGCGGCCTTTCCGCAAGCAAAAACGATACCTTTAGGACAGATTGCCCGGCGCAGAGATGAATTCGATCCTAAGATTGACCTGGTGCTGGTCTGCAAGATCGGTCAGCGGAGCGTTTTCGCTATTCAGGCTCTGCGCGAGGCGGGCTACCCGGGGCGGCTTCTCAACCTGCAAGACGGCGTAAACGGCTGGATTCGGGAGGTGGATCCGTCTTTGCCGGCCTATTAACTCCCAAACAGCGCGCCGATGGCTTCATCAGCGCGTTTATTTCAAAACAGAAACTTGACAAAAAAATAAAAATATAAGAAAATGCCTTCATGAAGAAAACAGTAGGTTTGCTTATTTGCGTATTTTTGCTTTTCTCGTGTAATCAAATTCGGGGGCAGTTAGAATGGAGAACTAAAAAATACGTCACGTATAATAGACTGACCGCTACGGTGATACTTTTTTCATTAAAATTTGTATCCCTTTTTATTTCCGGCGGCGGAGATAAGGAAATGCTGGTTGCGTCGTATAAAAAAGGCTCTGAAGGCTATACTTATATTGAAAAACGTTTCGGCAAAGATACCTATTTAGCCGTATCTACCGATAATTCTTACGTTCTTATTTGGAATGACGATGATGGAACGGAAAAATGGCACGTTCTTCGTTTTGTTGAATAACCGGAAAGGCTTGTTTTGTTCCGGTTATTCGGGTACGATGAGGCTATGAATCAGCAAGAGATGAAAATCCTAACCGGAAAAGGGGCGGTAGACGCTTTGGTTTCCCGGGGCATGAAATTGGGATTGGGGACCGGGTCCACGGCCCTTCAGGCGGTTAACCATATCGGCCGGTTGATCCAGGAGGGGAAACTTACGGATATACGGGCTGTTCCTACGAGTTTACAGACCCTCATAGCCTGCGAGGAATGGGGAATTCCTGTGTATACCCTGAATTCCAAGGAAATTTTGGGGCGTTTAGACCTTACCATAGACGGCGCGGATGAAATTGACGGCGATCATTATTGTGTTAAAGGCGGCGGCGGCGCGCTTTTGCCGGAAAAAATTACCGCGTATGCCTCGGCCGCGTATGCGATTGTGGCGGATGAAACTAAACTGGTGAAGCATTTGGGGCAGGCCTTTCCGGTTCCGGTGGAAATCATCCCGGAAGCCCGGATTCCGGTGATGCAGGCGGTGGAACGTCTCGGAGGAGTTCCCAGGTTGCGGGAGGCGGTTCGGAAAGCCGGTCCCGTCGTTACCGATCACGGCAACCTTCTGTTGGATGTGCGCTTCCTCAAGCCCGTAGACCCAGTGGAGATGGAACAGGAACTGAATCGCATTCCGGGGGTGGTTGAGAATGGATTTTTCACCAAACTGCGCCCGATGATTTTTATAGCTCATGGGGACGGCGTTTTGGAGATGCGGAAATAAATGGCGGTGGAACGGCACATCAATTTTTTTGAACTTGAAAAAGCCTGCGGAAAACCGGGATGCCCTTTGTGCCGGATTGTTTCGGACCGGACGGAACGGTACATCGACAATATGCTTTTTGAACACGTTACGGACCGGACGTTTCGGAAACAGCATCGTCTTGCCGGCGGATTTTGCGGATTTCATTCCCGGAACCTCGAATCCTTCCGGGACGGCTTGGCGGTAGCGATTCTCGGCAGAGACATCCTCGAAGACCGAATTTCAGCATTCAAAAAACGTAAAATTTGGAAACCCAAAGAAACCTGCCCCATATGCGCGGAAAAAAATCGTATTGAAAAAGAATACCTCACCTTTCTTGCAGGAGGAAATATTTCCGTAAATCCAGCGGAAAAAGCAGGCTCTTCAGAAAAAACCGAAAACGAACAGGCTCTGCGGGATTTTTTTATCGCTTCCGAGGGACTTTGCGCTCCCCATTATGGGGCGTTACTTGAAACGGCCAAACGCATCCCGGAATGGCTCATTTCGTTTCACGAACACAAGTTTACCGAACTGCTCAGACGGACCAGCCAATTCATCGATTTATCCGCGTATGGCAAACAGGAAGAATTCGCAAAGTTGCCTGAAAAAGATCAAGTCGTTTGGAAAGAACTCGCGGTAAATCTCCGGGGCGGCGCGGCTTTTTAATTTTTCCCTTTACGTTTTTCAGATTTTTTTCAAAAAAAAGTCTTGGATCCTTGACGAAACAAATACTTTGGGCTATATTTATCTATAATGATTATAAATTTAGCGATAAAGCATACATTGTGTCAACTCGAGGATAAGGGCGGACCTCGCCTTCCCGCCGACCCAGCCGCAAGCCGCAAGCCGCAAGCCGCAAGCCGCAAGCCGCAAGCCGCAAGCCATTTTCTAAGCTCCTCCAGCTTTGTCAAGTACCCAACACCCAAAAAACAAGATTTTCCTGCAATATTTCTTGAAACTTTATCCGCCAACTTCCGGGTAAAGTTTCCCCCAAAAACGCCCCAAGCCTTTGATCCCCAATTTGCGGATTTTCCTCAAAACCTTTTAGACACCCTGCCGAAATCTACAGATTGGGGGTCAAAAGCCTTAGACTCCCCGCCGGAATCGAAAACCTTCAACCCAAAAGTTTCAGATTCCAGGCCCCAGGTCCTAACTTTCATAACAAAATCTTTAGAATCCCCAGCAAAACCTGGAGATTCCCCTCCAAAATCTTTAGATTCTAGGAAAAAATCTTTAGATTCCCCTCCAAAATCTTTGAAAATAAAGGAGAAACAAAGGAGAAACCTTACATGAGCCAAAGAACCGATTGGCTTCCCTCAAGCCGGACAGCCCAGCTCAGG
>JAIRPY010000007.1 GCA_031256905.1 Spirochaetaceae bacterium
AAGTTTTTTCAGCCCTGGGGAAAAGTTTTTTTCAGGACTATAAAAGAAATACCCAGGGCCGAGGAAAGACCGGAGCCTTGGGTAAAGATAAAAATCTATCCGAAAATCGCCCGGGAGCCGAATCGCCGGGTAATAGCCTCCCGGGAAGGATCATCCAACGAAACGCATCCCTGAAACGCGCCTCGTTCAACCTTCCGCAGGCCCCCGGGAAGTCCGCAGGAGCTGAGGGAAATACAGCCGTAAAAAGCTCCCCGGCCGATTTCCCGGAGCCCCTCCGGCAGAACCGCCGCCTTCAAAGCCGAACAATCCGCGAAGGCCCTTTCGTCAATATCCTCCAGACTTGCCGGGAAGGTAATTGACTGGAGGGCCGTGCATCCCCGGAAGGCTTCTTTTTCGATTTTCCGGACCCGGCTGGGAAGGCTGATAGCCTTGAGACTCGTGCAATTCATGAAGACCCGGTCGTCGATTTCCTCCAGCCCGGCCGGAAGGGTAACCGACTGAAGCCCCGTACATCCCTGAAAGGCACCTTCTCCAAGGTCCCGAATCGAGTCGGGAAGGACGACGCTTTGGATGCCCGGCCGGCCTGCGAAAACTCCCCGGCCGATTTTATCCACCCGGGCGCCGCCGATTACTCCCGGAATGACCAGATTCGTTCCATTTCCGGTGTAACTGGTAATCGTAACGAAGCCATGCTTATCCGTATAGACCGTAAAATCCGATTCGGTCTGGGCGAAAACCCCAGCCCCGGCACCTACAAGAAAGGCAACCGCTAAGATTCTCTTCATGCTGTTTTTCATAAAAGCCTCCGATATTTCTTTCCGGGTTTTCCCCGGTTGCCTAAAGAATACCGCCCGGGCCCTCAAAAACGGGGGGTCAAAAAAAATTTTTTTTCAGCTTTCTTTCGGGAACGAAAGGCCCTTGCAAAGCCGGGCCGAGTCGGCTATATTTCAAGGGTGGATCCGGATATTATTTGCAATCCCTCGGCTTTTAAACACGGCCTTACCCGAGACGACATCGAATACGCCTTACTGCATCCTATACGAAATGGTCTTCTGGAAGATTATGAGAATAAATATCTGCTGGTGGGATTCGATACTCGGGGCAACCCTATCGAAGTCATGTATAATCGGATCGACGCCGAACGGGTACAGGTATTTCATGCAATGAAATGCCGGAAATCTTTTTTACCCTGAAATATACCTTTTGCAAGGAGGCAAAAAGTGGCCTATATGACTGATGAAGAAGCGGACGCCCTCGACGAAGCCTTAACCCGGACTCTTCCCCGGGTGGATTTCAGTAAAACCGATACGTTTATCCGCCAACGGGAATTGCTGGATACCCTCCATCCTGGGGCGGCGGATTACATCCTGACTCGGGCTTTTGCGGACCATCAAAGCCCGGCCCATATTATCAGCCAACTGGCGGAAGAAAAAATCCGGGCCCTCGGAGAAACCGGATAGTTCCCTATCCCAAAAGTTTAGCCATCAAAAATCATCCAAAGGTTAAGGAAAAAAAGGATGCAACGAAAATTACTGCTCGGCGCGGCGGCTGTCGCCCTGCTGATCTGCGGTTACGCCGGCCTAAAAGCCTACGCCAAGAAAAAAACCGCCGCTCTAAAACCCAACTACACCCCAAAAGAATACATCTCCTTGGCGAATCTCGACCGAAATAAGCCCGGTTCCTTGGAATTTCCGAATTCCGGCCTGCGGCTCGAATATACCGAAGATTCCTGGTCCGCCCAGCCGGCCTTGCCGGGACCTTTACAGCAAGCCGAAGTCCACGCCCTGTTCCGATCCCTCGCCGGTCTCCAGGCCGAACGGGTCATCGACGAAAATCCCGGGGACCTCCGCATCTACGGCCTGGATAATCCGGCCGGAAGGGCCCTCCTCCAAACGGCCGAGGGCGCCTCCGCCGAGTTCCTAGCCGGCAATCTAAACCCCTCCCAAACCGGTTACTACGTCCTCCGAGCCGGAGACCCCAAAGTTTATCTAGTCCCAGCCTACTATGCCGCCGGAATCTTCGCCACAGCCTTCAAAGTCCGGGAAAGGGCCCTCACTTCTTCTTTCTCCCTCGAGGACGTAAAAGAATTCCGGCTGGAATCGGACAAAACTCGCATCCGCATCCAAGCCAAACCCGAAGACCAGGACCTCCCCTTCCTCCCGCCCTTCTGTACCCATGTTATGACCGAACCCTATACCGGAGTCTTCGGAGTCAATTCCGAAGCCTTCGAAAAGATCCTCGCCGAATTCCAAAACCTGGGGATCCTCGAATTCCTCGATTCAACCGACAAAAACCGCTACGGCCTCGACCGCCCCCTCCAGGTATCTATCGAAACAATAAATCAGAAAACCGACCTCCTCCTAGGGAAAAGGGAAAACCAAAAAGTCTACGCCCAACGCCGGGGAGAACCGGAAATCTTCGCCATCCCGGACCTTCCCAGCCTAAGCGAGGCGACCGCCTTCGCCTTAGTGGACAAATTCGCCCGCATCGTGAACATCGACCGAGTCGATTTCCTCTCCATCGCCGGGCCCCTCGGCACCCTCACCGGCGAAATCCGCCGGGACGAAGAAAAAACCGCCTACTTCCTAAACAGCCAAGAAACCGAAGAAAAAAAATTCAAAAATTGGTACCAAAAAGTCATCGGAATCCTAGCCGACGCGGAAATTCCCCGGGAAACCCAGGCCCCCGGGCCCCCGGAAACGATCCTCACCTACCAGCTAAACAACCCCCCGGAAACCTCCGGGACCCTCTACCTCATCCCCTACAACCGAGACTTCTACGCCCTCTCCGCCGAGGGCCAAGCCCCGGAGTTTCTCATCTCAAAAAACCAAATCAAAAACATCTACTCGGCCCCGGAAGAATAATCCCCGAGTAGCCCCTAATCCTAAAAGATCGTATATATAGAATATGACTATGAAGAAAAATCAAAATAAACCCCAACCCGCCCCGAAAACAAGGGCCGGGAAAAAAAACACCCCCCCGAAATCCCAAGAAACCTTGCTCCTCGAACTGGAGAACTCTCCAAAGGCCGAGGGGCCCGAGCCGGAAAAACCCCAAGGACCCCAGCCAGGGACCCCCAGGGCCGAAAACCCCCAAACAGCCGAAGTATACGACGAATCCAAGATCCGCACCCTTTCGTCCCTAGAACACATCCGGCTGAGAACCGGTATGTACATCGGTAAAATCGGAGACGGCTCCAACCCGGACGACGGCATCTACGTCCTCCTCAAAGAAATTATCGATAACGGCGTCGACGAATTTATCATGGGCCACGGGACCGTCATCGAAATCGAAGTTAAAGACGGTACCGTCAAGGTTCGGGATTACGGGCGAGGCATCCCCCTGGGCAAACTCGTCGAATGCGTGTCAGTCATCAACACCGGAGCAAAATATAACGACGACGTATTCCAGTTTTCCGTGGGCCTCAACGGAGTAGGTACCAAGGCCGTCAACGCCCTCTCCTCCCATTTCAAAGTAGTCTCCTACCGAGAAGGCCAATACGCCGAAGCCGTCTTCCAACGAGGCATCCTTCAGCATAACCGCCAAGGTAATCTCCCGGAACCCCAGAAAAACGGCGCCTACCTCGAATTCACCCCGGATCCAGGCATCTTCAAAAACTACCAATTCAACCTCGAATTCATCGAAAAACGGATTCGAAACTACGCCTACCTCAACACAGGCCTGACCCTTTCCTTAAATGGCACCCCCTTCAAATCCGAAAAGGGCCTCTTCGACCTCCTCACCGAACAAACCGGCCCGGAAGGCCTCTATCCCATCGGCTACTACAAGGGAGACCGCCTCGAATTCGCCTTCACCCACACCAATAACTACGGAGAAGAATACTTTTCCTTCGTAAACGGCCAATACACCAGCGACGGCGGGACCCATTTGTCCGCATTCAAAGAAGGATTCTTAAAAGGCATCCAAGCCTACTTCAAAAAAGAATACCGAAGCGAAGATATTCGGGAAGGCACCGCCGCCGCCGCCGCCGTAAAACTGAAAAATCCGGTTTTCGAAAGCCAAACCAAGAATAAACTCGGCAATACGGACCTTCGGGCTTGGATTGTGCAGGAAACCAAGGCCGCTGTCGAAGATTGGCTCTTCAAAAACGAAGAAGCCGGCAAACAACTCGAACAAAAAATCATCGCCAACGAAAGTCTGCGCACCGAACTCAACGAAGTAAAAAAAGAAGCCCGGGAAGCGGCTCGGAAAATCGCCCTGAAAATCCCAAAACTCAAGGATTGCAAGTATCACCTCGAAGACGGCATCCATGGAGAAAGCACCACCATCTTCATCACCGAAGGAGACTCCGCGGCCGGCTCCTTAGTATCCAGCCGGGACGTCATGACTCAGGCCATATTCGCCATCCGAGGCAAAATCGAAAATATGTACGGTAAAAAACGGGCGAATATCTACAAAAACGAAGAACTTTATAATATGATGATGGCCCTCGGCATCGAAAATGACCTCACAGGCCTGCGATACGCCCGGATCGTCATCGCCACCGACGCGGATTTCGACGGATTCCACATCCGTAACCTCCTGCTAACCTTCTTTCTGTCCTATTTTGAAGAACTCGTTACCTCAGGCCGAGTGTATATCTTGGAAACCCCCCTGTTTCGAGTCCGAACAAAAAAAGATACCCAATACTGCTACTCCGAAAAAGAACGAGACGAAGCCGTAAAAACCCTGGGACCCCAAAGCGAAGTAACCCGCTTCAAAGGCCTAGGCGAAATAAGCCCCCACGAGTTCAAACCCTTTATCGGCGCGGATATGCGGCTCGTCCCAGTAGCCGTAGAAGTCATCAAAGCCGTCCCCGGAGTGCTAACCTTCTACATGGGAAAAAACACCCCGGAACGCCGGGACTATATTATGAAAAATCTCGTCAACGAAATATAGCCCCCTTTCAGGACGTAAAAGTTTCGGGGTTAAAGCATTTCCTTTCCCGCCGAAACCCGAAAGGTCAAAGCCCCGGAAGAATCCCCGGCGGCCTCGGCAATAACCGTATCCCCCTCCCGAAAGGTCCCGGCAATAATGCTCTTCGCTAAAGGATTCTCCAATTCCGCCTGAATCGTCCGCTTCAAGGGCCGGGCCCCGAAAAGCGGATCATACCCGCGTTCCGCCAGAAAATCCTTCGCAGACCGGGTAAGAATCAACCCAATCTTCCGCTCCGAAAGCCGGGCCATAAGCCGCCGGGCCTGAATCTCCACAATCTTCCCAATCTCCGCCCGGCCGAGGCGGTTGAAAATTATGCTCTCGTCAATCCGGTTGAGAAATTCCGGTCTGAAATGCTGTCTCAGCAGTTCCTGCAACGCTTTCTCTAGGGATTCGTTCTTGCGGTCCTCAAGGATCAAATCCGAACCCAGATTGCTGGTCATGATAATAATCACATTCTTGAAATCCACCACCCGTCCCTGCCCGTCGGTAAGCCGCCCGTCGTCGAGGATCTGCAAAAACACATTGAACACCTCCGGGTGGGCCTTTTCGATTTCGTCGAAGAGAATCACGCTGTAGGGTCTCCGGCGGACCGCTTCGGTCAACTGGCCGCCTTGTTCGTAGCCCACGTAGCCCGGGGGCGCGCCGATGAGCCGGCTCACCGAGTGCTTTTCGCCGTACTCGCTCATATCGATGCGGGTGAGGGACCGCTCGTCGTTGAAGAGAAGATCCGCCAGCGTCTTGGCCAGCTCGGTTTTGCCTACTCCCGTGGGACCAAGAAACAGAAAGGACCCCAAGGGCCGGGCCCCATCGGAAAGCCCTGCCTTGTTCCGCCGGATGGCGTCGGCCACCGCGAGGGCCGCCTCGTCCTGCCCTACGACCCGCTGTTCGATAACCCGCTCTAAATCGAGGTATTTCTGCAATTCCCCGGAGAGCATCTTGGAAATCGGGATGCCGGTCCAGGAAGACACGACTTGGGCTATGTCTTCCTCGCTGACTTCCTCCCGGAGTAACGTTTTTTCCGGAGTATCTTCCAGGCGGCTCGCCAGGGCGGACAATTTTTTCTGCGCCGAGGGGATAAGCCCATGTTGTACTTCCGCGGCTTTTGTCAAGTTTCCGTCCCGGACGTACCGGGTTTTTTCGATTTTGAGTTCCTCGATTTTCTGTTTAAGTTCCCGAATTTCCTGAATTCGTTTTTTTTCGCTGTCCCATCGTTCGCTCATAGCGGCGCGTTCGGATTCTATATCGGCGATTTCCTTTTCCAGTTTGCCGAGCCGTTCCTTGGACCCCTCGTCTTCTTCGCGTTGCAGGGCCTGCCGTTCGATGGAAAGTTGCAAGACTTTTCGTTCCAGCTTGTCAAGTTCGGTGGGGCGGCTGTCGAGTTCCATTTTGAGGCGGCTGGCGGCTTCGTCCACGAGGTCAATAGCTTTATCCGGCAAGAATCGGCTGGTGATGTACCGGTCCGAAAGTCTTGCCGCGGCTACTAAGGCTTCGTCCTTGATTCGCACTCCATGATGCACCTCGTAGCGTTCTTTTAATCCCCGCAGAATAGCGATAGTGTCTTCGCAGGAAGGCTCGGCGGTGTAGACCTGCTGAAACCGCCGTTCCAGAGCCGCGTCTTTTTCGATGTATTTCCGGTATTCGTCGAGGGTTGTCGCGCCGATGCAACGCAGTTCTCCCCGGGCGAGGGCTGGTTTGAGCAGATTCGAGGCGTCGGTGGCGCCTTCGGCCGCGCCGGCGCCGACTAAGGTATGTAATTCATCAATAAAAAGAATAATTTTGCCTTCGGAGGCCTGAATTTCCTGGATGACCGCTTTGAGGCGGTCTTCGAATTCTCCCCGGAACTTTGCGCCCGCGACGAGGGCGCCCAAGTCGAGGGCGAGGAGACGTTTACCTTTGAGGCCCTCCGGCACGTCTCCTGCGACGATGCGCCGGGAAAGTCCTTCGGCGATGGCGGTTTTTCCGACTCCCGGTTCGCCTATGAGGACCGGGTTATTTTTGGTTCTGCGGGAGAGGACTTGCATGACCCGGCGGATTTCTTCGTCCCGGCCGATGACCGGGTCCAGCTTTTCCTGCCGGGCTAACGCGGTGAGGTCCTTGCAATACTTGTCCAAAACTTGGTATTTATCTTCCGGGTTTTGGTCGGTGATGCGGGTGTTGCCCCGGACGTGTTTCAGCGCGGAAAG
The DNA here is from genome assembly GCA_031256905.1 of Spirochaetaceae bacterium. Lineage (GTDB taxonomy): Bacteria > Spirochaetota > Spirochaetia > Treponematales > Breznakiellaceae > JAITHW01. The sequence continues at coordinate 7,122 of JAIRPY010000007.1, forward strand.
GATGGCCCTTTTTGTTATTCCCGCTTTTTTGAGGATTTCCGCCCCGGGCCCTTCGCTGGCGGCGATAGCCAAAAGGATATGCTCGGCGGAGACGAATTCATCTTTGAGGGATGCCGCTTCGGTTTCGGCTTTGGCGAGAATTTTTGACGCCCCGGAGGAGAAATACAGTTGCGCGGCTTCGCCGTAGATTTTAGGCAATTTTCCGGCCAGTTCTTCGGCTTGGGCGGCGATTTGGGTTGGGTCTGCCCCGATGCGCTCGATAATCGGAATCGCGAGGCCCTCTTCCTGCCGGAGCAGAGCCAGCAGGAGGTGTTCGGTTTCAACGTAGGGATGATCCGCTTTTTGGGCTAAATTAGAAGCTTCATTTATCGCTTCTTGGGCTTTTATGGTCATTTTTTCGGGATTCATACGTATAACATACGGAAATCTTCGGGTATTCGGCAAGCCGGCCGGCTCCGGGGCGGGCTTGCGGTTTTTTCGTTTTTGAGTACACTGAATATATTCCTATGGAGAAAAAAGGAGTTTATGTGGCTAAAGAAGAAGCGATAGAAGTGGAAGGCGTGGTAAAAGAAGCCCTTCCGAATACCATGTTCCGGGTGGAACTTCCTAACCAGAATGGGCATCTGATTTTGGCGCACCTTTCGGGGAAAATGCGGAAGCATTACATCCGGATTGTGCCGGGGGATCGGGTGCGGGTTGCCCTTTCCCCCTATGATTTGAGCCGGGGGCGCATCATCTACCGGGAACGCTAGGGCGGATTACATCTTGAGCTTGTTGAGAAGAAGCTCTTTGAACTTGCGGAGTTCCGGCAGGTCCGGTTCCAGAGCAAGCCCGGATTCGCAATCGGCCAAGGCCTGGGGGAGGTCTTCCAGGTGATAATAGGCCTGCCCCCGGCGGTAAAAACAGAAAGCGTAATAGGGATTTATCTTGAGAGAGAGGGTAAAATCGTCGATGGCTTCCGGGTACTGCTGAAGCACCGACTTCACCACCCCCCGGTAGTACGCGGATTTATGGGATTCCGGATCGAGCTGGAGGGATAAAGAAAAATCCGCGATGGCCTCTTCGTATTGGGATCGGGCGAAATTAGCCATCCCCCGATGCTTGTAAACCATAGCTCCCATGGTGTTGCCCGGGGCTTTTTTCAGGATCCGGGTGTAGTAATCGATGGCTTCTTGAAACCGGTTTTTGTTGTGCGCCGAAAGGGCTTTAAGAAAAAGCTGATCCACCGAAGTGCCGTCGTCGTCCCCGGGAGAGTCGTCATGGGGGCTTAAGTCGATGGCGTGCTTGAGGGTAATGGTTCCGGCCAGTTCCGGGGCGTAAAGGATATTATCCGTGGATTCTTCGACTTTTTTGAGGAATGAATTGCGCCGTTTTCCCAATTCGCCGTAGAGATTCCGCTGAAAGGTGCGAATTTCGTCGAAAATCGTATCCGCCAGGACCAGGCTGGCGTTGACGGCCGCCAATTTCCGCTTGCGAAGCTCATCGAAAGCGGTATAATCGGCTTTATAGACCAGCGCGTGTTCTACTTCCGCCCAAGCGTCTTGCAAAAATGTACGAATTTGAATTTCCGCGGTCTCTAATCCGCAGTCTCCCCGGTTTTTTTGTATTTCTTGGGGAATTTTTACCAGCAGATGCAGAGATTCATAGCCGAATTCCTTAAAAGAATAATTTAAGCCCTTTAATTCCACTTCGAGGACCTCAAAGGCGTTTTTCAGAAGGTTCTGCACCAGAGGAATGTCTCCGGAAAACGGGCATATCACCCGCAGGCCGATAATATCGGTAACATACGGAGGCCCGGCGTTGGGATTATTTTGCAGGATCTTGAGGTACTTTTTGTAATAACTCTTAAATTCCTTAAGCCTAACCCGGATGGTCGGATTGGAGGGCAGAAACTTCAAAGCCTTTTCGATGGCTTTTTCAATATCTTCTGCAATCAAACGTCGGACCGGCAAATACTGTTCATAGAGATTTCTAAGATTTTGTTGATTAGGAAAATTTGCCATTTTCTCATCTATAGGAAAATTTTCCCCTAATGTCAAGTCTGCTTTGAAATCGGTTGATCTTTTGAGCCCGAGGGGGTAGCATGGCTATATGCAGAAAAAACAGGTATCCGAATACATCGACCGAATTCAAGGGACCTTAACTGCTGTTTCCGACAAAATTTGGGATTTCGCGGAAACAGCCTTTGAAGAATTCCAATCCGCCGGGCTTTTTAAGGAAATTCTCGCCAAAGAAGGCTTCAACGTGCAGGATAAAACCGGAGCTATTGATACCGCTTTCACCGCAAGTTACGGCGCGGGCCCGCCGGTTATCGGCCTCCTCGCCGAGTACGACGCCCTGTCCGGAATGAGCCAAAAAGCCGGCTCTCGGGTCCGGGAACCCGGGCCCTCCCAAAATGGCCATGGATGCGGACATAATCTCTTAGGCGCCGGCTCCTTAGGCGCGGCTTTGGCGGTTAAAGAATACCTGGCAACGTCGAAGCGGTCCGGAACAGTAAAACTCTTCGGATGCCCCGGAGAAGAAGGGGGCTCCGGCAAGGCCTTTATGGCTCGGGAAGGCGCGTTTAACGGACTGGACGCCGCATTTTGCTGGCATCCCATGGCTATAAACGGCGTTTTCGATGTAAGCCTTTTGGCGAATTATCAGATTCTCTATAAATTTACCGGACTTTCCTCCCATGCCGCGGCATCGCCGCATCTCGGCCGAAGCGCGCTGGACGCGGTGGAGCTTATGAACGTCGGGGTTCAATTTTTGCGGGAACACGTAATTCAGGAAGCCCGAATTCACTACGCCATCACCAATACCGGAGGCTTTTCTCCCAATGTGGTCCAGCCCCAAGGGGAGGTTCTTTATCTTATCCGGGCTCCCAAGATGTATCAGGTCGAGGAAATTTACCAGCGCATCAACAAAATCGCCCGGGGCGCGGCGATGATGACCGAAACCGATGTGGCAATCGACTTTGTGAAAGCCTGCGCCAATGTGATTCCCAACAAAACGTTGGGACAAGTTTTGTATGACAACTTTCTCGCCGAAAAACTGCCCGAGTACACCCCGGAAGAGCAGGCCTTTACCGAAGCCCTCAAAAACACATCCCCGAAAAAGCCCGGTTCCGAGGCGTCCATGCTCTTAGGGCATCTTGAGAAAGACCTTGCCGAGTATACCCAAAAGTTAGGGGAAAAAAGTTTGTGCGATATGATTCTTCCTTTTTATAACCCAGGACCGGAAGTGGTATTTCCGGGTTCTTCCGATGTGGGCGATGTAAGCTGGCTCGTGCCTACCGCGCAGATTGTGACCGCTTCTTACGGTTTAGGGACCCCGGAACATTCTTGGCAACTGGTTTCCCAGGGCAAAACGAGTATCGGGCATAAAGGACTCATCCTTGCGGCGAAGGTTCTGGCCTGGGCTTGCGTGGATATAATTGAACAGCCCAGCCTCGCCGAAAAAGCCAAAGCCGAGCTGTCCCGGCGATTAGCCGGTCATGCGTATCGGTCCGCCATTCCCCGGGAGGTCAAACCCCGGGCTATCTCGAAACTTTAAGCCCCGCGGACGGAGGTTATTGCTTCGCTTAGGGCTTTTTCCAGCAGTTCCTTGGGGGGTTCTTGGATATGCCCTAGCTTTTTCATATCTTCTATGAGGGCTTTGGCCGCGGCTATATCGGCTTTTGCCTGAGTATACACTTCCTCCCAAGACAAGTTCATCCGGGCTACCCCTTCCTGAACAGCTTGTTGGGCTACATCCGCCGCTTCTCGGGCGAAGACGTCGGTTTCTTCCATAGTAGCGATGATATTGTCCGGGCTGATGCCTCGTTTTTCGGAAAAGTCCGCTATGGAATGGGCGCATCGGATAGCCATGCCGTCGGTAATTTTCCGGGCCCGGACCAGCAAAGCCCCCTTCAAGATCCCCGGAAAACATACCGAGTTGTTCACCTGATTGGGAAAATCTCCCCGGCCGGTAGCCACGATGTAGGCCCCTTCTTCCTTGGCGGCGTGGGGCCAAATTTCCGGCGTCGGGTTGGCGCAGGCAAAGACGATAGCCTTTTCCGCCATGGACCGAACCCATTCCCGTTTTACCGTATTCGGTCCCGGGGTGGATAGCGCGATGAGGACATCCGCGCCCTTAATCGCCTCGGCTTCGGAAGCCGCGCGTCCCGGATTGGTTTTTTCGCAGAGTTCCCATTTCCGGTAGTTCCGTTTATCTTGCCGGATGTCATCCCGGCCCAAATGCAGAGAGCCTTTGGAATCAAACATGATCAGCTTCGCGGGATCCCCGCCGTCCGCGATAATAAGCCGAGCTATGGTTGTATTCGCGGACCCGGCTCCCAGAAGCACAATTTTTACATCCCCGATCTTCTTGCCCGCAAGTTTCACCGCGTTGAGCAATCCCGCCAAGGTAATGCAGGCCGTTCCTTGGGCGTCATCGTGCCAGACCGGAATATCGCAGGCCTCCCGAAGATCATCCAGGACCTTGAAACAATTCGGCTGGCTTATGTCCTCCAGATTCACCGCTCCGAAAGACGGTTGCACCATCTTTACAAAACTGATGATCTTTTCCGGGTCCGGTTTCCCCTTTTCGTCCCGGGAATCCACGCAAAGCGCGACCGCATCCACCCCGCCCAGGTATTTCATCAGCATCGCTTTCCCTTCCATAACCCCCAGTCCTCCGGGAGGCGTGCAATCCCCATCCCCCAGGACCCGGGTAGAATCGGAAACCACGGCCACCAGATTTCCCCGATTGGAAAGGGCGAAAGAGGCGTCGTTATTATCCCGAATAGCCGTCGAAACCCTGGAAACCCCGGGGGTATACCAAACATTAAACCAGTTAAGTCCGTAAATACCGCATTTAGGCGCGGTCTGCATCTTTCCGCCGTAAAAACGATGGGAAGATATCGCAAGATTTTTCAGAAAAAGAGTCTTAGCCTGGGCCTTTTGATCTTCCGTAAAATCCGCCGGAAAAAGGGCCTCCAGATTTTTCAGGGCCGGATCAATATTCATACTTATCTCCTGAAATAAAGATAGAATAGCTCTTCCATCATTGCAAGCTCGGAACCGCCCTTATATTCTCCTTTAAGTTTTATTTCGCCCAGCCCCGGGAACGTTTAACCGCTTCTTTCCAGCCGCCGAGAAGTTCAGTCCGCTTTGCCTCCGGAATCGCCGGCTTGAAAACCCGATCTACAGCCGCGTTTTTCTGGATGTCCTCTTTATCAGCATAAAAGCCGACCCCAAGCCCCGCCAGATAAGCCGCGCCCAAAGCGGTACTTTCGATCATCTTGGGACGGACCACATCGGTATTGATAATATCTGCTTGGAACTGCAGGATAAAATTACTCCTCGCCGCTCCGCCGTCCGCCTGGATCGTCTTGATCGGAACTCCGGCGTCCGCTTCCATCGCCTTGATCACATCGGAACTCTGGTACGCCAGGGATTCCAGGGTTGCCCGAATCAGATGTTCCCGGCGGGTGCCCCGGGTAAGTCCTAGAATAGTTCCCCGGGCATACGGATCCCAATAAGGCGCGCCCAGGCCGGTAAAAGCCGGCACCACATACACTCCGCCGGTATCGGGAACGGATTCCGCCAGGCCGTCGGCCTGGGACGCGCTTTCAATGATTTTAAGCCCATCCCGAAGCCACTGAATCGAAGCCCCCGCGACAAACACACTGCCTTCCAGAGCGTATTCCACGGCGCCGTCAAGCCCCCAAGCAATAGTGGTAAGGAGGCCCTTTTTCGATTCTACCGCTTTGGTTCCGGTATTCATGAGGATGAAACAGCCGGTTCCGTAAGTGTTCTTGACCATTCCCGGCTCAAAACAACACTGCCCGAAGAGCGCGGCTTCCTGGTCCCCGGCGATGCCGGCAATAGGAATCTCCCCGCCGAGAAATTTCCGGTCGCTTCGGCCGTACATCCAACTGGAGGGCCTTACCTCCGGGAGCATATTTCGAGGAATATTCAGCTCCTGGAGGATTTCCGAATCCCATGCCAGGGTATGAATATTGTAGAGCAGAGTTCTGGAGGCGTTGCTGTAATCGGTAACGTGGACCTTACCTCCGGTCAGATTCCAGATAATCCAGGTGTCCACCGTACCGAAAAGGAGGTCGCCTTTTTCCGCTTTTCTCCGGGTCCCTGGAATATTTTCAAGAATCCATCGGATTTTCGTGCCGGAAAAGTAGGCATCGGTTATTAAACCGGTTTTTGCTTGGATTATCTGGTCGAAACCGTTTGCTTTGAGGCGGTCGCAATATTCCGCGGTCCGTCTGCATTGCCATACTATGGCGTTATACACTGGTTTTCCGGTGCTTTTTTCCCACACAATGACCGTTTCCCGCTGGTTGGCGATGCCGAGAGCCGCAATATCCCGGGAGCTCACATCGGCCCGGCTTTTTGCTTCGGTAAGGGTCTCGAGCTGGCTGGACCAAATTTCCCTAGGATCCTGTTCAACCCACCCCGGTTTGGGGAAAATCTGGGAGAATTCCTTCTGGACTATTTGCCTGATCCGGCCCTGTTTATCGAAAACGATAGATCGGGAACTGGTAGTCCCCTGATCTATCGCGATGAGATATTCTGCCATAAAACGCTCCTGCAAAAATTTTTAAAAGAGAAACTATAATTTTAACGTATACTAAGGGATTTTACATCCGTCTAAAAAATTTTAAAAAAAGTTTACATTCTCCGCTGAAATCGATATACTCCTCGAAGGAGGAAGAAATATGAAACGATGGATGATAGCCGGCTTTTGCGCGCTGTTTGTTGGAGCTTGGGGCTTCGGCGCGCCCAAGAAAGACGCGCCGGCCGGGGCGGATAATTCCTTGCAGACGGTTCTGGCGAAGAAAAAGCTGGTCCTCGGCTTGGACGATTCATTTCCGCCGATGGGGTTTCGCAACGAAGCCAATGAAATCGTGGGCTATGACATCGATTTAGCCAAAGAAGTCGCCCGGCGCCTGGGAGTGGAGCTGGCGGTTCAGCCTATTGACTGGAACGCCAAAGAGCAGGAGCTGAATACCGGGGAAATCGACTGTATCTGGAACGGTTTTACCATTACCGAAGAACGGAAGCAGAAGATCCTTTATTCCCCGGCTTATCTCAGAAACGCTCAGGTGATTGTGGTGAAGGAAAGCTCTTCCGTGCAGAGTCTTGCGGACCTGGCGGGAAAAACCGCCGGCACTCAGGCCGGGTCTTCTTCGTTGGATGCTATTGACGCCGCGCCGCAGTTCAAGGCAAGCCTGAAAAGCGTGGTCGAGTATAAGGATTTCCTCACCGCCCTGATGGATTTGGACATAAACGGCATCGACGCGGTGGTGATCGATCTTGTGGTGGCCAATGACAACATCAGCCGGTCCGGCAAGGCCTTCCGAATACTGGCTGAAACCCTCGGGGAAGAGGAGTTCGGCATCGGGTTCCGCAAAACCGATAAAGCCCTGGCCGATAAAGTCTGGAGTATCCTTCTGGACATGGCAAAAGACGGTACGGTCGCGAAAATCACTACCCAGTGGCTTGGCGCGGATATGGCCATCATCGGAAAATAAGATGATCGGCCCCATGCTCCAGGGCGCAGGCGTATCTCTGGAAGTGTTTTTTCTGACCCTTCTGTTTTCTCTGCCCCTGGCGTTGCCGCTTACCTTCGGGCGGATGGCGAAAAATCGATGGATCCGTTCGGGGGTTACGGTATACCTCTTAATCATGCGAGGGACCCCGCTTATCTTACAGCTTATTTTTATATACTTCGCCCCGAAATATTTTTATCAGTTTCTCATCCATACTTTTGCCGGGGCGAATGGATCCGAAGGGTTTTGGGAAATTCTCAAAACCCTTCTTTTGTACAACCGGTTTACAGCGGTTATTATCGCTTTTTCTCTGAATTATGCGGCTTATTTTGCGGAAATTTACCGAGGGGGCCTCGAATCCATTCCCAAAGGGCAGTACGAAGCGGCGAAGGTTCTGGGGTTTACCCGGTCCCAGACTTTTTGGCGCATTATTCTGCCCCAGGTGATCAAACGGATTCTGCCGGCCGCCGGAAACGAAGTGATCACTCTGGTGAAAGATACCGCCTTGGCCCAAGTGATCGGAGTGGCCGAACTGTTTCACGCCGCGCAAAACGCCGCGTCCCGAGAATTTTCTACTACTCCTATTTTCGCCGCCGGGGTGTTTTATTTTATTATGAACTGGGGAGTTTCGCTCCTTTTTACTTGGGGAGAAAAGAAACTTTCTTATTATTCTTAGAGTTATTCTTAGAGTTATTCTTAAAGTTATTCTTAGAGGAGGCTGTATGGTTACGGTAATTTCTTTAGGGGGATCGATTGTGGCTCCTGACAAGGCGGATGAGCGGTTTTTGCGGGATTTTACCCATCTGGTGGAAACAGCCCTGGCGGAAGACTCGGCCCGGCGGTTTATTTTTGTGGTCGGCGGCGGGGGTCCTGCGAGGGCTTGGCAGGAAGCCTACCGCGGGGTAGCCCGATCTCCCTCTGCCGACGAAGCCGACTGGATCGGCGTCATGGCGACTCGGCTCAACGCCCAGCTGGTCCGGGGAATCCTGCGGGAATGGTGCCCCCAAGCCGTGGTCACCGACCCGACTCAAGTTTCCGCCTTCGAGGGCCGAGTTCTCGTCGCGGCCGGCTGGAAGCCCGGATTTTCTTCAGACTACGATGCGGTTCTCCTGGCGGAACGGTTTCACGCGGATACGGTAATCAATCTCTCCAACATCTCCCAAGTCTACACCGAAGACCCCAAGGTTAATCCTCAGGCAACGCCTATCGACCGTATTTCTTGGCCGGATTTTCAGGCTTTGGTCGGTAGCGAATGGATTCCGGGCAAAAACGTCCCCTTTGATCCCGTGGCAAGCCGGTACGGCGCGAACCTCGGCTTGAGGGTAATCTGCGCCGCCGGGCGGGACCTGGCAAACCTCAAAAAAATCCTCCAAGGCGATTCTTTCTTGGGAACGGTTATCGGACCTCGCTGATTATCATGACAAGTATACCGGCCTTGGTGGAAAAGTATTATCCCTTGGGCGCGGCAATCCGGCATAAGATTCATCGGTATCCTGAACTCGGGTTTGAGGAAACCGAAACGGCCCGGCTTGTCGCCGAAACGTTGACCGCCTATGGCATTCCGGTACGGACCGGAGTGGCGAAAACCGGGGTTCTGGGGCTTATCCGGGGAGGTCAGCCCGGAAAAACCGTGCTCCTTCGGGCGGATATGGACGCCCTCGAAGTGGAAGAGCAGACCGATGTGCCGTACAAATCCGAGCGTCCCGGGCTGATGCACGCCTGCGGCCATGACGGGCATACGGCCGGGCTTGTCATGGCGGGCTTGGTCTTGCAGGAACTCCGGGAAAGCCTGCGGGGAAACATCAAACTGATGTTTCAGCCCGGGGAAGAAACCACCGGCGGCGCAAAACCCATGATCGAGGAAGGAATTTTAGAGAATCCCCAGGTTGATGCGGCTTTCGGCTGTCATCTGTGGGGAGAAATCAAAGCCGGAGAAGTGCAGGTAAAGGCAGGACCCTTCATGGCCAGCCCGGACGAGTTCAAACTGCGGGTAATCGGCAAAGGCGGCCACGCGGCTCTCCCGCACCGGGCGGTCGATCCGGTAATCCTAAGCGCGCAGATTCTTTGCGCCCTGCAAGCTCTCGTGAGCCGGCGGAACAGTCCCCTTAATCCGTTGGTTATATCGGCCTGTTCGATTCATGGCGGATCGGCTTTTAACGTCCTCCCGGATGCGGTGGACATTCTCGGCACAATCCGCACCTTGAATCCCGAAACAAGACAGCTCGCTCCGCAATGGATGGAAGAAACGGCCCGGGCCATAGCCGGAAGCTGGGGGGCGGAAATTCAACTGGAGATTAAAAAACTGTATCCGCCTCTCATAAACTCTGCCGAGGCCGCGGCTCTGGTACAGAAGAGCGCGGCGAAAATACTCGGACCGGATAGGGTTCGGCAGGCCGAACCGAATATGGGAGGCGAGGATTTCGCCTACCTAGCCGAAGTGATTCCGTCAGCCTTCTTTTTTGTGGGCCTCGCGAAAGATTCCCCGGTGGCGCATCACAGCAGTCGATTCGCTTGGGATGACGAAATCCTGAAAACCTCCGCCGGAGTTTTATGCCAAATCGCCGTGGATTATCTTAGGGCCGGCGGTTTTTAGGGCCGGCGGCTTTTATAACCCTAGGGATTCCCCGATTAGCACGACTTTGATTCGGCCTGCGGGTTTGCAGAGTCTGAGGGTTACAATATAAGAGCAAATTGAATCCGGGGATTTACAGTTTCCGCATTTTCCGGTTTCGGCGCAGGGAGTTTTCAGGGCGGAAAACCGTTGCATATTCAGGGGCGCGGCGATAGTTCTTGCCCGGGTTACCGCGTCTTCGAGGGTTTTCACGACTTTGTTCAGGCCTGCGGCGACGATTACCTGTTTTGGTCCGAAGAGCATAGCCCCTACCCGGTTGCCGAAACCGTCCACATTTACCAGACAGCCGTCTTCGCTTATGGCGTTTGCGCTGGTCAGAAAGGTATCGCACAGCAAGGCTTGGCGCATTCGCTCGAGCCGTTCTTCCCGGGTGGGCGCGGCGTCTCGGTCGATGACCCGGAGACCTAAACTTGCCAGCCGGTCTTGGATTCCCAAGGCTTCTATTGTCATGGAGCCTCCCCAAGAAACCGTATCGGTTTTGGGGATGAGGGAAAGGATTGCGGAAATTGCTTCTTCCCGATGACTGTAGTACCGGGCGTCGAAGTTCCGATCCCGCAAGGCTTGCGCGACCTGGGGGCCCAACTTGTCATTTCGTATACTCTGGGGCGATGTATTCATCATTCATCCTTATCTTTTAGATTTTTCTTATTTTTTCTCATTATCCTTTTACTGCGCCGGCCGCGACTCCGGTGGTGATTTGTTTACGGAATAGAATGTAAAAAAGGATCATCGGGATAATGCCGATTACCAACGCGGTAAACTGTTTACCGTAATCCGAAGCTAGGGCCCCGGAAAAACGGCTGATTCCTACCGGCAGAGATTTGATGCTATCGCTGGAAGCTAAGATGTTGATCAGCATAAATTCGTTCCAGGTGCCGGTTATCATAAGAATCGCCACGGTGGTCGCGACCGGAGCGGACATAGGGAAAATAATACTGGCGAAAATTTTTAGATATTTCGCGCCGTCAATCCGGGCGGATTCAATGAGCGCGGTCGGGATGCTTTTTATATATTCGGTACTCAGATACACGCCCATAGGCAGTCCTACGCCTATGTAAGGAATGAGAACACCCAAGTGGGTATCGTAGAGTTTAACGGATCGGATCATCAGGAAAAGGGGAACGAGAATTGATTGGAGAGTCAGCAGAATCCCGATGATGAAACTTCCGTGCAGAAAAAATGTCGCCTTACATTTCAGTTTTGCGAACGCGAAGCCCGCCATAAACCCAAAGCCGATAATAGCAATCACCGTTACTGTCGTGTACAGAAAGCTGTTACTTATCAGCATCCCGAAATTCCCGACAGCCCAAGTTTGGGGATAGTTTTTAAAGTACCACAGTTTCGGTAACGCCAATTTGCTGGCGGCAATATATTCTTGGGTGGTTTTAAAAGATTGAATAAGCAACCAAAACAAAGGATATATCGCCAGAATCGTAAAGATTACAACGATAGTATAAATTACTATCTTCGCCGGAATATTGGTGGTGCGTACATCTGCCATGTTATTCTTCTCCTGTTCCGAACCGTTTTTCAACGGCTTTCGTGACCCCAATCAGTATAAAACTGATGACCACCATTACCGTGGATATAGCGTTTGCTACCGGATAATTCGGGGCGCCCCGAAAGGCTTTTTCGTACATATACAAAGAAAGAACGCTGGTGCGATGAGCGGGCCCCCCTTGAGTCATCACATAAATTAAATCGAAGGATTTAAGGGAACCCGATATAGCGAGAATCGCGCTGGTAACAATAATTCCCGAAAGCGCGGGAAAAATAATATACCGCAAAGTCTGCCATTCGTTTGCCCCGTCTATTTTAGTCGCTTCAATAATCGACACGTCTATCTTTTGCAGATTAGCCAGAAAGATTATAACGTACATTCCGGTATACATCCACAGCATGACAACCAGCACCGGCGCCATAGGATTACTGTTTATCGAAGTTCCCCCGGAGGCGTTGAAAGTTTTTTGTATTTCCGCCAAAACACTGCTGGAACTCAAGAAAAAGTTGTTAAACAAAATGCCGATCACCACCGAAGAAATAACATTCGGAAGATATATCATGGTTTGAAAAAAATCCGTTCCCTTGATAAGCCCCCGGGATAAAATGTAAGCGAGAATAAAACCCAAAGGAATCTGACCGAATACAGACATCAAAACGATGAGGAAATTATTCTTCAAAGCCATGTAGAAATAGGGATCCCTAAAGATAACTCCGTAACTTTTAAATCCTGCAAAACTCAAATTCGGATTCCCAAATATCGCGCCTCCCCGATAATTGGTAAGACTCAATATAACGGAAAAAACCGTCGGGAAGGCCATGACAAAATAGTAAATCAGCACCGCCGGAAGAATCAGAATGATATAAGCGGTACGCTCTTCCCACTTACTCGATAAATCTTTCATTCGTTAGGTCTCCTTATACAAAGACAAAAAACGGAAAAGAGACGGGTTTTGAAACGTCTCTTTTCCGTTAATCTAAGTTACTGGCTTCGTTTCCAGGCATCGAAGATCTGTTGAACGTTGGCGGCCACTTTTTCCGGAGTACTGCCCGTTCCCATACCGATTTCCTGAAGCCCGTCGTTCAGGGGATTGAACACATCGCTGTGAAACACGCCGTCAATAACCGAAGTAGTGGTACTGTAATGCCTTGGCAGACGAGTCATGGTTATCTGAATAGGTTCCAGTTTCAGGGCCGACATATCGATAGTAGTAATGGTGGGAGTAGAAACGCCTCCGGTTTCGAGCAGAAAGGTTTGCACTTCTTTGCCGGAAAGCCATTTAACCAATTTCCAAGCGGCTTCTTCTTTGGGAGAACCGGCGGGAATGCCCGCGCTCATGCCCCAGCCGGTTCCGACAATGCCTGAAGTAGACTGGTTCAGCTTTACGCCTTCGATGTCCGGGAAAACCGAAACATCGAAATTCGTCTGCCGAGCCGGTTCAATCAGGGCTTGATGAGTTGTCGGATCCGTAATAAAATTCCCGGACCGCCAATCTCCATCAATCATATAGGCCCCCTTATTGGTGGCGAATTGTCCGATAACTTCGCCGTAGGGAGTTTGCAGAGAACTTCGGGAAAGAACTCCATCGTCGTATAAGGTTTTGATAAAGTTCAAAGCTCCGATAAAATCATTATCCGTGAACTTAGCCTGCCCCGAGAGAATTCGCTTGTCCCAATCGGCTCCGCAAAACCGGCCCGCGATCATCGAAAACAGACAGGACTGCATAACCCAAGTATCCTGATTCGCCATCAGCGCGGTCCCGTATCCTTTGGCGGCCAGGACCGGAACTTGGGCTTTCAGTTCGGCATAGGTCTTTGCAGGTTCCAGTCCGCAATCCTGCAATACTTCTTTATTGATGTAAAAGGCATGACTCGATGTCATAGCTCGGGGAAGCATAGCAAGATACCCCGCGGATTGCCCCTTTGGATCCAGAGCGGCGGGCAAATACTCAGACCGAATCCCGTCTCGGTCGATAAAGGGAGTCAAATCTTTGAGCAGTTTATTTTCGTGCAGAGTCGTGGATCTTCCGGAGGGCCACGCATACAGCACATCCGGAAGGGATTCCGCCGCGGCGTACACTTCGGTTTTATTGTGAAACGGCTCGTTGGTCAGGTCCTCCCGAATAATTTGGATGTCCGGATTTGCTTCCGCAAAAGCGTCCCACACGGTTATTATCTCCTGTGCCGCCGAAGGAGCTGATAAATCGTAATAATTCAACACCTTCAACTGAATCTTGCTGGAATCCCCGGCTCCGGAAGAAACCCCGGAATCCCCGGTCTTCCCGGTACAGGAAATACAGATAGCTAATAGCAGAAAAGCCATGATTTTCATACCATATCCTCCTCTTAATGTATGAATTTATTAGAAGTATAAGATTTACTTTTAGATATGTCAACTATTTTTTAGTCTTCTAAATTTTTATAAGCCTCCTAAATTTACCTAATGCATTAGGTTATATTACCTTGCCTTGTTTCCTTTGTCAAATTGTTTTTTGTTTTTTCTAGCAAAACCCGCGTTAAAAAATTCGGCGGTCCCGGGCCCCGCCTTTTAAGGGCTATTTACAAAAGGACTTTTTGGATGTATACTATAAAAATTATATTTTTGGAGAAATAAATGAATTTTAAAGAAAAAATCCGCCCCTTCTTTTGGTCCGAATATAAGGGCTCCTTTTCATTCTGTTTGGATGTTGGATCCTATAAAAATGAAATTTTTGAAACGCGTTCCTCCGAAGGATTTGAGGGAAATGGCTACAATTGGGAGGCTTTAGCCTCGGTCTTCCTAAATGAAAAAATGCCCGAATTAAAAGAGGATATACATTTTGATCCAGAGGCGAGTATGTTTTGCGCCTACAGTAAAAATAAAAGGGCCATGGAAAAATTTGCTCTCGGATTTAAAGAGGCCTGCGAAAATGATGTTTTAATAAAAGATTTGTTTTCCCGGGCAGAATTGGATTAAAATAATATCCAATTTATGTTGGAGAAAAAACAACAGAGGCTAAGCGCATACAATCCTGGTATGCGCAGTGGTGGCGTACTCCATACTTTTTATTTTATATTATTTTTTGAAAAATTATTCCAATACTCCTCACTCATTTTAATCATTTGTTCATAATCTATTTCAATATCATTTTGATCATAAATTATTATATCATTTGCCATTAAATGTATTTGCCCATAAGGACAATCAGATGAAAAAACATCTATGATTATATTATTATTTTCATATCTTGTATAACCAATACTTAATTCAGTTTTTGCAATTTCATCAATATCAGTATATATTTTATTATTTTTATAAATGTCGATAAATACAAATTTTGAATATTCCAATAATTTATAATTCATTATTGTATATTTTTCATTTATCATATTTGCCAAATATTGTATTTCAACTTGTATATTCAAATTATAATTTTCTGGTACAATTTTTATTATTGTACCGTCATGGTTTATTGCCAAAATATTTACTATCTTTTCATTATTCATCGGTTGTCCCTTTTTATTCACACATCATAAATTGAACTATAAATCCATTGTTTTGTCAAGTATTTTCCAATAAATATTTTTTTATTTTACAATCATTTTAGCCCATATTGCACATAACGTTTAAGGTATACGACGTTTCCAGCCGCCAACCGGGCGGCTGGAAATGTGCCGGAGCAATGGCGTGGGAACGAGGGAGCGTAGCGACCGACTGACCTAGCCATTGCGGAGGCCGGAGCGGCGGCTTGTCCGCCGCGGAGCGTATACCGTGTGTTA
>JAIRPY010000074.1 GCA_031256905.1 Spirochaetaceae bacterium
CCTGAGCTGGGCTGTCCGGCTTGAGGGAAGCCAATCGGTTCTTTGGCTCATGTAAGGTTTCTCCTTTGTTTCTCCTTTATTTTCAAAGATTTTGGAGGGGAATCTAAAGATTTTTTCCTGGAATCTAAAGATTTTGGGGCGGAATCTCCAGGTTTTGCTGGGGATTCTAAAGATTTTGTTATGAAAGTCAGGACCTGGGGCCTGGAATCTGAAACTTTTGGGTTGCAGGTTTTCGATTCCGGCGGGGAGTCTAAGGCTTTTGACCCCCAATCTGTAGATTTCGGCAGGGTGTCTAAAAAGGTTTGAGGAAAATCCGCAAATTGGGGATCAAAGGCTTGGGGCGTTTTGGGGGGAAAGTTTATCCGGGGGGTGGCGGATAAAGTTTCAAGAAATATTTTAGGAAAACCTTGTTTTTTGGGTGTTGGGTACTTGACAAAGTTGGGAGAGCTTAGAAAATGGCTTGCGGCTTGCGGCTTGCGGCTTGCGGCTTGCGGCTTGCGGCTTGCGGCTTGCGGCTTGCGGCTTGCGGCTTGCGGCTGGGTCGGCGGGAAGGCGAGGTCCGCCCTAAATCCAACCATAGAGGAAAACTTTTTCTTTCAGTATACATCGCTATTAACATATCCATCTAATAAATTAAATATATCCCTAACTGCAAATCCCGTCAAGAGCCAAAACCTGCTTTTCCCAAAAATTTATCCCTTCCGACGGATTTTACCTCCACCACGTATTCCGGTAAAACTCTAATCTTCTCTTTTTTAACCTTTCTCTTTCCCAGCGGAAATTCGGGCAAAAGGCCGCGGCTCCCGGGATATTAGCGTTGGGTATATCTTGCGTTGGGCTTAATTTTCGCCGATACTCAATCTATGCGTGTACACTCCTTTTTATCCGCTGTCGTTTTAACTTTGGGATGTCTGTTTTCTCTGTCTGCCCTGGATGCGCCGACTAGAATCGTAGAGGATGATTCTTCTCTGCGGCTGTCCCTGCGGGCGACCTGGTTTACGGAAGCGCCGGACAGGGTTCTTGCGATGGAGTCTTTTGTCCATACTCTGCCCGGGGGCGGCAAAATTCAAGTCCGGGCGGAACCGGCGAAAGACGAGTTTATGGTCGTGCTTGCCCGGGAACGAAATGGCGCGTATCCCGGCTGGGCCCAAGGGTCCTGGATTCTTACCCGGCGAAGCGATAACGGCAATGCCAGTAGGATCCGGATTTTCCTGCGAAGCGATCCCTATACCTATATTCAATTCCGTCCTATCGCGGCGGACCGATGTATGATGGATGTCGTCTTGTACGATGCCTATATTATACGATCTCTGCCAGTGCCTTATTCTATTGACCGGCTTTTCGTAATTCCTGTTGAGGAAGCCCTGGGGTCTTTGGGAAGCAATTTTCCGAGAGCGTATTTTGACCCAGACCCCGGAATGTATCGGGATCTCCGTTCCTTCATGAGTCTGGTCCGGCAAAGACTGCCGGAACTGAGCTACCAAGACGACGGGGCCATCGACGCTTCCGGCAAATATGTGTTCATCAATACCCTCGCGGTCCAAGAAGAACAGCCCGGGCTGAACTGCTCAGGTTTTGCTAAATGGATTGTGGACGGCCTGCTCCGTCCTTTTACCGGGGAACGCCTCGATATTTTTCCTCTCAAACAAGCTTTTGGTAAGCGGGGTTCATCCTTTACGGATATGTACGAGTCCTTACGGGACCCGTTTTTTGGGCTTGACTGGACTCGGAATCTTGCTTCGACAGCCAAAAAGAGGCTCATGACTTCCGCCTTTGGGGATCTAGCCGAAATCGAAGTGCGGAAATTGCCTTTTTCATGGATGAATCAGCGGACTAAGGAAGGAACAGCGATTCGCTCGTATCCCGGATTCCTTTTTAATGCGGGCTTTAGTTTCGAGGGGCTTCAGCCTCTCCTGTATACCCTGGCGATTGATGAGCCCGGCAATATTTATCTTGCGTCGGTGAATAACGAAATCGGCGTTCCCCGAATACGGCAACATTTTCATGTGGCCGTGTTAGTTCCCTATTTTAACGAACAAGGGACCTTTCAGGTCGCGGTCTTTGAAAGCGCGACGGAAACGTCCTTCAATACCTTTAAAAATCGATATCCCGGTCATTTCGTAAATTTGGTGAGAATAGCGGTGGACCCGCTATTCGATCCGTGAAATTAAAAAATTTTCCGGGACCCCGGCTTTACCAGAGGCCTTCCCTGCCGGCAGAGTTCGCAGTCTGCCGGGTCCCAGTCTGGGGCAGGCGCGGTATAGGCCGAGTATATCCGCCAGGGTACGGTTACGCCCGGGCTTCGGCGGTCTACGATGCAGGCCAAGGCGGCGATCCGCCCTCCGAGGGCTTCCAGGGCCCGGGCGGTTTCGGCGGAAGATTTGGCGGTGGTGATCACGTCTTCGGCGATGAGAATATTTTCTCCGGCCCATACCTCAAAGCCTCGGCGCAGAGTCATCCCTCCGGATTCGTCTCGTTCGGTGAAGACCGCGGGAAGCCCTAACTGCCGGCCCAGCTCGTAGGCTACGATAATTCCGCCCAAGGCCGGACCTGCAATGGCATCGACGGCCAGGGTTCCCTTTTGTAGGTCCCCCCGAAGCCGATCCGTTAAGGGTTTTAACCCGGCGGCGGCCCGGTCCGGATACTGCAAAAACTTCGCGCACTGAAAATACCGGCTACTGTGTCGGCCGGAAGACAGCAAGAAATGCCCTTCCAGCAGGGCCCCGGATTCTTTTAGCATTTTTTCTATTTCTGCCATATTTTTTTCCATTTTTACTTGGTCTTGGCTTGCCAAAAACCTTTCCATTCTTCGGGATGGTCCTTGTAGTATTGGCATTGTTCGGCGTAAAAGAAGGCTGGTTTATCTTGGTCCGTTAGGCTTTCAAATAAGGGCAGGGCTTTACTGAATTCTCCCCGGTAAAACATATCTCGGGCTTCGTCGAATTTGGCGAAAATCTTTTTCTTTCCGTGGAATTCTTCTTCGGTCATGGGTTCCCAAACGGCTACGGGTTCTTTTTTGCCGACTACCGCGACCAGCGCGAGTTGCCGTCCGAAAAAGGAACCTCTTTCTACGGCTTGCTTGAAGGTTGTTTCCGTACACATAAGGTAGGTGCCGAACTGTTTATTCAGTCCTTCGAGGCGGGCGGCGAGATTTACCGAATCGCCGATCATCGTGTAGTCGAATCGCCGGCCGGAACCCATATTGCCCACCACCGCAAAGCCGGTGTTGAGACCAATTCGGGTGAGCAGAGGGCTTCCAAATTTATTCTGAAAATATTCTTGGCGTTCAACCATAAGTTGCTGGCACGCCAGGGATGCTTTTAAGGCCCGGGCCGCATGGTCCTCAAAACTGAGGGGCGCGTTCCAAAACGCGATAATCGCATCTCCTTCGTATTTGTCAATCGTACCTCCGGATTCGAGAATGGTGTCCGTCATAATCGAAAGGTAATCGTTGAGCAATTCGGTAAGTTGGGTAGGATCGAGTTTTTCCGAAATCGTGGTGAATCCCTGCACATCGGAAAAGAAGATGCTGATTTCCCGCCGTTCCCCCCCAAGGCTGAGGCGTTCAGGGTTGGCGACCAACTGATCGATAACCGAGGGACTAAGGTATTGGCTGAACGCGGATTTAATGAACTGTTTTTGCTTACCCTCGGTGGCGTAATTGTAGAGCATGGCGGTGAGAAAGGCCGCTCCGAGACCGGTCAGGGGAGCGATTACCGGAATCCAAAGATTCCACCAGTAGTAGCCTCCCATGCCCAGGCCCCCGATGAGGATAATCAGCCCCAACGCGCCGGCTACCGCAAAGGGAATCCGGCAATAGAGCACCACCAGGGTGATGATGGCTATAGCCCCAAAGCTGAGAAGCAAGCCGACCCAGATGGGGCTTTCCCGGATGAAATCTCCTTGCAGAAGATTATCCAGCATAGTAATGTGCATCCCGACTCCGGGGTAGACCGAAGAAAGGGGGTTTGTGCAAATATCAAACAGTCCGGGCGCGTAATACGCGACGAAAACATACTTATTTTTGAAATTTTCCGGGGGAAGCTGAAGCTCTTCGGGCAGAAGATGTGGTTCTCCTTTTGCGTAGGCTTCCGCGTTCCGCAGAATTTGTTCTATAGTATAGGGAATATACCGGTCCAGGGTTGCGCCTCGGAAGCGCAGGAGGGTTTTGCCGTTTTTGTCCACCGGAATTTCGTAATTTCCCCATTCGATGACGTGTTTTTTGTTATTATAGGCGATTTCCTTGGGCGCGCCGCCGGCGAGGAACGCTCCGGCGGAAAGTCCGGGGACCGCTTTGCCGTCGAAGAGCGCGAAGAGGCTATTTCGGCGGTACACGTCGTCGGTATCGGCGGTGCCGGTGACGTTGGCGACGACTCCTGCCGCGTTCCGGAGCTGGTCCACAGGAAATTGCGCGCCGATTCTGCCCCCTTGGGATATGTCGTATTTCTGGAGGATCTGCTCGAATCCGGCGGGTTCGAACAAGGGTTTATTCAATTCCGGGGGCCATACTGCGCTGTTATCTTTTTGTCCGATTTGGGTGCTGAAAAACACGGCTTGCACGGACCGGCCGAAATCGGCCGCGCTTTTTGAGAAGGCCTGATCGTCATTTTGCCCGTAACCTGAGGGTTCGGAGAAGAGAATATCAAAGGCTACCGCTGAGGCTTCGCCTTCCTGCATATACTCCAGGAGTTCCCCGTAGGCCCTTCGGGGCCAGGGCCAGCCCCAGCCTCGTTCTTCTTTTGCCCAATTGATGCAGTCTTGGGTGACGAGCACGACCATAATATCTTCGGAAGGCTTGAGAGATTCCGCCGCGATTTTAACCCGCAGATCGTACATTTTATTTTCCAGGTACTCGAAGACTCCGAAGAAGTGTCCCAAGCCGACCGCTCCCCACAGGGACAAGGTGATGCCTAGGAGGGCGGGGCCTTTGTTAGCCCTTCGGTCTTTTTTATCTTTTGGCATGGCGGAACCTCTCCTGGGGTTATTTCGATGTCTGGTACCGGGCGGTTCGGTAAGATCGGGTATCTTCGACCGAATAGGCTCCGACTTTGGCGTTCACGTTGGCCAGCCGGATGTCCGGGCTGGGGTGCGTTTTTTCAAGACCCAGATCGAGTTGAGCCGAGGACTGCTGGCTTTTCAACGTATTCAGCACCTCGACCAAGGCGGAGGGCGTGTATCCGGCTCCGGCCAGGAGAGCCAGGGCCATACTATCGGCTTCGAGTTCTTGGCTCTGGGAATAGCCGTTGGTCATGAGTTTATCCACCACCGAATTAACCGAATCCGCGAAGACCTTCGTGTCTTGTTCGATATTGAGGGCGTCCGCGGCTTTTCCGGCCACATCGGAAAGTTGCTGGACGAAGCGCAGATCCTCGATTTGCTTTGCCGCATGGCGGAGTTGGATATGGGCGACTTCGTGAGCTATGACTGCGGCGAGACCGTCTTCGGAAGCCGTAGCCCCAAGGAAGCCTTTGGTGATGAAAATATGCCCTCCGGAGGTGGCGAAAGCGTTGATTTCATCGCTGTCCAGAATCCGCACATGGTAGCCGTTAAAAATTTCCGGTTTTTCCGAATTGATCGTCAGGGCCCCGCAAATTTTATTGACATAGCCGGTTAAGCCGGGATTATCGAGGATCGCGTATTTGGCGGTAATATTTGCCGCCACGGCTCGGCCGATGTAATATTCTTCTTCCGGGGTGATTTCGCCGTTCTGCCGGTCGAAATCGATGCCGAGATTTTGCAAACCTTCATCGGTTTTCTCTTTTGAAGAAGCGCAGGTTATGAAAAGAGAAAGGGCCAGGCCCCCTAAAACGATAAAAAAGACGTTAATTTTTTTCATGACCTACTCCTTTTTTAGGTGCCCTTCGGTCAGGAAGGCTTCCAAATCGCTGTCGGATACGGTGAGATTTTCCATGGCGTCTACTTGGGAATAATCCAGGTCCGTGGAATCCTTGTAATTTTGTTCGACTTCGTCGGAGAAGCCTTTTCCCGCGAGGGCCAGTTCTTTGGTCGACGCGGTGGCGGTTCCCCCGGAAGAAACGATGCGCTTGGTGGTTAAGCTGGAAGTGGTAATCCAGCCGGTGGCCGACCCGCTTTTGACTTGGACTTTACTGCCGCTTACTTCTAGGACCGTGACCTGATCTCCGTAAAGTACGGACCCGGATTTTGCCGCAAAAAGCCCGGTGCCATTCTTGAGGTCCGCTGATTTTACCGCCACGTACATCGTGGCCCCTTTGGATTGCCCTGAAAGCCCAACAATCCCTGCCAGACTTAAACAGATAAGCAGAATATTTCGTTTTATCACGTTGTTACTCCTATGAGTAAGTATAGCGCATTAAACTTTTTATGTCTACTGAAGTCCCGGCCCGCCGGCGAAAACCCGGGCCCTCGGGCAAAAAGCCCGGGAAACCTCGTTTCGAGGTAGGGGAGGGTACTTCCAAGTGAGGATGTCCCCGCAAAAAGCCTCGGTGCCGGGGCAAAAAGCCCGGGAAACCTTGTTTCGAGGTGGGGGAGGGCACTTCAAAACTAGGATGTCCCCGCAAAAAGCCTCGGTGCCGGGGCAAAAAGCGGGGAAAACCATGTTTCGAGGTAGGGGAGGGTTAAAGGGAAAGTTCCGCTAGATAGGCATCGTAATCTTTTTCCGCGGCCCGAAGGGTCTGTTCCGCCCGGCCTAGGGTTTCGTCGAGGGCGTCGATGTCCGCGTCCTGAGCGGCCAGCCGTTTCAGGTATTCCTGCCCCGGCGGAGTTTCTCCTCCGGCGGCTTCCAGATTTTTTCGGGTCCGTTCTTGTTCGGCAAGGAGTCTGGTTCTGCGGGTTTCCAATTCCGTAAGATTTTTCTTTGCTTCGTCAGCTTTCTGCTTTAAAGCGATAGCCCCTTCCAGAGCGCGCCGCGCCTCGGCTGGAATTTCTTGGTTGGCGGTGTAACTCACAAAAGAATTCAGCGGAAGCTGGGCGAGGGTAATCGTTTCGGTAAGGGGCCGCTCTTCCCGAACGGTGAAATTCAGGCTTCCTTGGGGCAAAGAGCAGGTGAAACGGTACAACGTATCGGTCTTCTCGTCGTAAGAGGCGGGTTCGATAAGAGCCGTTCCGGCGGAAATCGGATGTTCGATAATAAGCCGTTTCGTTTCGTTTCCGGCATTTCTGAAAACGTAAGTTTTTTCGTACGTCAAGGTGCGGCGGATGGTCATAATTCCCTGCCGGATCGTCACGGATGACACCAGCCGGTTGGAAATTTGGGTTCCGCTTCCGGTAACCGAAAGGTCTTCGCCGTATGCGATGAGCCGTTTTTCTCCTTCCGGGAGAAACTCGATGAGCGCGTCTCCTGCGTAGGTTCCGCCGTCGTATACGGTAATAGGTCCTGCCGGCAGTTTCATCCCCGCGGTGTTGACGAGTTCCGCTCCGACCGCCGGATTTATGGGTCTTCCCGGGGCGGCTTTCGCTCCGGAAAAAATCAAGGTCTTCGCCGCTTGGACGGTCCCCTCAACCAGAGGAAGCATCGCGCTTTGCCGCCGGGCCAGGGTCACGGGTTTTTTTATGGTGAATTCGAACCAATCTCCGGCGGCTTGGGCTTGAGCGGTTTCCCCAGCTCCGGCGGTGACGACGGAAGCCCGGGGAGCCGAGTAATTCGGTGCCGTTGAATATGACATTTGGGGAGCTTCTTTCATCGCTATTTTGTCGTCGGCGGCGGAGCTGGCGGATTCCCCGGAAGCGTAACTTCGGGCCTCGGCCGCGCCGGCGATACCCAAAGGCACCACCTGCCGAGGCACTCGGTAAGGAGGGTATAAATTCTGAATAAACGAAACCGGCCGCCCGGTAACTAAGGAAAGTTCGATGTTTTCCCAGTCCGTATCTCCGTCGTTGTCCACGATAGCCCAGCCTTGGAGGAAGGGCTGAGATTGAGAAAGGTCCAGACGGTACGAAACTTTCCAAATCGGCGCGGGGATGACGTAACTTAGGGACACATTCCGGCTGGCCTGTCCGGGAAGCCGGACGATCAGCATCCGGGTGTCCGAATCCCGGGATTGCATAAGCAAATCCAGCGCGCGAGTCAGGTCCGCGTTGAGTTTTGGGTTGGTGAAAGCGAAGCCCTTCATTTCCCGAAATTCTATAGTCCTAAGGCCCTGATCCGTGTAGAGGGAAAGATAGAGTTCTGAAGATTCGGACTTCGGGTTCAGGCGATGCTCGGCAAACATAATCCGGCCCCGAACCGGCTGAGGCAAAGCGGCTTCGATTTCCGCCCCCTTCAGGCTGTTGAGGAGATCCAGGATGTTCGTACTGCCCAGGAGGTCTACCGAGAGACTTCGCAGAGTTTGGTACAAGGTCTGCTCCGAGGGATACGAAACCGCCGGGCTTGAGCCGGGGTCCTTTATCACCAGGGACTTGAGCGCGTCGTTGACGGCTTCCGCGCTGAAGGGCAGGGCGAGTTCCCCGGAGCCGGCGATGGTTCCTGAATGTTGAAAATACCCCACCCCGGACGAAAAGAGGGAGAGCTTCTTCAGCGGGAGGCTTTCTTGGGTTGCCGCCTCGGGCTGGGAGTATACTTCGGTTTGAGGGGTTCCGGGGCGGGTTTCCCGGATTGCTTGGGCTGACAGGCCGGCTCCTGCGGCGGCGAGGCTTAACACCCAGGGCAAAGAAGCCCTGAAAAAAGTTTTTAGCAACATACCTTTAGTATAGCTTATTGGGCGGGATCTTTCAATTTTTTTTAGGATATTTCCTGACTTTGCCCTCTTGACAGAATTTTTGAAATTACGTAGGCTGAATTTACAAATCGTCTGGGAAGTAGAGAGCGTGTTTCGGCCGCCTGTATGGAGCAGATGTGTCAGGGAGGTATTTTTTTCCGAAATATCGTTTTCGGAAGAATCGTCATGTTTAAACGCCAACCCGCCGGCTTTTAATTAAAAAATACTTGACAAGATAAAATGAAAAAATAGAATCCTTACAAACAATCAGGAAAAAATATGGAATTATTAAATTTATTTGCAGAAGATAATAAGGGTAAAATTATTCATATCAAAAATGCGGTAGCCGATGTAGATTATTATTGTCCTGCTTGTATCGACATTTTTAATAAAAAGGATAATAATACAGCTGTAGTGGAGGAAGGAAATGGATATTGCAGGATTAGTTTTGGGAATTTTAAGTACAGTATTAAGTTTTATGGGGATTGGGCTTGTTTTTGGAATTATTGGTATTCCATTAAGCGCAATAAGCCGCTCTAGGGCAAAAAAAGATGGCAAATCAACTGGAATTGCAATTGCTGGTATTGTTTTAAACTCAATTGGAATAGCGGTTTCTATAATATTTCTGATAGTTATTGTTGGCAGTTTCATAGTACTTAACGATAATAATAGTATTGCTTCAGAATCACAGTATGAAAATACTATTCCTCAATATGAGACTTTCACCCATCTTGGGATTATGAGGGTTAATTCAAAAGAACAACATACGGTTTTACTTGATATTGTTTTAGAATATAATCAAAATATAAATGATTCAAGAATAGAATTAAATGCAAAAGTTGACAAAATGAAAGATTTCATTAGACAATATTTTGCAACAAAAAATGCTTCTGATTTAATACCTGAAAATGAAAATAAAATAAAACAAGAAATAATGGAACTATTAAATACTGAATGTTTAGATATTGCTCAAATTAGTGGTGTCCTGTTTAAAAAATTTGAAGTTATGGAATATTAATTTATTGGAGTACGCCCCCACATCGCATACCAGGCTTGTATGCGCAAAAAACGTCGCTACAGCCGGAACGTTATGTGCAATGCTGTATATTTTTTGTAAAAACCGTATTTGTATAAAAAATATACCCTTTAAAAGTATTGCATAAAAAAATCTTATGCTAATCTTAAAATATGAATTTTATCGTAGATAATACCATTGCTGGCAAAAAATCTGCAATTTTGGCTTATTTCAGAAATAGGGGAGAGGAATCTCTTGAGGAAAT
>JAIRPY010000028.1 GCA_031256905.1 Spirochaetaceae bacterium
AACTTTCAGAAAAACTTAGCTATAGGAACGGTCTGGGGCTGGACCGGTTGGGCGGGGAAAGAACGCTGTTCCCGCTCGGAAGATACGCCTACCCGGAACAGGTAGCGCGCTATATGAGCAATATCCTCCGCGCCCGAATCGGGTAGCAACTCAAGGATTTCCGCTTTGATGGTTTCGTCCACATATAAATTCATTTTGTCCTCTAATATAATAAATAGTACTCTATTTGATTTTATTTGTCAACAAGTATTGTATATAATTTTAATTTTTTTTATTGCCTCTCATGTTGCTAATACAGCGGAGATGTAGTACAATAGATTTTATGGGCAGAACGAAGTATCCGACTGACGGCATTACGATTCCCGAAAAGATACAGGTCAAACTCACTGAGGCGGAACGGGAAGAATTTTTCGGAGCTTGGAAAGAACTGGAGCCTTACGCAGAGTGGGCGAGTTTCTGTAGAAAAATGATTAAAAAAGGTATTGAACAAGTCCGAGAAGACCAGCGGTTATTGAAGGAATACAAAGAAAAACTCGGTAAACTTCCTTGACATATAGGGTAGTTCTTGACAAAGCCGATATTGGATCAGCTTGAGCGGGCCATCGCCGAGGTCACCATCGCCGTTCAGGGTTGCGTCCGCTGAGGCTATCCCGGGAGAGCTTCGATGCAGGCCTGCATCACCCGAGATTCCAGATTTCGGGAAGCATCGCCGAAGACATAAGGGCCGGCCGGGCGTTCCCGGGAGACTTGTTCATCCAAGACGATTCTTCCGCCGGGTAAACCTAATACCAAAATCCGCCGGCCCAGAAAAACCGCCTCCCGAGGATCATGGGTAACCGCGACCAGAAACCGAGGCTCTTCCCCAATCAGGTTGAGGGTCATCTCCATAAGTTCTATCCGCAGAGGAATATCCAGAGATTGAAAGGGTTCATCCATAAATAACACCCGAGACGGATAGGCAAAAGCCCGGGCCATCGAAACCCGTTGCCGTTGCCCCCCGGAAAGCGCGTCCGGGTATACCGCCGATTTTTCCGCAAGCCCCAGGGATTCCAAAAACCGGGCGGAACGTTCTTCCGCATCCTGCCGGGACATAACGCGCTTTAAAGGAAGCAATACATTTTCCCGGACCGTAAGCCATGGAATCAGGCGGGGCTCCTGAAACACAAAGGCCGACCCAGACAACCCGGGAGCTGACGGCGGAATCACCCGTCCGGCCCAGGGTTTCAGCAGGCCCGCCATAAGCCGGAGCAGAGTCGTCTTGCCGCACCCAGAAGGACCAAGGATAACCAACGGATTCTGGGCCTCCCCAAAAGTAAGAGAAAAATTCGTAAACACCGGCCTTTCGCCAAAACCAAACGTAATATTCTCAAGACGAAGCATTTTCCTACACTCCGCCGGGGCCGGCTATATCCTGCTTAGGGGCCTTCCCAAATCCTGAAGAGGGACGGCAAAATTTCAGCAAAAGGGTGAGCAGATACTGCGAAACCCCCGCCGCCGACACCGCGGCAAGAGTCCAGGCAAACAGATCCGGAGTTTCGAGTTGAGCTTTTGCCCGTTGCATACCGGTTCCCAGGGCCCGCAGGGGCTGAACCAAAACTTCTGCGGCCACCACGGCCTTCCAGCAAAGAGAAAGCGCGCTCCGGAGCCCGCCCAAGACAAAAGGCGCAATTCCCGGAAGGTACAGATACCGCAGAGCATCCCTCCGGGGCAAAGCGTACGCCGCGAACAGCTCCTTCAGACGAGGGTCAATCCCATGTAATCCTTCAATCGTATTGGCCGTCATCACCGGAAATACCATGAGAAAAGCGGTAAAAATCGGGGTCCGTTCCGATCCCAGCGCGAGAAAGGCAATCAGAATCACCGACATCACCGGGGTAGCCCCTATCACCATGAAGAGGGGACGGAAAAACGCGCCGCCTCTGCTGTCCAGTCCGGAGATAAGGCCGATCCCCACTCCCAGGGGCCCGGCAATGCCCATACCCAGCAGAGTACGCCAAAAACTAGCGATTAAGGCTTGACGGAATTCTTCGGTAGGAATCAGCGCGATCCAGCGTTTCAAAACCGCCCCGGGACCGGGAAATAGCAGATCGCTCCCAGCAACTTGGGAACCTATATGCCAAGCAAAAATCAAGGTCCCTATCCCCAGCAAAGTCCAGATCAGCTTTTTCCCGGGGCCTTTCATCCTTTATTTACCATTTGAGGTAAAAATTTTCCCCTGGAAGTTTCCCGCCTATAGAAGCCGGGGCAAATTCAAGAAAGGCCCGATACAAGGCTTCAAGCCCCGGCCGAGCTTCCGAGGCCGGAATGAAAACGTAATTACTCCGGGGAATAGCCGCGGCCGCCACAGAAGCCCCTATTCCCATGTGGTGTTTTTCCGCCAGCGCGCCGGCTTCAGCGGGATGGGATACCACCCATTCGATGGAACTTTTTACCGCGTTCAAGATGGTCTTCAGCAGAGCCGGCTGAGAGGCCGCAAAATCCCCGGCGACCACCAGGACCGTTACGGGGTAGTTGCCATTTCCGCCGGCTTGCGCCCATTCTTGTTGAATGTCTGACACCAGCCGCAAATCCGGTTTGCCGGCCCGGGCCATAGTCGCGAAGGGTTCCGGGAGAAGTCCGGTGGAAACTCGGCCTGCAATAAGAGACTGGGCGATTTCAGATGTACCCAGGGAATAATTCAGTTTGAGGTCCTTGTCGGGATTCATTTTTTTGGCTAGGAGAATCCGGCGGAACACGTAATCCGGGGTGGCCCCCGGTCCTGCGACTTCAACGGACTGGCCTTTCAGGTCTTCGATGCGCTGAATCGAAGGATCCCTGGTGAGGAGACTCAACATACCGGTTCCCAAGACTGCGGCTACTTGGATTCCCTTGCCGGCGGAGGCGATTTTCGCCGCTATGTTCGGAGGCAGAACTCCGATTTTCGCCTCTCCGGAGATAAGCCGGGCCGCCATGAGGTCCGGTTGAGGGAGAGCTTCAACCTTCAAGGCTGTGCCGGAATACTTAGGAGGTTGTTCAAACAGCCGAATCATGCCGAGGCCTGACGGACCGGTAAGTCCGTATACGGTAACCTGGGCTTCCGCAAAAAACGCTGAAGTTCCCGTAAAAAAGCACAAAAACGTCAATTTCAAAAAATGTTTCATATTCTAGTCATACCTTGCGGTTTCGATTTCAGCAAGGGTTAGCTATAGTTTCGGCGATAGCGGCATGAACCTGATCCGCGAGACGTTTCCTGCGTTCTTCCGGGCTGAGGCCTGCGGTGATAATCGGGGGCAGAAACGTAACGCTCACCGGCGCGGCCCGAATACGATAAGTTCGCTCGAAAACGTCATAACTGCCGGTTATCGCTATAGGCACAATCGGCGCGCCGGACTGGGTTGCAAGTTTCATCGCCCCAGACCGAAAGGCCAACAGTCCCTGTCCTCGGCTCCGGGTGCCTTCAGGAAAAATCGCTATCGCGCTTCCCGCCGAGATGCGCTGTATTCCGCCATGAATTGTTTTCAAGGCTTTCCGGATATTCTTCCGATCAATAAACAGTCCGCCGATCAAAAAAATCCACACATTCACAAAAGGTACGAACGCTAACTCTTGTTTCGCGATAAACCCCACCGGACGCCCCGCAAGAGAGACGATCAACAGAATATCAAACACACTGGCATGGTTGCTTACGAAACAAAGGCCTCCTTCTTTTGGGATATGCTCCTGTCCCCGGACGGTAACTTTACAACCGGTACTCATTACCATTGCTTTTGACCAGCCCTGGGCGATTTTGTATATCATATACGTCATCGGCTTCCTAAGTCCCAAAAATCCAAGCAGATAAAA
The DNA here is from genome assembly GCA_031256905.1 of Spirochaetaceae bacterium. Classification (GTDB taxonomy): domain Bacteria; phylum Spirochaetota; class Spirochaetia; order Treponematales; family Breznakiellaceae; genus JAITHW01. Next base: position 3,823 of record JAIRPY010000028.1, read on the forward strand.
CAGTAATCCTATCGGCGCAAGCACAATCATAGGTATCACTACTACTATCAAAGTAATGATTGTTTTAAGCAGTTCCACAAAAGCCCCCTTTACACGTCTACTCCGAGTCTAAACAGGTCATTTCGGGCGGTTTTGCTGTCTTTCCACAGCAGGGCTTCGATAGCGAGTTTTCTTCCGGCGTCGACATTTGCCTGTAAATCGTCGAAGAATACGGTTTCTTCGGGCGCGCAGGAAGCGCGTTCAAGCCAGATCCGGTAAATTGCAGGCTCCGGCTTGATTGCGTTGACTTCGCAGGAAAAAACGCCTACATCGGGCAGATGAAAAACCGGAATATTCTTCCGGCCGTACGCCAAAAAGTCCTGGGGCATATTGGAAAGGATGCCGAGAAGGTATCCTCCCTGTTTGACGTCTTTCATAAGCGAAACCGTTTCAGGATTGATTCGCGCCCAGGCACCGAGATCGATGCGCAACATTTCTTCCAAATCCGCCGGATCGACGGAAACCTTCGCTTCTCGCAGGATGCGAAGGTAATATTCCCGCAGAGAAAGGGTTCCCCGGTCATACTCGTTCCGATATTTATTGATCAGCCCGTCCAGGGTATCCGGCTGAATACCGCTTATCTCAGATAAATTTTCCAGTACCGAATCCGCTGGAGGAAAGGAAATGACTTTGCCGAAATCAAAAACTACAGCCCGAATATTCATATTATGCTCCTGAGGCTTTTTTGACCCGGGCCAGGCCCTGACCGGCTTCTGGGTAGCCCGGCCGGAGGCGGACCGCCCGCTCGAAGGCGTCGATGGCCCGGGGGTACTCGCGGAGGGCTTCCATCACCAAGCCGAGTCTGTACCACCAGAGGGGTAAATTCGGTTCGAGTCTGAGCGCGGTAGAATAGGCGATGTCCGCATGGAGATATTTTTTTTTCAGTCTGAAAATTTCGCCGATGAAAAAATAGGCCGTTGAAACTCGGTCTCCCCGGGGGACCGCATTGGCATAATGTTCCATACATCGCAGAGAACGGTCGTAATCTTCGAGGTAAAAGTAGGCTTCTCCCATCACCTCGATGAGGGGGTAGTTGTCCGGGTTGACTCGGAGCCCTCGGCCGCCCCATTCGAGAACGTCCGCGTATTTTCGTTGCCGTTGCAAGGTCCATGTTAGAATTACATAGGACATTTCGTTTCGGGCGTTTCGGGCGATTTCGTCGAGACAAAGTTCCACGGCTTCGCTATAAAAGGAGCCGGCTTCATCCATACGATTCTTGGATTCCAAATCTCTGCCGGCGTTGAATTTCTGCCGAGCCGCGACAATCGCGGTTTCTGAATTCGCCGCAGTCTGCGAAAACAGCATCTGATTTGCGAGGAGGAGCATACCGAGGAAGCGCCATTTCATATTTTCTTATCGGCAGAAACCCTAAGATACTTTATCAAGACCGCCGTAAAACCCCCGCCTTTTTTTTCTAATGCGTGGGGATATAAGGCGGCAGAGCAGAATACAATTTGTTGCAGGGACTGCTTGCTATTTACACAAAGATAGGTTAGCATAAATCTATGAATATCCAGAGGGCTTTCAAAGTAAGACTCTATCCAACCGCCGGCCAGCAGGTATTTCTCAATAAAACCCTCGGCTCTTGTCGATTCCTCTGGTTTGCGAGTTCAAAGACGTGTCATGTATGCGGATATGTAAAGAAAGATTTGCTGTTGCGCGAGCGGGAGTGGGCGTGTCCTGAGTACGGGGCGCGGCATGACCGCGATAGGAATGCGGCGGAAAATCTTGCTGAATTAGGGAAACGCATACCCGTGCAACGCGGGGAATTAACGTCTGCGGACATGGCGGCTCTGGCTCTTGGAAACAAGAGTGAAACTGCCGTGGAAATACCGGCAACGGGAAGAAGCAGAAATCTTGAGGAGCAAGCCTCAAGCCCCCGCCTTTAGGCGTGGGATTGTTGACAAAGGCGGAATATGAAGATACACCAACGGCTTGAAAACCTC
>JAIRPY010000001.1 GCA_031256905.1 Spirochaetaceae bacterium
TCTTTTACAGGCGCGTAAAATGAACTATACGAAGGAGAAATTATGGCAGTTAAAGAAATTAAGACTACCTGCGCGTACTGCGGCGCGGGATGTCAGTTGATGTTCACCGTGGACCAAGAATCTCGAGTTCTGAACTCCAATTTCCCTATTCCAAGCTTCAAAATCACTGTTGATAACTCCAATTTAATATTTCCGCAGGATTTCGATGGGTTTGATTTTTCCCGCCTGCCGCGCCGGTATCCATGAAGCGATAACAGAACAGGCCACCGTAAATAAAGCAATGAAAAAAACCGCGGTCCAATCAATGATAATAGGAATGGTTTCAAGGTAAAATCCGGGGTCTAAAATTTTAATCTCGCCGCCGTGAAAAAGCCCGGAAAAAAAACCTAAAATATTTTCAAGACCATGAATAAGCGGATTGATGCAATTTCCGATGATCAGCCCCGCGCTGATGCCGGCCGCCGCGCCGGTAAGGCCGGTTAGGCAGGATCCCCAGAGAAAAATCCGGCTTGTTCCGCCGGGGCTTGCCCCTGCCGCCTTGAGAACCCCAATATCCCGTTGCCGCTCTAGGACGAGCATGGAAGTCGCGGAAGACACATTCACCGCGGCCACCAGCACAATAAGAGCCATAATAAACAGCAACAGCCGCCTCGTGTACTCGTAAGAGCCAAACAGCGAAGGCTGAAGTTCCTGCCAAGTATACGCAGTATGAGGACTGAGGGTGTAATCGAACAAGCGGACCATTTCATCCGCCTTTTTATAGGGTTCATTTATTTTTACTAGGAGAGAAGAGGTAGTATTTTTCGGAGATAAAACCGTTTTTCCAGCTTCGTAGGTCATAATACACCAGAGCGCGTCAAGTTCTCTGTATCCGGACGAAATGATTCCCCGGACCTTGAAGAGCGTGATTTTAGGGATATTTTTATCCTCTTCTGAGCTGAGAGTCAGGAGCCGGACATTTTTTCCTGCTTCCGCGCCGATGCTTTCGGCGAGAGCTTCTCCCAGCAAGACTTCGCGGTCTGATTGAAGCTCCGAGTCCCCGGCAAGGACCGTAAGGTATCTGCGGCTTTCCGGGTCTTCCCAAAACGAGGGTTCCACCGCTCGGAGGGTCGCGCCGATTTTTCCTCTCTCGCCGATGAGGATGCCCAGGCCTCGGCGTTCAGCCCAGATTCCCCGGACTCCTTGGGCTTCCGCCACCGCCGGCGCGATGCTTTCCGGACTGTCCGGGTCGATGACGTTATACACCTGAATATGCCCGGTCCCCAGCTCGAGGTGCCGGTCTGTGATGCCCCGAATCATGCCATCCGATACAATGAGGGTAACGATAATCGGCACCAGGCTTAAAGCTATGCCGGTCGCCGCGCCTCGCAGATACCGGCCTCCTTCGCCGGCTCTGCCCAAAAGATACCGGAAGGCGATAAAAAAGCCGGCCTTCACAGAATAAGCCCTCCCTCAAGGCTGTACCGATAGGCGGCTCTTCCGGCGACTTTCTCATCATGGGTGACGACTATGAGGGTTTTGCCCCATTTTTCCGCGTTTGCGTAGAGGAGTTCCGCCACGATGCCGCTGTTATCCGGGTCTAGGTTGCCGGTAGGCTCGTCCGCGAGAATCAAATCCGGGTTGTTCACCAGCGCGCGGGCTACCGCTACTCGTTGGCGTTCTCCGCCGGAAAGCTGGGACGGAAAATGCTGAAGCCGATCCGATAAATGCACATCTTCAAGAAGAATTCGGGCTTTTTCCAAAGCCGTCTTTTTTTTCATCCCTCCCATATATCCCGGGAGCATCACATTTTCGAGGGCGGTAAAATCCTTCAATAAATAATGAAATTGAAAGATGAATCCCACTTTATCCCGGCGATACCCGGAAAGACTGTTTTCCGAAAGGCCGGTAATTTCCATGCCGGCAACCTCGACAGAGCCGGAATCGCATCGGTCCAGGCCGCCGAGGATGTTGAGGAGGGTGCTTTTTCCGCTTCCGCTCTGGCCGGTCACGGCTACCGAGGTCCCCTGCATCACTTCAAAGCTGATTCCCCGGAGAATATGCAGAGTCTCCACCCCGGAAACGTAATTTTTCACCAAATTAAGGGCCCGAACTAAGACCTCACTCATACCGCAGAACCTCCGCCGGGCGGGTCCGGGAGACTCGGCCGGAAGCAAACCAGGAAGATAAAACCGCAGAAAAAAAGCCGAAAAGAAAGATCAGCACTACTTCATGAGGGATGATTCGGGAAGGAATTTCCTGAATATAAAAAATGCCCGAAGGAAAAATTCCCAAGGTTCGAAGATTCAATACAAAATCGATGAGATTGTTCCAAGCGTCGATTATCTGGGCTATTCGGGAGGCGATGATCAACCCCAAAACCAGGCCGATTCCTCCGCCGGTCAGCCCGATGACGCAACCATCCCACACAAAAACCAGCCGTACCGCCAGCTCTCCCGCGCCGAAAGCCCGAAATAAGCCAATATCTTCCTGCCGTTCAAGAATAACCCGCCGCTGGGACTGAAAAATATTCAGCCCCACCACGATAAAAATCAGCCCCACCAGCACAAACATGAGCAGTTTCTCGGTCCGCAAAGCCCCGAAAAACGCCCGATTGTAATCCCGCCAAGTGCTTATCTTAAGCCCCTGGGACTCGGGCAGACTGCTGATGAGATTCGCTATTCTGCCGTCCAGCCACCGATTCTTGATTTTTATGCCGATAATAGGGGGACCCGCTTCCAATTTTTCGGAATCCTCCAGGCTGATAAAACCCCAACCCAGATCGTACTCATAAAAGCGGGACCGAAAAAGGCCGGTTACCGTAAAACGGGAATCCACCGCTTCTTCCGGATCCCCCAAAAGCCCCGCGATGGATACCAACGTAATGCGATCTCCTACTTTCGCGGAAAGCCGTTTCGCCAGCTCCGCTCCCAGCAGAATTGTCCGCTCTTCTTCGAGCGCGAACGAACCCGACTCAAAGGTAAGTTTTTCCGCCAAGCCCCGGTCTAGGGAAAGCGCGTCCGGCGGCACCCCCCGAATTACCGCGGCATACTCTGAACGGCCCTTTTGGATAAGCCCATGAAATTCCTGAAAAGGCAAAACCGCGGTAACCCCCGGAACTCCGGCTATAGCCGAAATAGCCTGCTCCGGCGGAAGGGCCGCCGGCTCCGCAAAAGGAACTTCCCCTCTAATATGGTACGAAGAAATTTCAAGGATGCTCTCGATAAAACCCAGCTGTAATCCGTTCATTACCGCGAGAATAACCGTCAAGGCCAACACTCCCGTGGCGATTCCAATCACAGACAACACCGAAGCCGGCGAATTCCTCTGGCCCTTCGATATATATCGGGATGCGACAAAAGCTATCCATTTACAGGATTTCACTCATAGGCCCCTTATCGGCTTTGCGCCTAGACTTTGCAGTATAGCCCGCATCATTTTCATACTCATACCTCTACAAGGTCAGTGCGCTTCTGCCCGGCAAGCGGGTTTTAACGCCCCCGGGAGCTAGGGTTCAACGCGTTTGCGGTCCCGGGGAAAGAGGCTGGCTTCTTTCACATTGCTCAAACCGAGAATTTTTTGCGTCAGCCGTTCACAGCCTACCGCGAAACCCCCATGGGGCGGACAGCCGTACTTGAATACCGATAAATATCCTTCCAGGTGTTCCGGTTTTAGTCCGAATTTGGGCAAGGCTTCCAGCAGAGCTTGGTAGTCGTGCTGACGCCGGCCGCCGGTGGTAATTTCCAGTCCCCGGAATAGGGCGTCGAAACTCATTGTGCGGGCGGCGTCCAGAGGATACGTGTAAAAAGGGCGATGCCGCCGGGGAAACTCGTTGACAAAGGTCACATCCGAGCCATGTTCCCGCAGAGACCAGACGCAGAGATACCGTTCCGCTTCGGGGTTGATGTCGAAAATCCGTCCTCCGCCGGATTTGGCCGCTTCAGCCGAGGCTATTTTGACCGCTTCTTCGTAAGGAATCGTTGGGGATTTATATACTGCCTCCGGGTCCGGCACGGAGGCCTGATACATTTCCAGTTCGGCTTTATTTTTTCGGGCAATTTCTTCAAAAATATGGGTCAGCATTCCTTTTTCAAGGTCGATGAGGTCCTTTTCAGACTCGATGAAGCCGATTTCGATGTCCATCGAAACGTATTCGTTGAGGTGCCGGGGGGTATCATGTTTTTCAGCTCGGTAGGCCGGGGCGATTTCAAAGACTCGTTCCAGACCGCTGGCGACTAAGGTCTGTTTATACAACTGCGGGGATTGGGCGAGGTATACTTTTCGGTTAAAGTAATCGACTTCAAAGAGTTCGGTGCCTCCTTCGGTGCCGCTTCCGACGAGTTTGCTGGTTTTTATTTCGGTGAAGTCTTGGGAGCGGAAGAAGTCGGCAAAGGCTTCGATGATAACAGCCTGAACCTTAAAAATTGCCCGGATTTTGGGGTTTCTAAGGGAGAGCGCCCGATGGTCGAGAAGGGCTTCGAGGCCGGTTTTTGAGGGATCTCCGTTTACCTGATAGGGCAGGTCTCCGATAGGTTTGGAGATGCATTCCCATTCCCGAACTTTGACTTCCAGGCCTCCCGGGGCTTTTTCGTTTTTTGCCGCTTCGCCGACGGCTCGGATGACGGTTTCTACGGTAAAGTCCGGGGGACCTTCCAGCACCAGTTGGATTATCCCAGAACGGTCCCGAAGAATGACAAACGTAATGCCCCCGAGTTCACGAATTCGGTGAACCCAGCCTTTTACTTCGACTTCTTCCTGAGGACCCTTTACTAGTATATCTTTTGCTAAAATACGCATTTTTTCTTTATCCTTCTGATCGTTCATGTATGCGCCGGTTTTTATTCTTTTTCTACATAGAAATAAACCTTATCGCTGTTTGGCATTAGAAACATTTCAAAAATTGTCCCGGCTGAATCCAACGTTCTCAAAAATTGGGTTTTTGAAAAACCCGAGGCCGTTATTAGGTCCAAGTCATTTTCCAATTGGGTTCTCGAGAATCCCTGGACTGTTTCTCGGTATATATCCCCGGTAACGGGATACTGATTACAAAAAATCAAGGAGTGTTGAGCCTCCAGGCCTGGGTTTTCCATTATTACATTATATGCGGTATTACTTACGCCGCCAGTTTGATAATAGTAAGTCGTTTCTTTTTCTGCCGCCGGGTTATCGCAACCATTAAGGATAAATCCCATCAGAGTTGCCCCGAGAATAAAGGCTTTTTTCATTTTCATTCCTCCCTGATTTTACCGAAAGAGTAAGAATCTATCTTTGAGTATATGTTATTTTTATACCCCTTTTGTAAATATTTTTCAACCTATTTTTTCAAAATTTTCAAAAAACGCATATAAGCCCTATTATTACCCTTTCAAAATGAGCCGATTTATATAACAACCTTGGAGATGGCCTTATAAAAGGGGTCTTAAATATCCCTTATTAAAACCGGAAGAAATTATTTCGGCTTTATATAAAAAAGGATTTGTTTATAAAAGTCAAATAACGTTCCGGCTAAATATGGGCTTCTACAATTTCAGCTCCCATTTCGCCTAATGTTACGTATGTTTTGCTTGCTTCTTTAAACGCTAAACGCTTCTTTAAAACATTTCTTTAAACGCTTCCTTCAATTTTTATTTTTGTCAAGAGCTTTTGGAGGTATTTTTACCGAATTTGCCCCGCCGGACAAAGAAAAAAAATTTGCAAAAAAATCAGAAAAAAGAACGGTTCTTTTCTAAAGTTGTTGACATTTTTTTAATTAGGGTATTATATTTAAGGTATGCATAAAATTTATTTGAAAATGCTTACCCCCCCCCCCCCCCCCCAGCGGCGTTTGAGCTAAGAGACGCTGAAGGGAATAGTCTTTTTCTCTTTTTTTCTCATTTTTTTCCCTGCGTGAAGCTGGCGGTTTCTTTGTTTTTTGCCAAGGGAGCCGCCGGTTTTTATTTTTTGCAATCCCTAACCGGAAGATTGTTCCGGAGGAATTTTAAAAAGGAGTATTATATGAAAAGCAAGCGTTTTTTCGGTTTTGCCCGTCCTTTTGGGAAGGGCGTTAGGTGTCTGACCAGGTCCCAACTCTTAGGGCTTACGGTTTTGCTGGCGGCCGCGGGTATTGTCGGATGCCAAGACACAA